>NZ_JANRMI010000003.1:0-305614 GCF_029531655.1 Bdellovibrio svalbardensis
CAATATCGTTTGCCGCTTTTCAGCGGCGCCGAGGAACAGACTTTACTCTGTTTTTTGTCCCCGTCAACATTCTTTTTTTTATTTTTTCGTCGTAAGACAAAAGTCCAAAAGAAAGAAAACTTGGTGGAGGCAACAGGGATCGAACCTGCGACCTTCTGAATGCAAATCAGACGCTCTCCCAACTGAGCTATGCCCCCAAAGTGGAGATGGTTTTCGCGCAACCCCCGCAAAAGGTCAATGGCTTTTTTTCGAAAGTTTAATGACTCATTGCAAACTGCTTAATAAATAAACGAGGTTTTTGGCCTCGTTTATTGCAAATTTGAATTTAAGTATTTGATTTTACTGAATTCTAGGCGCTGGCTTTGAATTTTGACGCAAGTAGTCTGTTTAACCACTTACGTTCAGTACTTAAGTCAAAACCCACCTTTTCGCCACCGGCGATGATCGCCATGTAGACCTTTTTAAGGATCTCAACCTCTGTATCCAATCCATTATCAGCCCCCATTGATTCCTCAATAGCTTCATAGACACTGACTAGATCTGGGGTTGTTACCACTTTAGGGATTCTGCCCATATCCAAACCTAATGTTTCGATAGGTTTGAATCCTACAAGTGTCTCTGTAAGAAGGACTTTTGATCCATTCTTAAAGTTCACCTGAATGAACGGCTTTCCCTCTGAATCTGCACGGTGAAGAACTTCACCGAGATCTTGAGAACTGAAAGTAAATAGTTTGCTGTCCAGATCCTGACGAATCTGCACTCGACCCGACTCATTGATCTTCGCACGAAGACCCTTTGATGAGTCGACAAAATTCAAGATGTGATCTAGCTCAGCGTGTGTCGACTTTGACTTAGAGTTACTCAAAATATCCCCCCCCTAATATTAGGGTCCTTCCAACAATAGAGGTATCGACAATCTATGGAGCTACTTAACGGGAAAACAAAAAAAGATGAGAATCAGGTCTCTTGCCCTGTCGCAATTTGAATAGAAAATCGCAAAGTCGTTTCAAGACGAGATCATTTGCGGTGTGACTTGTTTCTCCCGTTTCGATTTGAGATAACAATATTCGATATTAACAAGGCAGAGATATGATCATCACACGTTGGCAAGCACCTATAATACCAAGCAGAGAACAAGTTTATATGATTCTTGAATCAGAAGGCTTAGAGCCCTATGAGGAAATCTACGAGCCACAGACAAAGGTTCCGGATCATCGCCACCCTTTTGCTGAGGTACGAATTATCGTTTCTGGAGAAATGCTTTTTAACATCTCTGGCAATCAGTTTGTCTTGCGTCCTGGTGACCGCGTGGAAATTCCTGCGAATACAAAACATGCACACACAGCGCATGGAACTGTGCCTTGTGTTTGCATCTGCGCACTGAGAGCTATTTAGTTAGTTGGAAATGATCGACGACTGATCGAAAGGTCAGTCGTATACGCTGAGCTTGTTAAATTCCAAACAAGATTCCCCAAAAGAGCCCCCGTCATAATATGACATCACTTAGTAAGCTGAATACTTGTCACCCAAGATCAACTCCGATCCACACATCCCTCTGTGGGTGTAAGCAATGAGCATCTTTCACGCGTTTTTAATGCGACGAACTTCAGTCAGGAACTCCGCCATTTTCAGTTAGCATGTCTGAGTTGAAAGCTTTGCCGCTACTGTCCTTCAGTGCGGCGGTTTTTCATCCAATTTAAATATTCGCGTATGGTTTTTTCGAAGCCGTGAGTTGTGGGCTCATAGAGCTTTGTATCTTTAATTTCTTCAGGCAAATAACTTTGCTCGGCCCATCCTGTTGGATAGTTGTGCGGATATTTATAGTCTTTGCCGTAGCCAAGTTCTTTGGCCAGAGCGGTCTTTGCGGACCTTAGGTGCAGCGGCACCGGTAAAGTTCTGGTTTTTTCCACGAGCTCTCGCGCATGATTTAAAGCCATATAAGAAGCGTTGGATTTGGGACATGAGGCAAGGTAAGTGGTCACCTGAGCCAGAGTGATTGCGCCTTCGGGCAGCCCGATGGCTTCAACAGCTTGAAGTCCCGACATCGCCACAGAGATGGCTCTGGGATCAGCATTCCCGACATCTTCGGAGGCAGAGATAATTAAACGTCTTGCGACGAAAACAGGATCCTCTCCGCCATCCAACATTCTCGCTAAGTAGTAAACTGCGGCATCGGGATCGCTTCCGCGAATACTTTTTATGAACGCCGAAATCAGGTCGTAATGCATCTCGGAGCTTTTGTCATAGCCGAGGGGGTTTTGCTGAAGAAGCTCGCGCATCTCATTGACGTCGAGAAGCTCTCCCGCAGAATCTTTTGTGAAATTATAGAGAATCTCGAGACTATTAATAAGTCTTCGCGCATCTCCGTCGGAGTATTGCAAAAGATTCTCTATGGCTTCTGGGATCAGAATCTGATCGAGAGGTTTTTTATAGTGAGCTCCCGCGCGTTCAACAATCTGTCTAAGATTTTGTTCACTGAGGCGCTCAAAGACAACCACGCGGCAACGACTTAGGAGGGCGCGATTGAGCTCGTAGCTGGGGTTTTCGGTCGTAGCCCCCACCAGAACGAGATCCCCTTTTTCCACGAAGGGAAGAAGAACGTCTTGCTGAGACTTGTTAAAGCGGTGAATCTCATCAACAAAAAGAACGGTTTTTTGTTGAAACTGCAATCGGCGGTCTTTTCCCTGCTCCCCCACCTCACGCAGCGCCTTTGCACCCGTGTCTACGGCGTTCAAATTTACAAAGTGCGCGTTGAAGTGTTGTGACAGCGCGAGTGCAAAGGTGGTCTTTCCAGTGCCTGGAGGGCCCCAAATAATGAGACTTGGCAAATATCCTTTACGCAGCATCTGCCCCAGTTTTGAAGAGGCGCCGATGGTTTTTTCTTGGCCAATGATTTCATCGAGATTCTTCGGCCGAAGGATCTCTGACAAAGGGGAGGAGGAAAGCGCGGATGCGGAGGCTGAAAACAAGTCCATGCCTGCCTTATAGACCAACATTGCCAGAAAAGATACCTCGCTCAAACCAATTATGCTCGGTTTTATGACAAACACCGTTGCTGGAGGATTTACTTTGGAGGTATTCTCCCCCTCGGGAAAGCAGTTTAACCAAGGAGCCTTTATGAAGTTTCAATGTTTACTCACAGGCGTTTTTTTACTCAGTCTTTCAGCCCATGCCGCGGACAGCACTCCTAAATCCAGCTCTAACTTTTCAGATTCCACCAAGGTCGAAGTGGTGGCATTGCCAGATGCGACTGGAAATATGACTCTAACGAATGTCGTGCAAATCAAACAGCAAGATGGAACTATCTGCTATGCCATCGTGCAAATTGGAAATAGCTCTAGCTATCCAAATTCTATCTCTTGCTTGCGCCCATAAAAAAAGCTGCGTTTTTTAGGCGCAGCTTTTTTAGTTTCATTTTTAAAAATCTTTAGAAGGCGTTTTGAACGTTGAAAATAGTGGTCGTTTTAACGGGCTCCTGTTCATCACTTCCAGCGGCTTGTTCGTAGCCTAGGATTTCCATTGTCGCCGTGGTGAAAAATGGAGTCACCGAACTGATACCTCCGCAATAAAGAGGACAGTTGGTTGTAAAGGTCTCTGTCCCCGCTGGGACTTTCGAGTCATGGATTGTACCTGTTCCCCACCAATTGGCGTCATTACTCAAAGCTGCCAACGCATCGCCCCCCACCTTGCACTCAAAGGGAGCGCTGGAACCCGGGATATTCATCGTGATTGTGATCAAGCTGATATAGAGGTCCTTATCCACATTCTTCTTTGTGAAGGTGATGCGTGGGATTCTAAAATAAGCCGCTGAGATGTCTGCACTGGGAGTGGTGCCCGAGGTGGCTTGCTTGATTGCCAAACAGCTTGTGGCCGGGCTGGGAATCAGCTGTGCCGTTGATACGGAGGAGCTGACGGAAACACTCTCCTCCCCTGCGGCACAGGCGGTTAAGAAGCTTGCTAGGAGACCGAGCAGAATGAATGCTTTCATGGTGACCTCCTATAGATCTTTCGTTGTAGAGCCACCGTCAACTTGTCCCATAATTCTTGGGGTGATGAAAATCAACAGTTCAGATTTAGTCTTACGGATACTCTTGGTTTTAAACAACCAGCCAACCACTGGGACCTCACGGAACCATGGAACTCCCGTTTCACCATCTGTCGCATCGCTTTGGTAGATACCACCGATAACAGCGGTTTGACCGTTCTTCACAAGAACACGTGTGTTCGCTTCACGAGAATTTACTGAAAAGCTTCCCAATGCGGCATCCACGACAGCTCCTTGGAATTGTCTGTTTACTGCAATTTTCATTATAACAGATCCATCAGAAGTTACCTGTGGAGTAACCTCTAATTTGAGGGTCAATGGCTTAAACTGGAACGATGTCTGGTTTGATGTCCCATTAATCGTCACCTGCTTAACTGGCACCTCAGTAGTTTGATTGATGTCAGCCTTTTCATTGCTCATTGTAAAGATACGTGGAGATGCCAATACCTTCACTTTATTCTCGGATTCAGACAAGGCTAACGCCGCTGTAATACTTCCGAAAACGTCCAGTGTACCGATATCAAGACCGAAATCTAAGTTGGTACCACCGGAACCCTTGCCTGGATTGACTGCAAACTTAGGAGTCATGTTCACCGGGCCACGACTTGAGTTGCCCAGTTTGATTGTTGATCCCGAAGACGACCAGCTCACACCGATGTCGCGAGCGAAGTCTTCCTGAGCTTCTACGATCTTACCTTCAATCAAGACTTGTTGTGGCTGAGTATCAAGACTTGAAATCAACTTAGCGATTCTTTCCAAGTTGTCTTCAATATCTGTGACAACGAGAGCGTTCGTACGCATATCGCCGACCACTTTACCGCGATCGCCGAGGAAGTCTTTGATCTTCTTTTCGAGCTCATCCACTTTCGCGTAACTGATTGGGAACATGCGAACTTTAAGAGGCTCTAGATTTTTACGAGCGGCTGCCAACTTGTTTGCATCATCCTCTTCGGCTTTCAAGTCTGCAAGAGGAGCAATACGCAAAACGTTTCCTTGGCGAGTGTAGCCCAATTTACGTGCGCGCATGATCACAACCAAAGCTTGGTCCCAAGGCACCTGGCGAAGTTTGAGGCTGACGTTGCCTTTAACTTCGTCGGAAAGAACCATGTTCACGCCGCTTTCTTCTGTGATGAAGTTCAAAGCGTCACGGATGTCCATGCTGTTTGTTTCGATGGAAATTTTCTTACCGTAGAATTGACTGTTACCCGCCAAAAACTCTGTCAGGCTTTGATTTGGCAAAATCTGTGACTCACCTGATTCTTGATTCTCATGGTCAACCACTGGCTGAGGTGCGGAACCTGATGCCACGATCAAAAGGCTGCTTCCTTCTGTCTGCACCGCTGGTTCTGAAACTCCTTCGCGCATTTGGATAACGAAACGAGCTGTTGTAGACCCTGGATTCTGGTAGGCATCGATAGCACCTACCGCCCCTTTGATATCGCGGGTGTTCAATGAGCGCTTCAAACGATCAGGAAGAATCGCATTATCCACTTCAACGATGTATTGATGAAGATCCGGATTCGTACGTGTTGTGAAAGTCAAAGGACGATCCCCTTGAACGATCACAGTTCCACCTGTTTCGTTGGCCTTAAATTTCAAATCTGTGATTGTTGCAGGAGTTGCGGCATTTTGCGCCACTGGCTGTGCTGCTGGAATAGATTCCTGCATAGGAGCAGGAACTGTTCCATGAGCTGGTTCCTGGGTTGGAACCGGAGCCGGAGCATCTGCAATGCCGCTGTTCGCAAACGGATCTTCCGTTGGCGCAGCCTCTTCAATGACTGGAGCCGGTGGTTGCTGAGCTTGCTTTTCAGCACCGGCTTGACTGACTTCCTCTTCAATTGCCAAATCCTGGTCTCCTGCGGGAGCCTCTGCCGGAGGAGGTTCAGATTTCGCCTTCGCTTGTTTGTCTTCTGGAGTCTCATCAAAGTCTGAGAATTCATCAGTCGCGCCAGAAGAAGATCCGCCATCAGCAGAAGCAACTTCAGCAGTAGAATCAGTATCATCAAGGGACAGATCGTCGCCGCCACCACGAGAAGGATGACTTGCACAAGAAGTCAAAGTGGCAATCATTGCACTTACGATCATAAATCTAATGAATCCGTTCATTAGTTCCTCCTTACAAAGAGAATTTTATTTTTTAAATTCCATCACGCGGGTTTCTTTAGTGGCTTTGCCGTCATCGTATTTCGTTTCTACGACGACAATTTCACCCTCGCGTATAGCCGCAACAAATCCTTCACTGCGACCAATTTTTGAGTTCTTAACAACAGTATAAACTGCACCATCCGGATCTTTCACCATCGCTCTTGGGGTTTTGACATCCCACAAGATTCCCACGATCTGCAAACGATCCACTTCCCAACGCTGCAAAGGCTCCAAAGGAACTTCTGTTTTTTCCACTTTCCCTGTAGGACGCGCCATACGGAAAGGCTTGAATGGATCTCTTTTACCCGTTGGATCATAGATGTATTCATCACGCGGCATTGTTCCCGTTGTCGCTTGAGGCGCTGTCACTGAATCGCCCAATGGCATTTCTTCAGTCGGCGTCGGAGGCGGTGGCGGAACTTGCTGAGCCTCTCCAGCCTTCGGGGCTGAAGGGGGAACTGCTGGCGGAGCTGCTTTACCTGGTGTCGGACTAGCCGCAGGTTTCACCCCCGTTTTTGCCGCAGGAACTTGCGTTGCTTCAACTTCTTTCAAAAACTCTGGAGGAAGATCTCCCGATGAAGGAGCTTCCTGAGAGTGAGCCGGAGCCATGAACTTCATGCTCACCGCAAAGGCAAGCCACAGTCCCAACGAGGCTACTAAAATGTAAGACATCATCCATCTTACCGACTTCACTGTTTCTCCGCTTTAGGCTTTTCAGGGGCGAGCTTATAACCCACCACTTGCCCGTCAAATTTCAATTTTTTCGCACCGGTTCCTGGATCAGTAATCGTAATATCTTTCACTCGAGACATGCGCTCAGCGGAAGAAACCAAGAATACAAATTGAGCCAGCTCCGAATAAGTTCCCTCAAGGCTGACCTCGACGGGTACTTCTTCCACAACCTCTTTACGGATATTATCACCCGGCTTTTTCGATTTAACATTCACACCGGCATTCCGGGCAAAACCATCGATCGATTTATTAATATCAATCGAGTACAAAGCTGATGGCAACCGACGCGAGATCTCTTGATACTGAGTGCTCAAGCGACCGACCTTATCTTGCATTTCACGTACTTGCTTCAAAGTCGCATCTGTATCTTTCTTTTTCGCCTCTTCAGTTTTTAGCTGCTCATTAATTGTGGCAATTTGACCATCAACTACGGCGCCGTCGTCATAAAGAGTGAAATAGAAAAAGCCACAGATCGCCAGACCGATGATAAAAGATTTGCCAAATGTATAAGCAGAAATTGTTTCAAAAAACTTATTCATAATGGCTTCTCCAACAGACAGCTAATCTCAAACTTTTTGAGACTGACCCCATCAACCAGAGACTCGCTTGAGTTCACCAGATTTACGTCCATCAAAAAGACACTTTTTGTCAAAGCCTCTAGAAAACCAGAGACCTCAAAATCACTGAGCGCAAGTCCTTGCACAGTCACTTTTTCCGGAGTGATTTTAATTTGTGTGATCCACGCCTTTTCAGGTATCACTTGTTGCAGCAGATCCAGGACCCGAATTTCACGATGACGATCTTTTGAGATCTTATCCAAAGCCGCAATACGGGCTTCGATCAAAGCTTCGTCTTCTTTAAACTTCTTAATCTCTGCAACTGATGCACTTTGCTTCGCATTGTAGGCTGTCAACTCATTCAACATTTGCGTCTTGGCGTTGAGTTCGCTTTGCTTTTGCGGAACATTTTGCTCTTGATAAGCATAAAGCGCCAAGGCCGGGATCAACATGATCACAAGACGCTTTAAAGCCTCCTTGCGAGTTTCTTCCGGCGATAAGAATCCATCCGTTGAAATTCCCAAAGAAGCATTAACTGAAGCTGTTGTTCCTACACCGGAGGATGCTAGATTGATTTTAATCATTAGCTATCCCCCACTTCACGAAGGGCTAAACCCGTAACAACCCCGGCAAATGAACTGATTTGCTCAAGATATTCTGGAGAGAACTTTTTAGGATTTGCCTTCACTCTAATAAACGGATTGAACTGCTGCATTGGAATTCCTGTCACACGTGCGACAGTGTCAACCAAGCCCGATGTTGAAGAGCTTCCACCTGTATAGAAACAACGATTCAATGTAAGGCCATTTGTGGTGGCACTTAAGAAATCCAAACTACTGCGAATCTCTTCAGTCACGGCTTCATTCGTCGCGCTGATCACTGCATGCACATCGTCTGGAACTTCTCGCTTTGAAACCGCACTCAGCTTTAAAGCTTCAGCTTCTGGAATAGTCACACCCATCGCTTTATGGATCTCATTCGTGTAGTTGGCACCACCCACAGGGATATCACGGCAGAAAATCACTTCGCCGTTTTGAATCACCACGAAGTTTGTGATGGAGGCACCAAAGTTCAAGATCCCAACAACTTCACCTGGAAGTTTTCCATAGTTCAATTCAAAAGAGTTCGCCAGAGCAAAACCACTCACGTCGAGCACGCCACAAGTCAGCCCGCTGATCTCGATAACTTGAGTGTATTGAGTGACTAGTTCATTTTGAGCGGCGATCAAAAGGACGTCCATCGTGTCAGGCGAGCTGCTTCCTGCCAGAATATGATGGGCTAAGCTGATGTTATTGATATCAAAAGGAATATATTGTTCAGCTTCAAAACGGATTTGGTCTTTGACCATCTTTTTATCCATTTTTGGAATCGTGATTTTCTTAACGATAACCGCAGTTCCCCACATCGCCGTCGCAATGTTTTTTCGCTTGGAACCAACTTCATTAATCAAAGACTGAACAGCCAATCCGACGGAAGCAATGTCGACAATTTCACCGCCAGAAACGGCGTTCGGAGGAGTTGGCGCAAAACCAAAAGAAAGCAGTTGGGCTCCTTTTCCAGAGAAGTCCATTTCAGCCAATTTGATTGAACTCGTACCGATATCGAGTCCGATGACTTTCTTTGATTTAAAAAACATTACCTAGTTGCTTCCCCAGTTGTGTTCCACGCTGACAATTTTAAAGACCAACGTCTTTAGACGCAGGTCTAACATATTAAAATTATTTATGGTCTGGAATAGAATGTCAAACAAGGGTCTAGCTAGAAGTTAGATTAAGCCCGGAAGAAAAAGGTCTAGGTACCACAATGCGATAGTCTGGCCGCCAAACAGGTAGATCACCGCACCTAAGGCGAGGTAAGGACCGAAGGGAATTACAGTCTTTAGTCCAGCCTTTTGTTTTCGGGCAGCGATGATACCAATGACACTTCCAATGATGGCAGAAGACATTATAACAAACGGAATGGCCTTCCAACCCAACAAGGCACCGATCCAGGCAAGGAGTTTAATATCTCCCCCACCCATGCCTTCCTGCTTAGTCATCAGATAGTATACATAAGCCATTCCCCACAAAAAACCACCGCCCATGAGAACACCCCAAAAGGCTTCCATGAATTCACGCTGAGGGTTTAGGGCCGCCCCAATCAATCCAATCACGATCCCCGACAACGTAAACTCATCAGGCAAAATCATGTGATCCAGGTCGATAAAAGTGCAAACCACGAGGCCGAATATGAAGATTAAGTACTCGGGCAAGTTCCAGGTCCAACCCGCATAATGATAGCTCAAAGCAAAGAGAACACCGGTGATAATTTCAACCAGAGGATAACGGAAGGAAAACTTCGCACCGCACTTTCGACATTTCCCTTTGAGAATAAACCAACTCAGAATTGGAATATTATCGTACCACTTGATCGGAGTCTTACAGCTGTAACAATAGCTGCGCGGCTTAACGATGCTTTCCTCTTTTGGAAGACGCAAAATGATAACATTGGCGAAACTTCCAAAGATTGCACCCAGGACAAAAAACATCACATAAAAAAAGGTATCCAGCTCAGACAATGTCTTTTCTCCTGAAGAAGAAGTTAGTGAAAACAAGATAAATCAGGAACCAGCCAAGCATATGCCCGAGCATCCATAGAATATTCGCAAAAGGAATTCCATTTTCGAGGAAGTAATCTGATTTCCAGTTCAAACGGTACAGATTCGGCACGACCCAATGAAGAGCTTTCACTGCGGTCACGAAAATTGCCTCTTTGCTTTTTTCGGCAAAGAAAGCCAGATCGGAAAGCCAGTGACCCAGCAAGAAAATGACAAAGCCCGATGATAGCGCCAAAACGGGTCTAACCACAAGACTGAGGCCGATCACCAGGCAAAGCAATACGGCGCTTTCCATCCACAGGCTCAAGCAGATCTCAAAGAAAGTCCCCCACCTTTGAGGCTCGTTCCACAGGCCCAACAAGAGTGCCAACAGAATTCCCAAAGAAGTGACCAGGATCACATTCAAAGCGAGGACACCAAAAATTTTTCCTAAAATAAACTGATCTCGGGTCACAGGGCGGGAAAGAATCAACAAGCAGGTCTGCTTTTCAATCTCTTTAGCCAAAAGATAGGCCCCTGAAAACAACGAGACCCCCAAAAGAGCGACCTGAATTCCCAGGAAACCAAAGTCTGCCAGAATTTTTCGCTGTTCTGCCAACGATAAAGCACCCAATAAAAAACTGAGGGCAAAAAGAATCACGGCAATGACGACAACAACAAGGAAAACTCTTTCACGAAGCATTTCACGCAACGTGGTCTTAGCCAAAGTGAGAACTTTAAACATCCATGGCCCCCTTGTTTTTCAAAACTTGGAAGGCCTTTTCGAGGCTTTGGAATTCAGACATGAATGTCGGCAAATCCCCTTTATAGAGAATCTGTCCTTTATTGATAACTACAAGATCCGAACAAAGCTCTTCCATGTCTTGCAAGAGATGGCTGCTGAAAAATAAGGTCATTCCTCGCTTTTGCTCTTCACGAAGAATGTCTTTAACCATCGCACGACCATCAGGATCCAGTCCCGACATGGGCTCATCTAGAATCAAAAGATCGGGACGAGTGAGAATAGCCTGAGCAATTCCCACCCTTTGCAGCATGCCCTTTGAATAGGTGCGCAAGCGACGATCTTTTGCTTCAAGAAGATCCACCTTGCGCAGGCTTTCTTTCGCGCGTTCCGCGAAGTCTTTGGTCACGGATCCATAGCAAAGGTTCCAGTGCAGCTTCAAAAACTCTTCGCCGGTGAGGAATTCGTAGAGGTAAGGACGTTCAGGCAAATAACCGATACGGGTTTTGACTTCATTCCCAATTTCCTGACCAAAAAAACGAATGGTTCCACTGTCAGGGTGAATGAAATCAAAAAGACATTTAATAGTCGTGGTTTTACCCGAACCATTGCTTCCAACGAAGCCTGTTGTTTGACCTTCTCGAAGAGAAAACGAGACATCGCGCAAAACGTGACGGTCTTTTTCAAAAAGACCCCCGCGAAAGGTTTTATTAAGTCCTTCGACTGTTAATGCTGCCATTCTTGCTTAAGGTTTTAGCTCGATATTAAGAGCCTTCACCATCTCCTTAACAGGATCATACTGTTTAGAAGTGGCAGGCATCAAGGTCTGCGTCCCCAAAATTTCAGAATAAATCTTTTTATCTGTCGCTTGATCAAGAATATCAATCAGCGCAAACATCAAAGTATGGGTGATCTTAGGATATTCATCATAGAAATCCTGACGAACACAGAAGGGATCGTTAGGAATCGGTGCACTTTTCCAAATAATGCGGTATTTTTGCTTCGCTCCAAACTGAATCCAAGCGCCTTCTTTACCCTGCTCATCATCACTGAAAACAGCCGCTGCATCGACCTTATGAGCTTCCAATAATTGAACGGATGCACTGTGATTGCCACTGAAAATCACTTCTTTGAAGGACTTGTCATTCAGTCCTTTTTTCTGCAGAGCCACTTTAGGATAAAGATATCCAGAGGAAGACTGCTCATCGACAAAGGCGATGGTTTTACCCTTCAGATCTTCCAACTTTTTAATTTTGGATTTCACCGGAACAATCACCGTCGCATAATAATATGGATGATTCCATACTTTCTTAAGGAGCACTTTGGCTTGAGCTTGCTCTTCCGCGTGTACATAAGTCGATGAAGAGAAGAAAGCAAAATCCACTTTTTTCGTCTTCATCGCCTCAACCAAGCCAGCATAGTTTTTGGAAACGTAAATGTTCACGGGAATATTGATCTTCGCTTGAAGCTCTTTTGCCAAAGCCAAACCCTGCTCGCGTAAAATCTCGGGATTGCCACCAGGAATCACACCAATAGTGATTTCCGAAGGAGCTTTTTCCACAGCAGCCACCAAAGTTTGAGCTTGAGCGCTGGAAAAGAAGAGAACCGATGCTAGTGCGAGAAGAGTTTGCTTAATCAAAATGCCTCCATCGAAGGTAACGCTTCGACTGATGATGACTCATTTCTGGCATTTTTCAAGGCAAGAACAAAGGCCTCGGCCGCATCACTTTCAGTGAGGCATGGAATATTGTAGTCCGTGCAAGCTCGACGAATGTCGAAGCTGGCTTCAATAGCACGGCGACCTGAAGTCGTGTTAACTACAAAGGCCACCTCTCCCGAACGAATTTTATCCACACAATGAGGACGCCCCTCATCCACCTTCTTCAAGGACAGGCAGTTGACTCCTTTATCGTTGAAGAAGGACGCGGTTCCGGTGGTCGCAGAAACTCCGTAGCCCATACGCTGAAGTTCACGCGCCAATGGCAACATCATATCCTTGTCTTTATCTCTGAGTGAGAAGAAGACCTGACCTGATTTTGGAAGTCTTATGTTACTTGAAAGAAAGGCCTTCGCTAAAGCTTCGGAGTAGTCCTTGCCTCGCCCCATGCTTTCACCCGTAGACTTCATCTCTGGCCCTAGAATCGAATCTGCTTCAGGGAACTTCTTGAACGGAAACACCACACCTTTTACGGAAACCGCCGGCGCGTTTCTCCAATTCAAACCTTCGAGATGAAGATCTTTCTTTTTCTTGCCCAACATCGCCGCCACGCCCAAATCAATCAGTGGAATGCCTGTCGCTTTTGCCACGAAGGGAACCGAACGTGAACTTCTTGGATTGGCTTCGAGAATATAAACGATATCATTTTTTACGGCCAATTGAAGATTGAGATGCCCGATCACACCAATGCGATTTGCCAGCTGAATACTTAGGTCTTCGATACGCGCCGAAGTTTCTGGCTTCAAACGTTGCGGCGGAAGAACCCCCATCGAATCGCCGGAGTGCACTCCCGCAGCTTCGATATGCTCAACCACGCCACCAATCAGAGTCCAATCGTCTCCGCGCACCAAATCCACATCCACTTCCAAAGCACCGGCCAGGAATTGATCCATCATGCAAGGTTTGTCGGGTGAAATATAATCTGCGTGTCTTTGGAAGTAAGAAATCAGCTCATCGCGATTTTCAATCACCTCCATGCGGCGACCGCCCAAAACATAACTTGGACGGCAGATCATGGGATAATCCACTTTTTTTTCATTCATCAAAGCGTCTTCCAAGGAACCTGACATCGCAGAATTTGGAATCGCAAAATTCAGTTCTTGGCAAATCTTCGTGAACAAACCGCGATCTTCCGCCAAATCAATTGTGGCCAAGGAAGATCCAAGAAGTTGATAGCCGGCCTTCACCAAATCAGGTGCAATGTTAATCGGGGTTTGCCCACCCAATTGAGCAACAAAGCCTCGAGGCTTCATAAAGCGCATGATTTCGATCAAACTCTCAGCCGTCAAAGGCTCGAAGAATAAGACATCAGATGTGTCGTAGTCGGTCGAAACGGTTTCTGGGTTTGAATTCACCATAACAACTTTGCTGCCATTTTTTTGGAATGCCTTTACGCCGCGGACACAGCTGTAGTCGAACTCAATCCCCTGACCGATGCGATTCGGACCGCTACCGATAATAACAACAGCGTCCTTTGCCTCAATCGAAGCTGAAACCGTCGACCAGTAAGATGAATAGAAGTAAGGCGTCGAAGACTCAAACTCTCCAGCACAAGTATCCACTTGGAGGTAACTAGGGAAAAGTTTGTTTTTTTCTCGCAGCTCACGCATTTGAATTTCAGTTTTACCAACCAAAAAACCCAACCGGGCATCCGTGAATCCTTTGCGCTTCCCTGTTCTTAAAAGGTCTTGATTGTCTTCGTTAAATTCATTTTTGAATTTTTTCTCAAACTTAATCAGACCTTCAATTTGCTCTAAGAAATAGGGATTAATGCCGGTCAGTTCTTCAATCTCTGCCACGGTTTTTCCATCACGGAACGCTTGGAAAAGATGATAGATACGATGACTGTTGGGATAGGAAACTTTGCCGATCTCCAATTCAACTTCTGATATAGCTTGAGGGTCTTTTTCCAGGCTGGACAACGCTTTCATCAAGGACTCTTGCAAAGTGCGCCCAATGCCCATCACTTCCCCGACGCTTTTCATTTGTGTCGTCAAAGAGTCTTTGGATCCTTGGAATTTTTCAAAGGCAAATCTTGGAATTTTAATAACAACATAATCCAACGCAGGTTCGTAGCAGGAAGGAGTGACTTTGGTGATGTCATTCTTCAATTCCTCAAGGCTATATCCCAAGCACAGAAGGGCTGCGATTTTTGCAATCGGAAAACCTGTCGCCTTGCTTGCCAGAGCGGAAGAGCGACTTACACGCGGGTTCATTTCAATAACCACGCGTTGGCGGGTTTTCGGATGAACAGCGAACTGAATATTCGCTCCCCCCGTTTGAATGCCCACTTCATTGATGATCTTGCAAGCTTCATCACGCATCGCCTGATATTCGTGATCACTCAGGGTCTGCTGGGGCGCCACAGTGATGCTGTCGCCGGTATGAACTCCGCAAGGGTCAAGATTCTCGATGCTGCAGACAACGACGAAGGTGCCCTTATAATCGCGCATCACTTCCAGTTCATACTCTTTCCAGCCAAGAATACTTTCCTCAACAAGGACTTCTGAAGTCGGGCTTTCATGAAGCGCGCCCACGAGCATTTTCTTATATTCTTCTGGAGAATAGGCAATCCCGCCGCCACCACCACCCAAGGTATAATTGGGGCGAAGGATCATCGGATAACCGAGATCGTCAGCAACTTGCAAACCATGCTCGAAGGTTCTGACCAAATGACTTTTCGGATATCCGGCGCCAATTTTATCCAAAAGACCACGGAAGATTTCGCGATCTTCGCCAGCTTTGATAACTTCCGGCGTGGCCCCGAGCAGTTGCACCTTATATTTTTGCAGAATGCCCTTGGCATGAAGCTCAAGAGCCAAATTCAGAGCCGTTTGTCCGCCCAGAGTGGGAATGACTGCATCAGGCCGTTCTTTATCGATGATTTTTTCCAGATAATCGACCTTAAGAGGCTCGACATAAACTCTGGTGGCGACTTCAGGATCAGTCATGATCGTCGCTGGATTGGAATTCACCAGAATGACTTCAAGCCCCTCTTGCATAAGAGCTTTGCAGGCTTGAGTGCCGGAGTAATCAAACTCGCAGGCTTGTCCAATGACGATGGGTCCGGAGCCAATAATTAAAACTTTCCTGATATTGGCTCTATTTACGTTATTGGATCTCGGCACTCTTCCTCCTCGATAGATTAAATCCCTAATTTACCCTCATTGGAGTAAATCATTTCGGGTCTTACGTGTTTATACTGTTCAAATTTGTATCTCATCTTGATCAGTCTCAACATCATCACATCCGGATCCAAATCTGGATCTTTGCGATGGCGTTTAACTTCGCTCAAGATGAACTTCTTGGCACTTTCCGGATGGAAGCAGAAGCCGCGTGTGAAGATAAAAGAATCTCCCACAGGAATCAGGCGCACTTCAAAAACCTCATCAGGATCAAAACCAAAAACAAAAGGAGATGCTTTCACGACCAATTTTTTGTTCGCAAGCAAGTCTTTGATATATACATCGCCATTTTTAATTTTGATAAATTCGAACAAAGAGTGGCGGTGCTTCTTCAAAATTTCGATAATATTCAGCTCTTCTTCAGAGAATCGAAGTTCGCGCACCAAGTGGCAAGCTTCAAGCGGAGTTTGCTTGTAGCCCAGAAGTTCTCTGGTGAAAAAGTACCAGTCATAGAACTGTGCCATGCGAGATTCAAAATGCTCTGAATTTTCGTCTAAAGTGCCTGCATTGGCGAAAAATTCGCTCTTTGCTGTCGCCAGCTCGTCCTTAAAGGCCTCACCGACAAAGTGATTGAGAATCTTTTCTATTACTTTTTCATATTCGTTCATAACATCCGCTCTACAAAATAGCTAAATAGCCCAGATGCTTCATGCGGTCCTGGGCAACTTTCCGGATGATATTGTATTCCCAAACACTTTCTTTTTTCACTATAAAAACCTGCCACACTGCCATCATTTAGATTTAATTGAGTCACTTTAACGTCAGCAGGCAGGCTTGACTGTTCGACCGCGTAACCGTGGTTTTGACTGGTCATGTAAATTTGCTGTAGCAGACTGTCCTGAATCGGGTGATTGCTGCCACGATGACCAAATTTCATCTTGTAAGTCTTCCCACCCAGGGCCAGACCCAAAATTTGATGCCCCATGCAGATTCCAAAAATGGGTTTCACTCCTAAAAGCTCTTTCACCGTGCCGATCGCCACTTTGACATCGGCCGGATCGCCGGGACCATTTGTCAGCATGATGCCATCTGGCTTGTAGTCCATGATCTCTTGAACTGAGGCTCGACTGTTGAAAATCTTGATTTCAGAGCAGCGATTCTGCAATTCACGCAAAATGTTTTCTTTGCTGCCAAAATCCAAAACTGCAACCCGAGGTCCCACCAAGTTGTCGCCCTTGCGGACTTCCGCTTCCTTGCGCGATGCCTGGTAGACCCAGTCTTTATCGATGGTTTTTTTCGCAGCAATCAGCGTCCCGGCTTTTTGCTTTGCTTCGTCTTCTGAAGCGGCTTCGACCAAAGCTCCCCACGGAGTTCCTCCGCTGCGAAGTCTTAAAACCAGCGCACGAGTATCCATTTCAGTTGCCAACGGAATGCCATTTGAAGTGAGGCGAGATTTCCAAGCATGGTCGCGTTCACTGTCTTGCACTTCCAGACAGATAAATCCTTCAATCCACAATTTGCGAGACTCCCACACGGCATCTTCGACGCCGTAATTGCCCATCATCGGGGCGGTCATTACCACAATTTGCGAAAAATAAGAGGGATCAGTGGCAATTTCTTCGTAACCCGAGTGAGAAGTGTTAAATACAACTTCGCCAGCACGATCTTCACCGCCCTGCCAAGCTCCTTTATAAACTTCTCCACTTTCCAGAACGAGATACGCTGCCATAAATGCCCCTCTATAACTCAACTAAAATACTGTGTAGCAATGCTTGACGAACAAAAACTCCGTTGGAAACCTGATCCAACACCTGACAACGAGGATCCTGCAAAATGTCGCTATCCAGCTCCGTGCCTTGATTGATTGGCCCGGGATGCATAATCAAAGCTTGCGCCGATAAGCTCTGCAAATTCTTTTTTGTAAAACCAAATTGCTCACGATAATCCGCCAAAGAGTATTCAATCGCATGACGTTCGAGCTGAACTCGAAGAGCCATGGCAACGGAGGCCCATTCCAGCCCTTCTTTCAGTGAAGAGAAAACCTTCACTGTCGGTGTCGAAGGTAAAAAGTCTTTCGGCCCACATAGAGCCACTTCATAGCCAAGTTTCGTCGCAAGTTCAAAATGAGAAGCGGCAACTCGGCTATGACGAACATCTCCAACGATGAGGACTCTTTGTCCTTCACATGTGCCCAAATGCTTACGAATTGTGTAGGCATCAAGAAGAGCCTGCGTAGGATGTCCCACTTTGCCCCAACCGGCATTAACAACTGGCATTGAGAGCTTTCGAGCGACATCACGAAGATCTAAATCGTCTCCGCTTCGAACCACCAAGAACGAGGGCTTCATCGCGGCCACATTTAAAACAGTATCTTCAAGAGTTTCACCCTTTTCGAGACTGGTTCCCGCTTTCCCGTCTAAAAGCAATGGATAAACTCCCAGGCGCGCACAAGCGGTTTCAAAGCTCATTCGCGTTCTGGTGCTGGCTTCAAAAAACAAAAGGGCTCCGGTTTTGCCGAAGCCCTTTTCAAATGACAATTTATTTTCAGAAATCAGATCAGCGAAAGAGAATAGAGTGCTGATTTTTTCTTTTTCGAGGGAAATTAGATCTATGAGGGAGTTCGTTTTCCTAGATGACATCTAGAACCTTAGCCTAGGGACCTCGAACCATGTTGTCAATGCACGGGAAGAAAAACTCTGTTCCAACGCACCGAAGGATAACGCTCGCCGCCCCATTTTTGCTGCCAGTCCAAAGATAACCAAATTAAAACAACTTTGCCCACCACTTGGGAGGCTGGAACTGTGCCCCAGTACCGCGAGTCGTCACTGGCATCGCGATTATCCCCTAACAGGAACACTTCACCGGGCGGCACGATGATTGGACCAAAATCTTTGTCCTCATCATGTTTTTGAAAAATCACACGCCAGCCAAAGTCTTTGTACTGTTCTTGAAAGACGTCAAAAAGCTCGTGATTAGGATTGTCCACTTTCGTGTCTTGAAGCTTTTCGTATTGGAACGCCTCTTCATTCAATATCAAACGACCTTGCTTAATTTGCACGCGGTCACCAGGTAAGCCGACGACCCGCTTGACGTAATTGATCTCTGGCTGATTGGGATAACTGAAGACCACCAAATCGCCCCGCGAAGGAAAACTGGTATCTAATTTTTTTTGCGTAAACGGAAGCTGCAAACCATAAGCTATGCGAGACGAGAAGATGAAATCTCCAGGCTTCAAGGTCGGCTGCATAGAACCCGTGGGAACCTTATAGGCTGTGATTAAAAAACTGCGCACAAACAGTGCAAAAAGCACAGCCACCAATAATGTTAGAAAATATTCCCGCCAACGAGTCATTAACGAAATCTTAACTAACTTTTAGGGGGATTGAGTAGACATTCTTTAGGCTTGGACACTGGTCTAATAAAACATATTCATATTTACAATGCGAACCTTCTAGACCCGATCGTGCAAGAAATCCATGGCTGAGTGGCCTCCAAATGGCTATTCCCAGCCCTCCACCGCCCTTCCTGCCAAGAGCAGGAAATTGCTTTGCAATCTGGGGCATTCAATAGCAAATTGCTTAAAAAAATCCCATACCTAAATGGATAGAATATGACTTCGACAGCAGACCATATCGACAGTGCTTTTGACCTTAGCTATTTAGACTTTCCCAAATGCCCAAAAACTGAAATTAAGACCATCGGCATCCTGGGCGGGGGCACCGCAGGCTACCTAACAGCTTTGGCACTTAAAAAACTTCACCCAGGCATTAAAACTTCCGTTATCGAGTCCAGCAAAATCCCGGTTATCGGCGTGGGTGAATCAACAACGACTGAGATCGTTCCGTTCCTGCACAGAACTTTGGGTATTGATCCACAAACTTTCTTCCATGAAGTTCAACCGACTTTGAAATTGGGAATTCGCTTCGACTGGGGTTGTCCCAAAGATGAAAACGGAGATTACCACTTCAATTTCAATTTCTTCGCCGGTCACCAGCAGGAGTCTTATTACTACGAAGACTCCATCAACAATGCGAATTGGGCCTCGGTTTTGATGGACGCAAAGAAGATTCCGGTGGTTCGCGAAAAAGACGGGTCTTTGACATCTCTTTTGCCGAGCATCCCGTTTTCATACCATATCGACAACAAAAACCTGATTCGCTTCCTGAATAAAACCGTAAAGCAAAGAGGCATCGAGATCCTGGATGCTGAAGTTGTGAAAGTGAACTTGGACGACAAAGAGTTTGTTTCGTCTTTGGAAACAGACGATGGCCAAAAGCTTTCTTTCGATCTTTATATCGACTGCTCTGGCTTCCGCTCAAAGATCTTGGGTCAGGCTTTAAAGACGGAATTTATTCCCTTCAATTCAACTTTGATCAACAACCGCGCTTTGACCTTCGATACACCTAACAATAACGTGATCGCCCCTTATACGGCCTGCACGACGATGAATAACGGCTGGTGCTGGACTATTCCGATGAGAGGTGAAAACCATCATGGCTATGTGCATTCAACTCTTTACTGTGACGAAGCGACTGCTTTAGCTGAAGCACGCGCGAAGTTCGGTCACTTTGAAAACTACAAAATGGTAGAGTTCCGATCAGGACGTCACGCTCAAGCTTGGAATAAAAATGTTTTTGCAATCGGCAATGCTTACGCCTTCGTTGAGCCCTTAGAGTCGACAGCCATCCAAACAGCAGTCCACAGCATCATGACTATGTGTAAGTTGATGCCGAACAATCACTCTGATTACGCTTCCATCGCGGGTATCAATCAGGAGATCGCAGCAACTTGGGACACCTTCCGCTGGTTCCTGGGAATTCACTACAAATACAACAAGCAACTCGATACGCCGTACTGGAAGTGGTGCAATGAGAATACAAATATCGGTGATGCTCAGATGGTTGTGGACTTGTTTAATCAACGTCCACCACTCAGCGCGAGCAACTTCGGTACAAACTCTCCTTATACCGCTCTCGAGGCTCTGGTTTTCAATAGCTATAGCTATGACACCCTTTTGTATGGCCAGAAAGTTCTGAGCAAACCGCCCGTCAAGCCTGCGATGTCAAAAGAAGAGTACTTGAGCAGAACTTACTCTTATCAAGAACTCACGAAGAAGGCTCTCACCTTGCATGAACTTTTCGAGGGTGATCATCTTTTCGAAGATGAATTGCTCGAACAACTCTTTGACGATCCAGACACTTGGATTGTTGAGACCGAAGCTTAATACAGAGACGACTAGGTATGATGACTTTTCCCGTCTACGTTCTTTTGGGCCTCATTCTTGGGCCCAGCGGACTTCATCTTTCAGCTCCTCCGGCGTTGCTATTTAAAATCTGCGCGGCCGGATTCCTTTTTGTTTCGGGCATGGAGTGCTCGTTCCAAGGAATGGGCAGACACCTGAAAGTCGTCTTGGGAATCAGTCTGGGTTCTTTTGTAATCCCTTTGGCTTTAGGCCTCTTCGTTGCTCCCCTGTTTCAGTTCGAGGACTTTGTTAGCAGCTGGGTCTTTGCCACTGCCTTGTCTGTTTCTGCACTTCCCGTGATCATTCAAATCCTGCGCGAAAGAAGCCTGCTCAACCATCTCTTGGGACACATCATTATTGCGGCCGCGAGTCTTTGCGATATCGCAGCTTGGGCGTGCTTTATGTTCGTACTACCTCAAGAGCAGCAAGCCACATGGATCTGGAGTCACTTCCCCGTTTTATTTTTCTTCCTTGGCCTCTTATGGAAATTGTTTTTGCCCCTCCCGGGCTTGTTCTTAAGAAATATTGAAATTGCAAGCCGATGGATTTTTGCACCGATCTTCTTTATCGGAATCGGGCTGCAGCTCAATATTTGGAAGTCTTTCAATCTTTGGCTGGCCTTAGGCACCATTGCGCTGGCTTTCGCTGGCAAAATAATCGGCGGACTTTTGGCTGCGAAGCTTTTAAAACTTCCGAAGCAAGAAGCCTGGATCATTTCCGTGGCCCTCAGTGCTCGCGGAGCGATGGAAGTTCTTTTAGCGCAATTGGCTTTCCATAGCGGCTTGATCAGCGAAATGTGGTTCACGATCCTGGTGATCATGGCCATCATCACCTCCCTCACCGCAGGGCCTTGGCTGCGCTATTTGCAAAAGAAGCCGGCATAGCTTTCTCTCATTATTAAATCCAAGAATGGAGTCTTTTAAATAAGACTCTGCGCCCTCTAACAGACGCCATCTCCAATAAAAAGGCAATTGAGGCCGTTTTTCGTGCTTTTCTCCGCGGTCCGCCCCTTGCTCTAGAGGTCCGCCAACACGGGAATGATCCCGCCAACAAGGAGAAAAACCATGATCTATACATACGAAGAAAGAAAAGGCTCAAACGCCAACGGTCGTCGCGACCTAGACAAAGAGGAAATCCCTCAAGCTCTTCAAGAACTTCTGAAGAAAAAATAACCTCAAAGGACGAGCTGCCCTAGCTCGTCCTTCTTCTTAAGGATTTACAATGTATCTCCAACTCTCTCCTAAATTTAGAAAAGAAAATCAACTCCACCTAAAAACAGACACTTTAGTTCATGAGGCTCCTTGGCAACATTTCATCTTGGATAATGTCTTTGCATTAAATGACTTTATTAATCTGCAAGAGAGAATTCTTTCTCAAAATCATGAATTCAAAATTGGCAGTGAAGATCCGGAGCAGATTCAACTGCGTGCTTTGCCCGATATGGCTTTAGCAGAAGCTCTTTTGTCTGAAGAATTTCAGGGCTTGCTGGAGAAGGTTTCAGGCTCGGCCCTTTCAATTTATAAATCGGGAGCTTTGCAATTGCGCCGCATGACGCCTGACTCACCTGCATTTCCCCCGCATTATGACTTCATCGATCACCGTACGCTCGTCATGCTTTATTATCTGGGTCGAGATTGGACACCCGCGAATGGTGGGGAACTTTTACTTCACAAGGAAGAGGGGGCCGCAATCGATGGACCCGATACAAAGTGGATATCACCGATAGCAAATCGAATGGTTCTATTTTTTTGCGATGAAACGAACTGGCACAGTGTCCGCCAAGTCATTAATTGGAATCGATATTTGGTTTTCGCCGAATGGAGCGTTGTCTCTAATGAGAGGATTTTATGATCAAGATTGTTTTTAATCTTTTAAATAAAAAATTTATTTTTACTATGTTTGCGCTGATCACTATTCAACAAATACTCGTCGCAATGGGTACGGCTTGTTTAAGCCTGAGTGGACAAAACTTGAATAAGCCTACCCACTTTGTTTTATTTATTACCGGATTTCTTATTTTGTCGATTCTTCCCCACTTCGTAACTATTTTTCTGCGGAAGACAGAGATGCAGGGCTATTTCCAAGCTTACTATTCATTTATTGAACTACGCCTTCTCAAATTTGCAGGATCTGCGAAGATTTGGCCTAACCATCAACAAAAGGAAAAGTATCAAACAGCTATTGGACCTGAGGCCGAGAACTATCTAACGGCCATCGCTTTTTCGATCTTTGATATCTTCCTATTCTTACTGACTATTGCCCTCAACATCTTAGCGATCTCTTTGGTGGTCGATTCCCGCTTCATCCTGGCGTTCGCTGTCTCTGCGATAGTCTCCTACTGGGTCTTTAGTAGACTTTCATCGTCGATTGATCAGCTGATTGAACGTGAACAAGAAAACAAAATGAGATTCCTCAGCTATCTTTTGAAGTCATGGGATAATGTTTTCCTCAAGAACTCTCAGATCAATCAAAAATATATTAGCAAGCTCGAAGGCCACTTTGAACAAACCTACGAGCTTATAGGCAAGGCAAACTTCCAAACCGAGTTGCTTGTCTTAATTCTAACCATCGCTTCTTGTCTGCCCGTTTTCGTCTTAATTATCTATCTTACCGTTACTCATCTTCAAGATGCTTCGTATTTGGCAGGCCTCATGGTCACTATTCCCAAACAGATCAGTATTCTTTCCAACTATCGCTCCGTCTTTCAGCAGGTCACAAATTTAAATACCTTTACGACTCGTTTTAGGAGCTACTGGGAGAGTTCTCATCTGACCGAATCAGACCTTTCGGGAAGAATTAAGCCTGAGAAAATTCGCTTGAACGGACAAGCCTTCGACTCGGTTGAACAATTGATCAAAGATCTAGATACAACAAAAAAGGGACGCATACTAATCACTGGAAACAATGGAGCTGGAAAGTCCACGTTACTAGTTCACCTCAACGCTTTCCTTCCGGAATCCTTTTATCTGCCCTCCAGCCCATCGCTGGAGATTGGTGATCAATTGGGAAGTGAGTCGACGGGAGAACGCATTTTAAAACATTTGGAGTTTGTTGCAAACAATCCGACTCCAGTTCTTTTGCTGGATGAGTGGGATGCGAATTTAGATAACACCAATAAGGAGTTGATAAATGAACGAATCGATCAGCTTGCAAGACAGAGCTTGGTGCTTGAAGTTCGCCATCGAAGTTAAATATGGCTCCTCAGGCTTTAAAGTTCTACATGGTGCCAACTTCTAACTGAACAGGCTGCCGCGAAAACATCGGTATCATTAAAAGACCTTATAGGCCTATTTTAAGCCAATTTTAGTTCTTTAGTATCATTTTGTGATACCATAAAGACAGCCATTGAGAACCTGTTTGAGTTCGGGCAGCTTTAGGAAAGAGCAAGGGACTGATCCCGAGCCTTCTTAAGGGGAATCGAAAATGCAAACGCTGACAGGACTTATGATGAATCTGTTCCAACAACTTATGAGCGGCCGTAACAACTTGAAATCGCATTCTTTCCACAACCTCCACAGCATCGGCCGCGGCGTGGTCATCGTTGTTGAAGAATACGATTACTCGGCTCACTAAGAAGGAACGCAAAAATGAACGAATTCAAAATTCAACAACTCAAAAGTGTCATCAAAGATCTTTTAAAGAAGAAAAAGATGACCTATGAAGATGTCGCCAATGAACTGAACTGTTCAGTTCCCACTGTCAAAAGAATCTTAGGCGATGAAGAACTCACCCTCTCTCGATTGCTTGAGTTATGCGATATTTTAGAAGTGAATCTGACCGATCTGGAAACGTTGACAAAAACGACCTCTGACAAAGTGGAACGATTCACCGAAGAACAGCAAATCTTTCTGGCGAAGAACAAAAACTTCTTAGCTTATCTTGTGCACCTTTTTGACGAGACTCCGGAGCAAATCGCTGAGAAGTACAAACTCACGCAAAAATCCACGGACAAATATCTGTTGGGCTTAGAGAAGAACAACCTCATCAAAGTAAATGCGAAACTTAAGGTAAAACCCGCCTTCAAGCAGCTACCATCCTTGGAGAATGGCCCGTTGGCGAAAGCCTATTACGAAGGCTTCATTCAAAACTCGGCAAATTTCTTTATTCAGAATATTTCAGAACGCCTTTATTCTCCAAATGATGGAAAAGAAACACCCAAGGGCTTTTCAGTGCAGAATATCGTGGTGACAGAAGAATCCTATAAAGCTTTTATCACAGAAAATTTAAAGAGCTTTGAAAGCTTCATCAAGCTTGCCAGCTACGAAGAAAAATCAAAACCCAAAGAGCAACTTAAGTCGGCGGTCGTTCTGCAGGCATTCACGATTGTGGAACAAGATTACAAAGGGCTGGAAATTCTGACCAAGGCGCTTGGTGAGATTATCAATATTTGAAGGCAGCAAGCGAAGGCTGCTGCCCTTTTTGAATTTTCTAGAATTCAAACTTAAATCTGATCATGAAGGCCCCAGTCACTCCCCCAATTCCCGTTGCCACGGCATCCTGAGAGTCGACTGTGTGCTTGTCGCGATGATGACTGTCGTAGACCTCTTTTAAAATTCCAGCGATAATTCCAGAGGCAACACCAATCCAAAACGATTTGTTTTTACTCACGTCAAAACCATAGTAGGCAATGGCGGCACTGGAAGAGGCGATAAGACTTCCCACAATGGCATGAAGAACTTTGTCATTTTGATCTGGATAGATGCCTTTGGCCAATAGACCTGAGGCGAGAGTGCCGGCGGCGACAGCAACAAAAACCTCGCCCCCTTCTTCGAGATTGAACTCTCGGGAATCTGCCAACGAAGAATTTAACTGAAGAATCTGCAAATCCAAAAGAATGTTATACTTATCCAGGCTTGCAACAAATTGGACCGTTTCAGGGCGGCCTGATATATCCTCTCGAGTTTCGCACTGAAAGTTCAAAAGTGTGATCTCACCATCTGTTTTTGATTCTACAGATTTAGAGTATCTATAGTTGTCCATGCTCGGCTCACACACCTTTTTAAAAAGGGCAGTGGCAGTTTTCACGGATCCTGGAATTTTACGGTCTGAAATTTTAATTTCTCCTGAACTCATCATCAGGGATCGACTCAACAAGTTTGCTTTCTGAAGATATGCGGGGCTTGGAGACGATACCATCTCCCCGGCCCATGAGCTCGTTGTGAAGGCCGTCAAAAAAAGAACTACAAGAATTTTTGATATAGTCACAACAATCCTTTCAAGGGCCTTTCTTAACAAGAAAGACGTAAGAAGGATGGTTTATAGCATAGTATAGCTCACATCCGACTCTGAACTTGGAGGACTTAGCGAAGTTTCATGAGTGTCTGACTATTTGACAGTGCGTACTCGCAGCAGCACCAATAGCGCAGTTGCGACACCAAAAGTGTGTCCGTACCTATTTGAGTTTTTGGAAGAAGCGGTTCCAGCGGAGTTGTGATGGATCGCATACGAAGGTCATGGATGGCAAAGTGGCATCGCACGAAAGCCAGATTAGCCAAGCTTTACCCACGATATAATCGTTTTTAACGAAACCCCAGTAGCGTGAATCACTCGATTGATCGCGGTTATCACCCATAAAAAAGAAGTGACCATTGGGCACCTTGTAAACTTTAGGAGCAATGCCTTCCACCACTTCGGGAGTCATAAAGCGCACGACGTGGGGATTTCCATCTATAGATTCATTGTAATAGGCAAAGCCGGACTCAGCATTGGTATAGGCAAGCGGAGACAAATCCCACTTCATACCATTTACGGTGATATGACCGTCTTGTACAACAACCTCATCCCCCGGAAGTCCGATCAAGCGCTTGATGTAATAGACATCGGGATTTTCTGGATATTTAAATACAACGATCTCCCCGCGTTCGGGCTTAGACCACTGGAACATCCACTTATCACTGAAGGGAAAATGCAGACCAAATGCAAACTTCTTAACAAGGATATGATCGTGAACAAGAAGATTGGGAATCATACTTCCCGAAGGGATCACAAAGGGCTCATACAGAGCCCAACGCACACCCAGCACCAGAAAAATAGGAAAAAGGAACGTTAGAATCGCTTGATTCCACGTTCCCTTCAAATTTTTTTGAGGTGTTGGTTGGTCCATCAAATCTAGTTAACTTGATGGAAGAAGCGACTCCAACGGATTGTCGTTGGATTGCAAAGGAAAGGAAGTGCTGGAATAGTTTCTTCACAGCTTAGCCATACGAACATCGCACGACCTAAAATGTTTTGCTTAGGCATAAAACCCCACACACGGCTGTCTGAAGAGTTCATGCGGTTATCACCCATCACAAACAAATGATCTTCAGGAACAGTCACCGGGCCGAAAGTTTCATAGATGTCGCCCTTACGAAGAAGGATCGAGTGATCTTTGCCTTTTTCCTCGCCTTTGCCTGGAGGCAAAGCTTCGGTGAATTCAACGTAATTGTTTTTACCGTCGTTGATGTTGCCATCACGAGTGAAGTCCGCGTCTCTCAACCAAGCGAAATCGTCGAGGTTGGCAGGCACTTTCTTTTCAACAGGCTTGTCGTTGATATAAAGAGTTCCGTTTTCATAGTAAATCTTATCGCCAGATTCACCGACGATACGCTTGATGAAGAAGGTGCTCATGTCCTTAGGGTATTTGAAGACAATCACTTCGCCGCGTTTTGGTTCGTTGAATTTCACCAACCAATTTTCAGAGAATGGTGCACGCAAACCGTAAGTCAGTTTGTTCACGAAGATATGATCGTGAATCAACAACGAAGGAAGCATAGATCCAGATGGGATCACGTAAGCTTCAACAAAGCCCCAACGAATGAACAATGCAATGAACACCGCTAGAAAAAGAGATCCCCAACCTTCAGTCCAAAAATGCTTATGACGCCAGTCCCATGGTGGTGGTTTCGGCCCACTATTCTTATTGCTACTCATGCTGCTAGTCCTCGACTTTCAAGATTGCTAGGAAGGCTTCCTGAGGAACATCCACAGAGCCGACCGCTTTCATGCGCTTCTTGCCCTCTTTTTGCTTCTCTAGAAGTTTACGTTTACGAGAGATGTCACCACCATAACATTTGGCAGTAACGTCTTTTCTGATGGCCCCTTGAGTTTCACGGGCGATAATTTTTGATCCAATCGCCGCCTGAATATTGATTTGGAATTGTTGACGAGGGATGAGTTCTTTCATCTTCTCTGTCAGTTTACGACCACGAGTGACTGCCTTTGATCTATGTACGATCAAAGACAAGGCATCAATCGGCTCAGAATTGATCAAGATGTCCAACTTCACAAGGTCCGCTTCTTCAAAGCCCAAGAATTCATACTCCAAAGACGCATAACCTTTAGAAATTGATTTCAAACGGTCATAGAAGTCCATAACCATTTCATTCATTGGAAGTTTGTATTCGATGATGACCTTTTTCTCGTTCACATACTCCATTTTAAGCTGGGCTCCGCGCTTGTCTTCGCAAAGCTTCAAAATGCCACCGATGTACTCGGTTGGTGTATGCAAGGTCACCTTTACATAAGGTTCTTCAAATTTCGCGATCATGCTTTCATCCGGCATGCCAGATGGATTTTCCAACATCATGACCGTGCCGTCTGTTTTTGTGATTTGGTAAACAACCGTAGGAGCCGTTGTGATCAAATCAAGATTGAACTCACGCTCCAAACGCTCCTGAACGATCTCCATATGCAGAAGGCCCAAGAAACCACAACGATAACCAAAACCTAGCGCCGCTGACTTCTCGACTTCGAATGACAACGAAGAGTCATTCAAGCAAAGCTTATCCAGAGCGTCTTTAAGACTTTCATATTCAGAAGCGATAACCGGGAAGATACCCGCAAAAACCATGGGCTTGATTCTTTGGAAACCTGCCAAAGGTTCTGGTGCTGGATGCTTTGCGCCTGTGACAGTGTCTCCGACCTTAACGTCACGGATGTCTTTGATACCGCAGATGATAAACCCTACTTCACCGGCCTCAAGAGTGTCTTGCATCGCAGGGAAAGGTTTGTACTTACCCATACGCAAAACTTCATAGTCACGATCCGTGGCCATGAATTTGATCTTGTCGCCTTTTTTAATAACTCCATCCACCATACGAACCAAAACGACAACGCCTTGATATGCATCGAACCAAGAGTCGAAGATCAAACCACGAGGAGTGAGAGTGCGATCTGCTTTTGGTGGCGGAACTTTTTCGACGATTGCCTCCAGAATATCAGTGATACCGATTTTCTCCTTGGCAGAAGCGTGAATGATTCCCGTTGTATCTAAACCAACAGTATCTTCGATCTGCTTTGCAACACCTTCTGGATCTGCCGAAGGCAAATCGATTTTGTTCAAAACAGGAATGATCTCAAGATTATTTTCCATCGCGAGATAAACGTTCGCGAGAGTTTGCGCTTCCACCCCTTGTGCTGCATCGACCACCAAGATCGCGCCTTCACAAGCAGCCAAAGAACGAGAGACTTCATAAGAGAAATCCACGTGCCCCGGCGTATCGATCAAATTGATCTGATACATGTTGCCGTCTTTCGATTTAAAATCGAGGCAGACGGTTTGAGCTTTAATTGTGATCCCACGCTCACGCTCAAGTTCCATGTTGTCCAAGAACTGATCTTTTTTCTCACGATCAGAAAGTGAACCGGTTGCAGAAAGAAGACCATCCGCCAAAGTTGATTTGCCGTGGTCGATATGAGCGATAATTGCGAAGTTACGTATAAACTTAGGATCCATTTGCGCCATTATATAAAAGAAGCGCCGAGTTGCTACAAACAACTCAGCGCAATGAGTTTTTCTACACCCTGGCGAAGCCAGAGTTCAAAACAGTCTCTAGGACTAGATGAGGCCTTTTACGGCCGCTTTAAGTTCTTCAACCTTGTTGAGTTTTTCCCAAGTGAAAGTCTCTTCAGTACGACCGAAGTGGCCATAAGCTGCAGTTGGAGAGTAAATTGGTCTCAAAAGGTCCAAATCCTTAGTGATTCTAGCTGGGCGCAGGTCAAAAACTTTGCGAATAGCTTGTTCCAACACTTCAGAACCGACTTTGCTTGTACCGAAATCATTGATTGAGATGCTCACAGGCTCAGCCACACCAATAGCGTAAGCTACTTGAAGCAAACATTTGTCTGCCAAGCCTGCCGCAACGATGTTCTTAGCAATGTGACGAGCTGCGTAAGCCGCTGAGCGATCCACTTTTGAAGGATCTTTTCCAGAGAACGCGCCACCACCGTGGGCTCCGTGGCCACCGTAGGTGTCTACGATGATTTTACGGCCAGTCAAACCAGCATCACCCATTGGGCCACCCGTAACGAATCTGCCAGTGGGATTGATGTAGTATTTTGTTTTGTTGTCGATCCAATTTGCTGGAAGAGATTTTTTGATAAGCTCTTCCATGATGAATTCTTTGATTGTCGCATTAGAAACATGGTCAGCATGTTGAGTTGAGATAACAACTGCATCAATGCGTTTTGCAACGCCATCTTCATACTGAACTGTTACTTGAGATTTTGCATCTGGGCGAAGCCAGTCTACTTTTCCAGCTTTACGAAGACCAGAAAGGTCTTTCACAAGCTTGTGTGACATCGCGATGCTCAACGGCATCAACTCTGGAGTTTCATTCACAGCATAACCGAACATCAAACCTTGGTCGCCCGCACCTTGATCGTCAGAAAGAGTTTCTTTCACTCCCACCGCGATGTCTGGAGATTGCTGACCGACAGCGACAGTCACTGCGCAAGTTTTATAATCGAAGCCCTTGTCAGAGTGGTCGTAACCAATGCGTTTTACAACGTCACGAGCGATTTCAGAGATATTGATTTTTGCTGAAGTAGAGATCTCACCAGCAACAACGATTAAACCCGTCGTCAACAATGTTTCACAAGCGACGCGGCCTTTAGGGTCAACAGCCAAGATTGCATCCAATACGCCGTCAGAAACTTGATCGGCCATTTTATCTGGATGCCCTTCAGAAACAGATTCACTCGTAAAAAGATAGTTTTTCACTTCTTTTAGTCCTTCGATTTGTTAGCACTCCGTCCGTTTACATACAGCGACGAAGTAGTTGTTTGTCTGCCCTCTGACGAAACGTCAGAGTAGATTCAACACCTCAAGCAACCCGCCTGAAGTAGCCATTCTATTGCGAACGCGCAAGCTATCAAACTCGCATTTAGGGGTCAAGATTGGACTTTATCTGAGATCGATTGCTGTAGAAATAGCTGAGCTCAATGAAAAACAGCGTAAAGCCGCCAATCAAGCTAATGAGCCCCAGAGCCGCTAGAAACTGAACCATCACTTTTCCCAGCTCTGAAAGCGAATCCTGAGGACAAAGGCCCTCTTGGTGCAGATAGAACATAAGCAGCACTCCGCTAGTGGAAATCAAGGTCCAAACTATCGCGTGGGTTTTGTTCGTGAGGATCCCCACGATCATGGGAAGCACCGCCAGCCAGATCAGGGTGGCAGAGAAAAATCCACCAGTGAAAAATGCGAACGAAAATTGAAACACGATTCCGGCAATGACCATGTTATAGGCACTGGCTGCCATCGACTTGGTTTTCTTGTAAATCAAAGGAGAGAACAGATGAATAATGGAACAAGTGAAGCCAATAATAGCCAGCGCGGAGCCCTTTACGAAGAAAGTGGCCACAAAAGAATAAGTCCACATCAAGAGGCCCGTAACAAATGTAATCATCACAAGCAGGCGGTACTTATAAGTTCTTGTTTGATCATCTTCAGTCACGAGCGATGTGAACAGCCAATTTTCAAGAACGTTCTGAGGGCGTACATCTGACATAGGGGCTATTAAACAATAAAAGGCGGCTCAGAACCACCTTTTATTGTTTTGCTGTTAAAATTTGATGAAGATAGATTTTAAGTATCTGAAATTACGCAGCTTTTCTCATGCGTAAAAATGTTTCCAAGCGCCCTTCTTTAGTGAGCTCTGGCTTTTTATGATCCTTAAATTGCTTTGTGTTCTTAAGGAACTGTTTTTCCAGCTTTTCCACCGCGGAATCCACGGCTGCGTAGATATCCATCCCAAAGGCTGAGGCTTTAAAATATTTTTCTTTGGTGTTCACAGAGACTTCAACACAGAACTCATTCTTCTGTTTGCTAAAGTAAACGCTGCCGTAACCATCTCTAAGCAGGAACTTCCCGATCTCTGACATTCTTTCCTCTGTATAAGTTTCAAGAGAATCAGAATGATCAAGATGCTTAAAGGTATAGTTGAGTTTCATGTTTTTCTCCTCTGGCCGCCCCTTTCAAGGCAACCTGTTTATCTTGAATGACTTATCGGTCCAGCTCGACCAAAGATGAGCCTTATTTTGAGACCCCTCAAAATTTATTTCCGGTTAATTTTAGGGGGGTAAATTTCAAAATATTTGCGCCGCTTATTCAGACTTTTTTCAGGATTCAGATCCCTCACTGAGACAAAATTTAACAGAAAGTGTGAAAGTTTCAGACGTTTCCTTGTCCAGCAACAGTCCCGTCACTGCCAAAATCACACAGAACAGGGCTCCCTTGACCACCCCCAGGAGCGCTGGCAACGTCAATTCATGCTTTGGGGTCTCTTCACCTTTTTGACGATATCACTTTCTTCCTATGGGGGATCCATCACTTACGTCACAGACCCCTTTCCTCCTTATATCTATGAAAAGGAAAATCTCCCCCAAGGCTCGGTGACAAAGACGCTGCCCCTCATCCTGGGGATCAAGCCCGAGGAGATCACCTATAAGTTTGTCCCTTGGAAAAGAGCCTTGCTGGAAATAGAGCAAGGAACCGCCGACATCATCGGCCCCATGCTGGTGGATCCCAAAAAAGACTATCTGTGGTTTACCCAACCAGTGATGGCCGGGGAAGTGTCTTTGTGGTCATCAGTGACAAACAAAAAGGCGAAGGATCTGAATTGGCTGAAGCCCGAAGACCTCAATGGTTTACGACTGGGATTTATTCTGGGCTATTTCTATGGAGAGGACTTTGAGAAGTACTTAAAAGATCCAGGTGTTCAGACGATCCACATCAAAGACGTCGAGCAGGCGCTGAATATGTTGAAGAAGGGTCATATCGATATTTTTGTCGGCTTGGATGCCGTGTTCGTCGACTATGCCTCTAAACCGCCCTTTCAACTTAAAGACTTTAAGAAAGTCGGCAAGCCGGTCTTTACCGGAGAATACACGTATGGGATTTCCAAAAAATCCCCTCTGGCAAAACAGCTTAAAGTTATCAATGCCCGCATCGCAGAGCTTCGCAAACAGAAGGCCGCGCAATAAGTTGTTGAGCTCTGGCGCAAGAGCTTATTTCTTTTTAAGTACAAATCGCACAGACAGGATCTTCCCTTGATAAGGAACCTGCAAAGAGGCAAAGGAACCTTCATGCAAACGTTGTACTGGTGTTTGCCCAAGGGCCAACTCTTTTTCGCCAACAGCTTTGCCGGTGAAATTCAAAACGGTGGAAAAAGATTCCAATATATCCGGGCGATTTTCTAAACGATAAGAAAATGAATCCACAAACATTCGAACGCCCTGACGTTGTTCCAACTCCTCCGGTGCTGAAAACCTTGCGGAGCTCACGGAAAAATCGGTGCTCAGATTGAACAACTGCTCGATCTGATAATCGCTGTACCCTGCCCAAGCGCAGTCTGAATCCACACACCACTCTGCTTGCAGAGTCACTGCTGGAACTTGTCCTGGAGGAAGGTAAAAATCTGGCAGAGCGGAAACTCTGCTGTATACCAAACAATCTCGCTCCCCAAGACAGATTTCCTGATTTTCACCGACAAATTGAGTACTGAAAGTTTCTGGCTGTTGAGTCTCCAGATTCAAAAGCTGCCAAGCATTGCCATCTTTTTTTTGAATCTCGTATTTCACTTTGTAGTAATGAGCCCCCAAGGAAATCAAACGATCGACATGTGTGGGACTTATAACAATCCAGGAGCGGAACAACCCTGCGTAACCGCCATCATCGGCCATATAATCCCGCGCCAGCCAATAACCTTCTGCACTCTGCGCGTGGGAGGATACACTCAAAAGACACAGCAATAAGAAACTCATCAATGGGGCTAAAACTGATTTCATAGACTTCAAGGCTAGCTTGGCTTTCCCACACAGTCACAGCGCATCGTGATAATAAATTCGCGCCAATCCCTCGCAATAATTTGTGGTACTCTCAGAATGACTTTGAATAAAAGCAAAAAAGCCCACCTTCACAGACGGGCTTTTTCCGATTTTAAATTCATCTTTTGCTTTTTAACGTACGCCGTTGGATTTCTTCGCCAAAGATTCTGCCACTTTTCCTGCGACAGCTTCTTCCGCTGCGAAAGCACCCGCTGCGGCAACCCCGGCAACACCACCGCGTGCTTTCCAGATCATCTTTTTTAACTGAATCAGCTTTCCTGCTTCAAGGCGCGTAATCTTCAGAACACTTCCGCCCTCAGCCGCGTGTTTATTCAAGAAATCACTGACTGCATTTTGAGTTCCGGCAGGTTCATCCACTTCTTTTGTGAATTCATACCAAGGTACCTTGCCGCCATGTTTTGCATCGGCGGCCCGCGCATAAAGTCTTTTCGCCTCAGCTTCACTCTGTTCAGCAAAGTCTATGTATCTCAAGTGGGAGCTGAGGTCCGGTCCTCGCAACACCTGGCGAGTCACGTGATTCCCGTTCACAACTTCGGTGACAGTCTCATACTTGGGCACCAATGCATCGATGGCCTGAGCGTTGTAACTCGCAGCCTGACTGACTTCAGATGCGGCCTGACTTTCCAAGGAGGCTACGTGGTGATCGCGGTTGGCCGATTCACTCAGGCGATACACCACCTTCACACGATCTCCTTCAGTTAAGGCCGATGCCAAACGTGAAATTCGCCCGTTATCGAGTCTTTGAGGATTATGAATCACATCCATCACGACTTCTGTGTTCCCTTTTTCAAAAGCCTTCGCCGCTTTAAATTTAGAGAGAGCATAAATACCAGAGCCTGTCGCCACACCCACGCCGGCCGCGACAGTTCCGCAGCGCTCAAGGTTTTTATCACAAATTGCCAAAGCTGGGATTTGTGCCATCAATGTCATCAAACTCACACAAACTCCAAATTTTGCCATTCTCATTTTGATATCTCCTGGTTATTTATTTCACAGTCTTATATTTCAAAGGCTATGCCCTTTGTTCGGACCTCAAATTGAATTCATTTCGTTTGAAATTTTCTTACTAACTCAAAATGAAACAGACTGTCGAAGCTTGGCAATTTTCGCGCGTCATTGTTGTGGCCTCTGACAATAGCCACAAGATTCTAGCCTTGGCTGAGTCATCAAAGAATCCGACATATTCTTCAATGAGATTGTGCCTTGGTATTCTCGCAATTCTACTCGCCCACAGCCTAACTCTGGCCGCGGACTATCCGGCAGCTTCGGGGTGTTCCCCGCAGTCTTTGGTGAATTCGGGCTTTCGCAAGAATCTCACTGACATTGCTTATTCCCTAGAGTCAGAGCAAGCGCCTTTCAATTTCGCCTGCCAAAATGCGAATGCCACCGTGGGCCGCCCCAAGACGAGTCTTTTCAATCGCGATGTTCCCTTGAAAGATCAAAAAAGTTATCGCAGTGTCGATTTCCTGAAGCAGATCGAAAGCAAAATTCGCAGCAAAATCCAAGACAATAAGAACATGGCAAAGGCAGTTAAAACCTGTCTAAAACAAGACTCTGCTAAATGTGCAGAAATCAAGGATTGGACGACGAACGCCCTTCCTGACTTCGTGGGTACCGCCCGTTTTCATCTTTCGCTCGCACAAAGTGCTCATCAGATAAAAACTTGGTTTGGCAAAACCTCCACGAATATCAATACAGACCTAGACAGCTTGGGAAGTCCAAAGCTGAAGCACTGGGATCCTCTGTCTGCTCAAGAAAAGGCACAAGCGCAAAAGGCCATGAAGATCTATCAGGAACAGATCCGCAAAGAGCATAAAGACAGCACCGCAGAGGAAAAAAAGGAAGCTCTGCTGGTTCTGCGTTATCAGCACTTTGAACAGTATCAAAGCATGATGGCGCAACTGCCTTTTTTGCAATACATCCAGACCGCAAAGCCCACTCCGAAAGACATTCTAAATGCCGTCACGGAACTTGAAACTAACATCGCCACAGAAGAAGCTGAACTCAACAAGATCACTAAGGCCCTCGCCCAAAATCCACTGGGAACAAAGTCGCTGGATCTTTTGCGATATGCCACTCTAGTTGAGGAGACCTTGTTGGAAAAACCGCAGTACTGCGCCATTGCCACGTCCCTAGTTTTCACCAGCGACAATCGTGAACTAGGAAACGCTCTGGCGATCGGACTGCCTCTTCTTGCCGTGTCGATCTTTGCACCTCCCATCGCAGCCTCTATGGGCGCCAGTGCTTTGACGGCCTCGGGGGTTGGTGTGGGTATTGGTGCCACGGCCGGAGCGGCCTTTATCTATGACAGCCAAAAAATTCTGGATCAGGAACGGACTCGCTCTTTCTCTCAGTTTTATGGAGATGAATCAGGACTTGAGCTGGAGCAGGTTCGAGTTGCTGAATCCATGCGTGACTTCCAAGTCATCACAATGCCCTTGGCTTTGACTGGTACAGGAGCCTTGGCAAAAACAGCTTTGGTCAAGAGGGGTGCCATCAAAATGGCCTCGCAAATTCCATTAGCCATGAAGAAACCCTAAGACCCGTATAGAATTTTGACACTCACGAAAAGCCTTCAAAACAGGGATAGCCCCCTTTACTAAAACCCCACAAAAGGTGAACTTCCAAGACAATGAAGTTTGGCTTTTTTTATTTTATTCTCGCTCTACTAACTGTCAGTTCGGCCCACGCCGAACGCTTTGTCGTGATCATGAAAGATCGCCAGAGCTTTGCCCGAGCGCAGGGACTTGCGGGCCACGTAGAGGCTCGTCTTAAAAATCTCAACACCCTGATCGTCAATGCGACCACTTCGGCAGAACTGACGGCGCTGAAAGCTTCGCCGGGAGTGATTCACGTCGAACAAGAATACTTTCATGCACCTCCTCCCCCTGTTTTAAGCCGGGCTACCCTCGTAACGAAAACCGTGCTCACTCCTTCGCAGCCTTGGGGCATTCAAGCGGTCAAAGCTCCTGAAGCCTGGGCCGTATCTAACAAGGGTGAAGGCATTCGTGTCTTGGTTGTGGATAGTGGTGTCGATGCCACTCATCCTGCGATTGCACCGAACTTTGAAAAGGGTCGCGATTTCACGTCTCGTTGGAATAGCAATGACTTCTCGGACCTTACTGGTCACGGCACCCATGTCGCGGGGACTATTGCCGGGGTTGAAGATGCACATGGATTCTCTGGAGTTGCACCGAAAGCTCGCATCCTTGCAGGCCGAGCCTGTCTGCCCACCGGCTGCTCGAGCGCTGCTGTTTTGGATGCTATCAACTGGGGTATTGAAGAAAAAGTGGATGTCATCAATCTTTCCTTGGGAAGTCCCAGCTCTACTTTGGCTGAACAAACCGCTTTGCAAAAGGCAGATCAAGCTGGCATTTCAGTTGTCGCTGCCTCTGGAAACTTTGGCATTGCCCAGGTTTTCCACCCCGCAGCTCACCCCACTGTGATTGCCGTTGGCGCTGTGGATAGAGATCTGCAGCAGGCTGTGTTTTCCCAGTACGGTCCCGAACTGTCTTTGGTCGCCCCCGGTGTGGAGGTGGTCTCGTCCATCCCCGTCGACTCTGGTCGTGACAGCACCGTGACTGTGCACGCAGCATCAGGTGCATTGAAAGCTCCGGCTTATTTCTTTCATGGCACCACACCCAAGTTTGGAGCTATCACCCGACCTGTTGTGGATTGCGGTAAAGGAACTCCCGCAGATTTCAGCAATAAAGATGTTTACGGAAAATATGTTTTAGTTTCCCGCAGTAAAACTCCATTTGAAGATCAGATACGCAATGCCATGAGAGTCGGAGCTTACGACGTTCTTATCTACAACAATGAGCCGGGCCAGACCGACTCGCGTCTTTTCGATAGTGAGAATGCACTTTTTGCTTCGGCCCATTTGCTAGAGCAGGAAACGGGGCTCAGAATTTTGAAAGCCTTAGCCACAGAACCTCAGCTGCAGTTGACTGTGGATACTGTGGCGGCAAGCTACCAAGAGACCTTCGGGACGTCTATGGCAACACCCCATGTTTCTGGCGTAGTGGCATTAGTCAAAGCGGCGAATAGAAATTTGTCCGCGGCAGAAATTAAGAAGCTGATCATGAAAACCGCCACACCCCTTGGTCCCAATGAGGAAAACCGATACGGAGCGGGGCTGGTCAATGCGGAGACCGCAGTGAAGGCGGCCATGGAAATCAAACAAGGCAAATAAGACTGATGACGGCATCTCTGCCGTCTACCTTAAGAAAATGCCACCATCTTTTTAAAATATTCCAACAACCTTTGTGACCCTGGAATGAGGTTCGCGGCCCAATCGTTATGTGCATTATGATTTGCGCCATCAGTGATGTATTTAAGAGAAATCATCTGCACACCCATTTTGCGGCAGACTTTGGCAATCGCATAACCTTCCATGTCGACCAAATCAGCCGGCAATTTCGAAGTACCAGTTTCAAAGTTGTCACCGGTGCTGCAAACTCCGTGAGGCAATTCCGGAAAATAAGGAATGAGATCAATCACACCTGGAATTGGATCGAAAGGAGTTTCCCCGATCTTAAATCCCAGCGGAGTAATATCCATATCTCTTTGCACAAAACTAGAAACTTCGATCAAATCATGGGTGTTAAACTTCCCACTACCTGCAGTCCCCAGATTGATGATGACCTTACACCGAGTTTTATGAATCACATCCATAGCTGTGAGGGCCGCATTCACCTTGCCGATGCCAGTATAGTGAACGGAAATATTCTCTTTTTCGAAAAGCCCTTGGGACTCATTCGGAAGAGCCATCAATAGTGCAACGTCTTTAATATTGAACAAGGGAGAAAACCTCTTTGTTATTAAATTTCATTTTATTGAGGAACTTGAGATTCACAAGCACCGCAACAGCCTCGACCTTATAACCAGCAGAGCTGCTTAAATCAATAGCCGCCTGCAAAGTGCCACCAGTGGCCAAAACATCATCCACTATCATGATTCGTCCAGAGCCCAAAGGAAGCTCAATCTCGGCCGTTCCATATTCGAGGGCATAGCTAATTTTCTTGGTCGGAGGAGGCAACTTCCCTGCCTTACGAATCGGCAAAAAGCCCTTGTGATGAGTCGCCGCCAAATGCGATGCCAAAATAAACCCACGAGACTCAATCCCCGCAAAAAAATCAATCTGTGACAAATCCACATCACGCACAAGATTCTGCGAAACAAAATCAAGAGCCTTGGGATTTTGCAAAAGCGGCGTCATATCACGAAAAAGAATCCCCTCTTGAGGAAAATCAGGAACATCACGAATCAAAGACTTCAAATCCACAGCAACTCCTTGCCAGCAAAGGGAATCTCCAGAAAAGGTACCCAGTTACTTTTACGATGTAAAGCCAAGGATTGAAAAAAGAAAAAGGCCAGAACCACGCACAACACACTAAATATAAGTTCTAAACCAAGTAAAACGAATTTCAGCTTTAAGGTTTTCTTTTAGGTTCCTAGAGGCTTTAAAACCGAGTTCCACAGTTAAGACAAAAAATCTAAGGAAAAGCAGCGTCGTCGAACCAAACCAAAAACTAAAAATCCCCGCCCAATAAAGAGCGAGGACTGTCTGAGAGTTTTAAAGCCTCTAGGAACCTAAAAGAAAGCCGTTCAGCGCTAGAAGTACTTCTTACGCTGAGAAGAAGGAAGAATTTTAAGCATATCGCGGTATTTGGCCACCGTACGACGCGCGATCTGAATACCTTCCACCTTGAGAAGATCCACAATCTTTTGATCCGAAAGTGGATTCTTGGTGTCTTCTTTGGCAACCAAATCTTTGATTTTAACTTTCACTGACTCACTTGCCAATGAATCGCCATCAGAAGATGAGATTCCAGAGTTGAAGAAGTATTTCAATTCATAAATACCTTGGGGTGTATGCACATACTTCGCGGTCGTCACACGAGACACCGTGGATTCATGCATGCCGATATCATTCGCGATATCTCTAAGAACCATCGGCTTCAAATGCTCAGAGCCCTTTTCAAAGAACTCACGCTGATGTTTCACGATGGACTCAGCAACTTTATAAATCGTCCTTTGTCTTTGGTGAATCGACTTGATCAGCCAAACAGCTGAACGAAGTTTTTCCTGGATATAATCCTGAGTTTTATCGCCCGTGGATTTTCCACCCTTCAACATGTTTTTGTAGAAGTTGGAAATTTTCAAACGTGGCAAACCGTCTTCATTCAATGACACCACGTAGTCTTCGCCTACTTTGTAAACGTAAACATCCGGAGTCACATAATGCGTGTCGGAACTTGCATAAGCTCTGCCTGGCTTCGGATCCATCGCGTAGATGATTTTACACATCTCGATGACATCTTCCACTTCGCGGCCCATGGCTTTGGCGATCGCATCGTAGTTTTTCTTTTCAAGATCTTTTAAGTGATTGTTCAAAAGATGAACAAGGTCATGGGTATCTTCTTGCAATAGCTTTGCTTGAACCAACAAACACTCTTTCAAGTCACGCGCGCCCACTCCTGGTGGGTCAAATTCGTGAATCAAAGTCAGAGTGTCTTCCAAAAGACCCAATTCGATTTTTTCCTCTTCAGCGATTTGCTCAAGAGGAACTTTGATATAACCGTCATCGTCAATCGCACCGATCAAAGCATCGGCAGCTTGCTCTTCCTCTTCAGAAAAGCCATTCATTTTCACTTGCCAGTAAAGGTGATCATGCAAAGTTTGAGACGCCGTGATGACGTTCTCATAATTCATGATCTCTTCAGAACCCGCCATTCCGGATTGTGGAGGCTTTTGGTTGGCTTCAATATAAGATTCCCACTCGAACTCATCTTGCTTTTGTGGGTCTTGTGCATGTTGGTCATTGGCGGCTTCGCCAGCACTTGGATCTACTTCGGCAATAGCTTCTTTCGTACGCTGAAGATCATCGTCTTTCAGCATCTCTGCTTCTTCAAGAATTGGGTTTTCTTCAATCTCTGAACGAACTGCTGACTCCAACTCCATGCGCGACATCTGCAAAAGCTTAATCGCTTGTTGCAACTGTGGAGTTATGACCAGAGATTGGCTCAGGTTCATGGTCTGTCTAAGAGCCATTGAATTCCCTTTCTTACTAAACGCTACTGCAGCTAAGGCTTTGCGCCCGCGCCCTAAAGTTTAAAGTGTTCACCGAGGTAGAACTTACGAGCGAGTTCAGAATTAGCGATTTCATCAGAACTTCCGCTAACCTGGATCTTCCCGTCCTTCAGTATATAAGCATAATCGCAAATACCTAAAGTCTCACGCACGTTATGATCCGTGATAAGAACTCCTATACCTTTGGCCTTAAGTTCGCGGATGATATTCTGGATATCGGCGACCGCAATTGGATCGATCCCCGCGAAGGGCTCATCCAAAAGAAGGAACTTAGGAGACCCGGCAAGAGCCCGAGCAATCTCCACACGGCGACGCTCCCCTCCCGATAAAGAGTAGCCAAAACTATCGCGAATATGCCCGATGCGGAAATCAGCGATCAGCTGCTCCAACTTTTCCGCGCGCTGAGCCCCGCTATAGCCATGAGCTTCGAGTGACACCGTAATGTTTTCGGCGACCGTCAGCTTTCTAAAAATACTTGGCTCCTGAGCCAAATAACTTAGACCAACGCGTGCGCGTTTATACATAGGTAAATTAGAGATATTTTCTTCGTCCAGATTGATCGAGCCGGTGTCGGTTTGAATGATCCCTACGACCATATAGAAAGAAGTTGTTTTACCAGCTCCATTGGGACCCAATAGCCCCACAACTTGCCCCGACTCTACTGAGAAAGAAACGCCATCAACGACTTTACGTTTTTTGAAGGCCTTTGAAATGTCCTTGATGGTGAGCATACTCATCGTTTTTTATTCTCCATCTTCGCACGTACTCTTTCGATCTTAACCTTTTTTCCGCCTTCGAGAAAGATGATTTCCTCGCCGGTCAGTTCATCATTGTTTTGAATGATCCGAGGACTGCCTTTGAAGACATACTTATTTGCTAAAAGGTCTAGGTTGACCGTCTGAGCCGTCGCGAATTTATCGGCGTCACTAACCTTGACGCCCCCTTTGACTGCTACGGAACTTAAAATGGAAGCACCGCTGTCATAAAGGAATGAGGCCTCGGGGCCCTCAAGCCGCATATTATCGTAGGTCATGCGGACTTTCCCTAAAAAGCGGGCTTCTTTGCTCTTACCACTAAACTCAGCGCCATCAGCGGCGACGTCAAAGGTTTTGCCTTCTTTCATCGGCTTTTGCGCAGTGACGTTTTCCTTGATGATCATTTTCGATTCATCAACCAGAACCTGCATGCTGCGGCCCTTCAAGACAAGTCCCTCACCAGAACTGTCCCTGGGACCCTTCATTGTCACCTGTTCGGGACTCTGAATGATTCTTTTTAGTGATGAGTAATACACCGAAGGCGTCATGAAACTATAACCGTTTTCAGACTTTGTGGTCACATTGCCAATGATACTGAGATCTTTCGACTTTGCATCAATAGACCCTTGATCACCGGTGACCGTAAATTCAACTTTTTCTTTGTTGTAAAAAAGAACGCGGACTTGATGAAGTTTCCAGGTTCCCGCAGATTGGCTGCCTTCTGCAGAATTCGCAAAAAGCTCCCAATCGCGAAGGCCTTGCTGACTTTCCACCAAATGCACACCGCCCATGCGCTGTTCGGCAACCGTGGAGGTCGGCTCAACTTCGCCCTTGCCATCTGCGAGATTCTGCTCGCGACGACGAACCTCCGCCTCAATGCGGGCTCGAAGTGCCTTATCGTCCTCATGTTCAAGTTTTGAAGGAAATACGATCAGAACTTCTACGAATAGAAAAATCAAAAGCCCAATAAAGACGAAGTTCTTGATGTTTTTCATATTAAAAAGGCCCAGCTCCCAACTTACTCAAACACTGGCGAATCACAGTCAAACTTTAAGGAAGTTCTAGTGAAAGTAGCTCGATAAAGTCAGAGTGTAAACCACTTACTTCGATCTAGCCAAGGCGAGATGCTCCGAGAAATCCGGAGCATTCGGAAGCGGTTCGGCGAACTTAGTTAGTCGCCGGTTCCTGAGGCATCTTCGTCACCGCGAAATTGATTTCGCCGGCACCAGCCTCTGTGACAGTGAACAAAACTTTTTTAACAGTTAGGAAGTCCACGCCCTTATCGGCCTGAATCGTCACCTTGCTCCATGCATTAGGGTCCTCAGCACCGTCTTGACCCTTTGTTGTTTCCACAACATCACGGATTTTGTTTTGCAATTTGCTTTCAGCTTCATTTTTAGATTTAGCCAAAGCTTCTGTCAGCTGATCTTTTAGCTTAGGAATATTCCAATCTTCCGCACCCAAGTTTTTAACTTCGTCGAAAGTGGCAACAACATCCTTGTCCAAAAGAATTTCCTTATTGGAAATTGTGACGACATGGGCTGGTTTTAGCTCCCGCACACTCGTCGCTTTTGGAAGAGTCACTTCTTTAGGAATGTACAGGATTTCACCTGTTGTGTTGTAATTTTGCAGAAGAAAAATCACCAGAACGGTGAACATATCCACCATCGCCGTCAATGACAGGATCGCGGTTACGCCACGCTTGCTCTTTTTCTTACTTAAAATATTGTGATAGCGGTGTCTTTCGCCCGGTCTAAAAATTGCCATTAGTTCGCCGCTCCTGTCGCTACGGATATTGCTGAAAATCCTGAACCCAGAAGGTTATCCATAGCCTTAATAAGCTGTTCATAAGGCATCGCATCCGCCACGCTCAAAACTGCATCCACTTTTTCTGGATAAAGCTGCTTCACTCGCTGCAATTGTGCGATCAGACCTGCGTCATCAAATTGGCCATTCTGCATGGGAAGACTGATCACTTGTTTCCCAACAGTTAAAACATAACCGATCTCTTTCACATCAACTTTCAAAACAACATCTGCCATTGGCGGAGGTGTTGGATTGGGTTGCGTGTCAGATTTCTTCCCGTACAAAGAACTGCCAATCTGAATCATAGATACTTGAGTCCAAACTGCAGTGATGAGCAAGAACGTGATGAGAACACTCATCAAGTCGATAACCGGAACGAGATTCAACTCGATATTCCGTTCCCTGCCGCTCGAACCGCCACCATCTATGTGAGCCATGTGAAACCTCTAGTCTCTAATCTTTTCTCTGTTAGCCACTACTAGATTCAAAAGAGTCATGCTTGTCTCTACGACTTCATTCTCTGTTTTTTGAATACGATGCTGGAACAAACCGTAAGCGATGATACAAGTGATCGCCACGCCCAAGCCAAAAGCCGTACAATTTAAGGCATGCGAGATACCTTTTGAAAGTTCCAAAGCTTTTGTCGCTGGATCGGCCGCTGCCACCGCACGGAATGAACCGATCATACCAATGATCGTTCCAAGTAGACCGGCAAGAACCGCGATGTTACCGAAAACTGCCAGGAATGAAACCCAGCCTTCAACTTTTGGCATCTCTCTCATAACTGCCGCATCCATCGCCACTTGAATTTCTTCATCAGGGCGTTTGTTCATCGCTTGCACCAAACCTGCTTTCACAGTGTTTGTAAGAGGAGCCGGGCGAGCGTCACAGAAGCTGACAGCTTGGCGAAGATCACCAGCTACAACCATGCGGAAGATTTGGTCTGTGAATTCTTTTTTATCCACAGAAAGGTTTTTTAGCTTCATCAATCTGTCTACGATTACGATGATCGCAAGAATCGCGATAACCGCAATAATGTACATGACGAAACCACCCTCAGCGAAAGCGCGCTGAAGAAAATTCATGTTGTCTGCTGTTACTGTTGGGTTCATGGAGTTCTCCTTAAAAAACTTTTCATTAAATAAATCTACTAAAATACTTACTTCAAACGCCCCTACTCCAGCAGCGCTGGAGTGCAGGCCAGCCTAATTCTGCTGATTAAATACGAATGGGTACGCTTTCACTTCAGCCACAAGGCCTTGCGGAGGCTCTGGGAAAATCCAACTTGCCAGACGGTCGCGGATACAATTCTCGACCACGGAGTTGTTCAAAGACGAACTCTTAATGCTGACATTACGAGCTTGTCCTTTTTCGATGATCTCCCATCCCAAGACGACTTTACCTTCAAGTTTGCGGCCCTTCTCCAAAGTATTCAGCGCTCTTTCGTAGCAACTTTTTACTTCATGAAGTTTTGCACGGATCACACGACGAATCGCTTCTTTATCAATGGTCGCATCGAACGATTCTTCCATTCCACCACCCGCAATGGCGACAGAGCTTTTCGAACCGAAACCATCAGCCGCACCGTAGGCAGATTGACCTGAAGACCGTCCTTTGGTTCCAATGCCGGCAATACCCTGAGTTGCAGTTCCCTTGCCGCCAGCACCCGCATCTTTAAACTTAGAACCCAGGTCATCGCCTGCACGATTTTCATTGAAGCCCGAAGCACCGGACGCCTTATCAGCCATTCCCAAAACTTCGCCTGCTCCCGAGTAAGCTTTGTCGATGTTGGCGCGATTTCCACCGCCCCCGAATGCGCTGAACAGTCCCACTTTAGAAAGATCTTTGTTGGCAGACTGTGCATTCGCCCCAGCGGTGTTACCCATTTTGACGGCTCCACCCTGACGAGTCGATGTGAACTTCTTCGTACGATCCTTGGCATTTGGTTTTGGCGCCACTTCATTAGCACGCGCTGCCACTTGGCTTTGCGCTGCCGCCGGAGCCTGAGGCCCTTTTCGTTGCGCTTCCTTATTTGCATCCGCAACGACCACTTTCTTTTCAGGAGGTGGCGGCGTCACCGCCTCTGGCGGTGGAGGCGTCGGAGTAGGCTTCGGTGCTGGAGGTGGCGGAGTCGGTGCCGGGGTCTTATTGAATATGACCTGGGCAATCCTTTGAACATCCTCCTGCTTATTCTCCTGCCAATCTTTCGGAGTGGTTGCTGAAATATACAGTGCCAACAGAGACACCATCACCACAGACATCACCAAACCTGTCAGCTCAGAGCCGGATAGCATCATAGAAGGCAACATTGGAACCACTGGCCCTTGCGGTACGTAACGAACATAAAGGGTCAGATTTCCACCTGGCAAAGTCACACAAAGCATTTCATTTTGATCGAGGCGAACTGTATGCCCCGCACCACCGCGTTGTGCTTTTCCAGTACGGGTGAGGTCATCGACCTGCTGCAAACCCGCCGCTGAAACCATTTCAATATTCATGTCAGCAGTCGTATTGATTTTAAGACCGCCAGTAAAATCAAGAAGAGCGAAACCTTTTGGAGCCAAGCCATCAGGCAAAGCCACTTGGCGGTCACCACCAACGTTCACCTTCACCGGGTTTGTCCCCTTGAAGTGATATGTAGTAAGAATGCGTTCTTTCCAAGCAACGATGACTTGAACGACCGCGCCCTTGCCGGGCTTCAAATAAGTCTTAAGATCTTGAATCTCACTTGGAGGTGCAAAAGTCTTGACTGATTTCTTTTTCTTAAACTGAACATGACCAGCCTTGATCTCAGGTCGAACCGGAGTCACCGGGATTGCTGGCTTCTCTTCGACTCTAGGAGCTTCCACCGGAATAGCCGGAGTCGCCTTGATCTCTTCAGTTTTGACAACCGCCGCCGGTGGCATATTCGTCTCCGGCTTTGAAGTTGGCATAACCGGAGTTGCTGCAACCGATGCCACAGCTTCAGTCGTCACCGCTCCAGGAATAGTCTTTGGCTTTGGAACGCCAACAAAGAATGAAATTTTGAAAGGCCCCACTGAAAGTTCATCCCCCGTAGAGATGCTTTCATCAAGGACGGCCTGTCCATTTTTGAATGTTCCCGACTGAGAACCCAAGTCACAAATGTAGAAGCCGTTATCACGACGTTCAATCATACAGTGAATCGGCGAAACCTGATCGGAATCCAAATCCACATTCACGTCAGCATCATGTCCGATCACGATTTGATCTTGATCGAACTGCTTTACACCAACAAGCTGATTATCTTTAAAAATTCTAAATATTATCGGCGATCTCAATTACCACCCCGAACCCGCTGTACGTCTTCTGCTGATCTTCTCATCTCGGGCAAAAAGTTTTCTCTAAGTTTAATCAAACGTTTGTAGTTGAAGTTCTTCTTTTGAAACAAATAGAAGAGCTCCGGCTTTTGTGTCGAACCTTCGACCAATTCGTCTTCAAAGTTCAATTGCGCACGACGTTCCTTGCGCACCGTTGTTGTGCTGGTTTTATTTCCCAAAGTTGTGCTGCTAGTCGTCTGTGTCAGCATAGGCTCATTTTCCGCAACTTCACTTTGGGCATACGAGAGCTCGCAGGTAAAAACTACCGCCAACAGAACCATTATGATCTTCATATTTTGCAACATAGTCCCTACCCGACCCTTCATCCTATTTTAAACCAGCTTTCGCCTTAGTTTCCAAAGCAATAATTTTATTGCGAGTATCTGCTGGTCCACCTACAAACTTTAGTCTGTTAATCAGATCTAAACCTTCTTGGTATTTTCCCATGCGTTCCACCAACAGCACCGCATAGTTGTACATCGCTTCCTTGTTGCTCGAATTATCTTTGAGAATACTCTTATAAAGATCTTCTGCTTTTTCTGTCTTACCGTTGGCAGTCAATGCAATGGCATAATTATTTAGAACGCGAGGATCGCGAACGCCCTTTCTGTAGGCTGTTTCCAGCACAATTCCCGCTTTTGCAAAGTCGCGATCTTGAACGTAAATTGCGCCAAGATTTGCAGCCGCTACCGCATCATCATTGTCGATATCCAAAGCTTTACGGAATGACTTTACAGCCTCACGGCGCTCATTTTGCGCCAACTGGACTATACCAAGGTTTGAATACAATTCTGCCGTCTTCGGACTTGCAGTGATTGCCTTATTAAGAAGATAGCGCGAAAGATCGAAGCGGCCTTTTTTATAGTGATACATCGATAGCGCATTCAAGGCTTTTGCATCATTCGACGACTGAGCCAAGATCTGTGTTGCCGTGGAGTAGATTCGCTCATCACTCTGGGACTTAATCGCCTCATTCAGACCTGCATATTGCGATGGTGCCAAAGGAGCCTTCGGCTTTTCAGGCTCGGGCTCTGCGGCAGCAACGGGTGCTGGCTCGTCTTTTTGAATCACAGGCGCCTCAGTAACCCTTGTAGAGCTTACTGAATCTGTCTTAGTCTCTTTAGTAGGACTCGAAGAACAAGCCACCACCGAGGCATACAAGGCAATGAGTGTCAGAGATTTATTAATTCTGTTCATTACTGACCTATCCAATTCACAAGACGGATATCAGAGCTGATTTCCCCGCCATTATAGTAAGTCTTTGCATCAATTCTATTCATGTATTCATAAGCCGTGCGATAAGAGTCGTTGTAAACCTCAAGCTCCCATCCACGCTCTACTGCAGCTTTGAAGCTGTCTTTAGCTTTTGCATTGAAAGGTTCCGCAAACTTCTCGACGCCCGCTCTATACTGCTTTGTCTCTTCCGCATTCAATCCTGATGGTAGTGGTGCATTGATGATAGCCTGAGCCATGTTTTGATTGGCTTCACCCAACACTGTCAATGCACTCACAATCTCTTCCGCACTGTCAAATTTGATCACTTCGACAAGTTCGCCAGAAAGCTTCGCCAGCAAATTGACTTTTTTGTCTGCAGCCGCTTTTTGTCTGGCCGGATCTTTCGGGAAGTTGATAGCTTTCATTTCAGAGAATGTTCCCATCGCCTCTTCCAATTTCAACTTCGCCGCGTAAGCTGCCCCTGGACCTTTTTTATTCGGAGCCAAACGCTTTTGAATCGCCAAGGTTTTTTGCTTCCACTCTTTTGCTTTCGTGATGGATCTTTGCTTGCTGTAGAGTTCGCTCACCCAGTAGGCCGCCTCAACGACCTTCTCAGGACTGCGGCCTCCGCCTTCGACATATTCGGTGTAACGAGCAATCGCCGCGCCGTTTTGTCCAGCTTTACGGTGAATCTGCGCCATACTAAATGTCACTTCCACGTTGTCTGAGTGCTTTTTGTTCATTTTGGTAAAATCAGTATAAGCGCGAATAGCTTCATCAGATTTACCCAAAGCTTCATAAAGAACAGCCGCATTAAACATCAAGTTCGCCGACAATGGATCAGTCGGGTTTTCTTGAGCAGATGACTTGTAGAGCTTTGCTGCTTCCTCAAACTGCGCGGAATCCTGGTATTGCTTTGCAAGTAAACGACGAGCCTTGGACTTAAACTTGTCTGCCGCTGGATCTTTGGAGTTGAGCACCCCTTGGTAAGCGGAAATCGCTGGCCCCGTCATCCCGGCTCTATCGAAGTTAACCCCAGCATTGAACATAGCCGTTGTTGCCAAAGTTGATTTTGGATTCTGTTTCGCAAAAGACTCAAAGACTTGAGCACTCTCGCCATATTTCTTCTCGAGCTCCAAATCCTGACCACGCTTAAAGGAGGCTTTTTCAATCACCCCGCGGATGTCCGCTCCCGCCTTTGACGAAGCAATCGAAGGAACAGCCAGAAGTTCAACACCCACTTTTTCAAGACCTGCATAGTCTTTCTTCAAGTTGTAAATATCCAGTAGAAGATTGGCAGAGTATTCCGCATATTTTGTATTTGGACTTTGTTGAACGATCTCTCGGAAATATTTGGTCGCCTCATCAAAGTGATTGCTTTGATAATACAAGCGGCCAATACGGAATTTGATCTCTGTCGATTTTTCAGAGTTCGGGAACTTCTCGACATACCATTTGCCGGCAGAAATGAAGCGTTCGACTTTAGGTTCCAAAGGAATTGGATCGACCGAGTTGCCCACACGTTTTTGCATCTCTTGGTCGGATGGAATACTTCTTTCAACTGACAGGATTAAGTTCTGCGCCGCTTTGCCATAGAACTTGCTCTGTGGCGTGTTATCCACGACCCACTTGTATTGCATCGCTGCTTCGTCGTATCTCTGCATATCGTAAAGCAATTCCCCGTAGTAGAAGTGCATGTCTGATGCAGATCCTGAATTTGGAAATTCTTTTAAATATAACAAATAGCCTTCATTAGCTTGCCCTTGAGAGTAGGGAGCTCGCGAATTCTGGGCGGTCTGATGCTGTTGCAAAACGTAGTTGCGCAAAGTGGTTTCACGAAGCTTGTTCGAATTTTCGATCAACTCCGAGTTCCCTTTATTTGCAGCATACCAAGATCCGTTAGCATCAAAGTCTTTGACCCAACTGTAAAGCTCGTCTTTGAAACGATTGTTGTTCTTACCGTAGTAGTAGTTTTGAACGATTTGATATTGATATTCAAAGGCCTTCGGAGAATTCGGATTTTGTGTGATCAATAGCTTGAAGACATCGCGAGAGGCGTCTTTGTTGCCTCGGTCCGCGTATTGATACGCCAATCTTTCCAAGTAAGGATTGGTATCACCGTTGACCAAGCCCTTAAAGTAAGATGCCGCTTTCGCCGGATCGCCGCCCTCAGCATAGAAAGTCACGATATCACGAAGGGCTTCCCCCTCCAAACGAGTGCGATTAACAACCTTCGCACCTGCCACTTGCTCGCCAGTTTCCGCTCTGCCTGTTTTAATGATGTACTCAAGATATCCCATACCTTGTTGAACACGATCCAAACGGAACAAACACCATGCACCCTTGTATAGGGCAAAAGTGTGCAGACGATGTCTTTTATCTTTAATGAGCGGTGTGTACTCTTTGTAAGCTTGCGCCCATCTTTCATTTTCAAAATAGTATTCAGCCAGGGCAAAATGAGCTTCGCCGACAAAAGCCGAATTCGGGAAACGCCGGGTCAACTCTTCATAGTAGTGAGCGCCTTGTTTGACCTCACCCAATTCAAAGTAATTGTAGCCCAAGAAGAACAAGGCCTGGCTCATTTTTTCGTCGCGAGGGAAATCGCGCTGGAACCACTCATAAAGCTGCACGGCCTTTTTATTATACTCACGCGCCTCAGCCGTGTTCAAAACTGGCTTGGTTTTCAACTTTCCTGATTGGAAAGCACGAAGTTTGGCATCGTATTCGTCCTGCTTCCGCCCGTCGATCAAACTGGCTTTCTCAACATAAAGCTCTGCCAAGCGCAGCCACAACTCACCACGATTGGGGCTGGTTTTAAACTTTTGGGTCAATTTGTACAGCTCTTGAATCTGCTGATCCAAGATGCGTTCATACTTAATTTTATCTCCGCTGCCACTGTCGCGCTTCATGATTTCTGAAGAACGTGGCGGCTTAACAGATTCAAGATTCACCGTATTCACAGGCTGACTAAAACCAAGGCTTGCCGATGGCAATGATGTGTCCGTTTTCGACATCTGCGCTTTACCGCTAGTGCCTTGATTGGCTTGAGACAGCAGCTCCCCGACTGTTTTTTTCTTAGCATGAGCCACCGGGCTCATGAACAGCACAGAAAGAAGACTTGTAGCAAGAAGATGGTGATAGTTACTCCGACGGAGTCGGATTGTAAGCCAGTTGAATTTCATAATTACTCGCAACTCTGTTTTCCAAGGTAGTGGTAGTTTCCAACTTCATCGAGCCAGTACTCACCCTGGAATGGATAGTACTGATAGCCATTTTGAATATAGAACTGACGATCGATTTTTTCGTCGATTTGTCCGTCACCAATATCTTTACCAGCGATTTTCTTTTTAATGCTTTCTTTGCGACCGTTGATCATCTCGTAACGGATGAATCCAGCTTGCTCATACAGGTCGCGCAACTCAACACGCATGTTTTGCAGGTGAGCTTTGACCATCTCGCCTATCGCCAGCTTGGTGTTTTTGCTGCGATTCGCGATGATCTTCAAGGAGTACTGCCCCAAAGAAGAAGCCTTGAACGCGTAATTGCTCTCAACACGCGCCTTCTCTTGCGCCAGTTTTTCGAGGTAATGAATCGAACGCTTCACGTCGCCTTGATCCAAAACATTTTTAAGTACGATGTAGGGAAGACGAAGAGCCGCCGTCTTATCTGAATTCTTCATCGAATAAGCTTTTTCAACTTCGTTGTAATACATTGTCGGCTCCCCTGATGATTTCAGGAAATCGCCAATTTTTGTACGTACCGGGCCATAAGTTTTTTCGAAAAGGCCCAAAACCTTCTCCATTTCGTCGTACTTACAGATGTAGAGGTAAACGATCGAACGCAGAAGCAGACTTTCCGGCATATAGAAATCTTCATAGTAAGCCGAGTGCAATGTTTGGAAGTTACTCAAAGCCGAACGGAAACGAGCCGCACGAAGCATTGCCCATGATTGTTCAAACACCGCATCATGCCACATCACTGTATCACGAGGAACCTGAGAGTAAGCTTCGATGGCCGCTTCCCAATCCTGTTTTTGATAAAGAGCACGAGCCAAAGCCAATTGCGCTTCAACTCGATTTGGATCCGTCACAGGAGCTTTTCTTCTAGCATCTAACATTTTATTGTAAGTGCCGACTGCGATTGCAGGCTGATTGGCTTCCATCTCTGCCAAGCCTTTATTAAATAATGCTTGGAAGTAGTAGCTGCTGCCTGGTCCGACGCGGTTGAAGAGATCCTGGGCTTTTGCGTACTCCCGATTGCGCAATTTAATCTCGCCCAAACGGAAGTTGATCATATCTTTCTGATTCGGTGGAATGTCGGTCACATCAACACGAGAAATCGCATAGTTTAGGATCGTATCATCACCCAAGCTGTCCGCTACGATTGAAAGTTTTTCGATCGCTTGCTTGGAATATTTGGGATGATTCATACGGATCACATCGACAAATTGGAAGGCCGCAGTTTGATAAAGCTTCAGCTCCATCAACATCGTCCCCAAGATGTACTTGATTTGCGCTCGCTCAGAAGCCAATTCAGGTCGGCGCGCCAAAGAGAACAGTGAGTTGGCTGCCGCCTCGTACTGACCACTTTGCGCCTGACGAAGAGCATTGCTCAATTGGAATTTCAACTGGCTCTCGCGTGAGTTACCCGCCCCTGCAGAAGCAGTCCTTTTGGGAGCTTGTTTCAAGCTCTTCTTTCCAGGCTGCGCTGAAGAAGCCAAAGGCATAATCAAACTTGTAGAAATCAGGAGTAATAATAGTTTTCTCATCGGTAACTAGCCTCCGGGAAGAACCAGCTCATACCCACAGTAAGGAAGAGGTTGTTAAATGAATTCGTTGATTTGGTGCCGTTCTGATCGACCACGCTGGCATTAAAAAAGTTCCAGCTAAAGTCCCAGCGGAAGGCCACTGACTTAGTCAGAGCAAACATTTGGCCCGTCGCCAAATGGATCGTGCCTGAATTTTCATTCGTTGAAGTATTCGTCGTGCCATAACCGGCAGAGAAATACATATCAAATGGCAAGATGCGCTCATTGAACCAAGTCATTTTACCGTAGATAGGAACATACATTACGTCCACACCGATATAAGACTTCGGATAAGCCAAACTTTCGGTTTTAACATTATTGTTGTCTTGAAGTTCCTTGGTGGACTGACGCTCTGAAGTAGTCAGACCAAAATAATTCAGCTCCAAGCCCCAAGTTTCATTCAAGAAGTAAGCAGCCTTCGCCACTCCGCCAAATGTATTGAAGAAAGGGTCATTTGTGACAGTCGTCACCCCACCAAATAACTGAAAGCGTCCTGTTTTCGGCATGTAACGCTTTTGAACGATCGAAATTTCTTTAAACGGCGCCAAAGTTCCAAGACCTTTAAAGTCAGTCAATGGAGCACTTTCTTGCGGCGTCTCTTCAGAAGAGTAAGAAGGAGCAGCATTCGCTGGTGCCTGCTTACCGGGAGCAGCTTTATCAAGCTCCAGCTCAATAACATCCAGATCATCGCCTTCGGCTTTTTGTGTCTGCGCCTTCACAACCCCAGGAGCTGCAAAACTAAGAAGGAGCAAAGCTGTTAGTAGACTCTTGTTCAACATCTTCTATCCCCTCTTAAAATAAATAAGACAAACCCGCATCAAGGGTCGTTGTGTAAGTAACTCGCTCTTGGAACTGATCAAAAGTCGGCGGTGGTTGTGTTGTTGGTTTCAATTGATTGTTACCCAAGAATGGAATCGGCGCTTGATTCGCGTACAAGCGAAGGTCAAAGCGCAGCGCCCAATTGCGATTGAAGAAAAACTTTTGCCCTAAACCCAAAGCAATTGCCGGATACGTCTTATGCTCGTATTGAATCATACCTGCCGAAGCTGAACCGTAAAGCAGTGTATTCAACACCAAGGACTTCGTCAGACTCATTTTGCCATAGAAAGCCTTGATATTATAATCCAACATATAGCTCGCCAACGGCTGTGGTGCGCGACTGAAATCCAAATTATATTGGCTGTTCAACTGATTCGCATAGCTGGAAAGACCCGCGAAATTTTTGGCGTATAAGAAACCCAATGCATGGTCTTCATTGAAATTATAGTAAAACGCCACACCCAGCTTACTGACGTTCGCTATTGGTTCCGTCATCGCATAGCTATAGAAAATATCCGCATCCCAGCGTTTTGCTGTGACAATATTTCTATTCTTCACACTGACAGATTTATCAAATACCGGAAGAACAGACTCCGTCGCCAATTCCTCTTGAGGAAGTTCGACGACATCCGCTGCGAACGCTGTATTGTGTAAGAGGAACGCACAAATAATGACGATCCCAGCTTTAAAAACGTTTCTTAGCATGAATTACCTACCTGAAAAGGCCCCATGTTTATAGATGTAGTCACAAACTTCTCGGACCGCCCCGCATCCACCAGGTCGACGAGTCACGTAATCTGCAATTTCCAAAACCTCATCCACGGCTTCTGGCACAGTCGCACCAAAAGCCACTTCTTGAATCATCGGAATGTCAAAAATATCGTCGCCGATATAAGCCATTTCCGACGGAGAGATCCCAGATTCCTTTTGTAATTGTAAGAAAGAAGGTTCCTTGTCGAGGGCCCCTTCGTAAAAGAATTGAATGCCAAGGTTTTTCACCCGCACTCGAATGTCTTCTGCCTTGGTGCCAGTGATCACTGCCAGAATGTAACCAGCATCAATCAAACGTTTGATACCAACGCCATCTCGAATAGAAAAAAAACGGCGCCATTCTTTGCCGTCATACCATAGCCGAGTGTCAGTTAAAACGCCGTCCACATCGAGGACTAACATCTTGATATTTTTCAATTTTGAAATTTCTATTCCCACAAAATCATTGTGGGAAATAATACACAAGGCGGCAAGTGTCCCTCTGTGATACAGGACTTTGGTTGGCCAAGACTTAGGTCGACTTTCGCAAGAATTATGTTCCAATCACCTCGGAATACACCGATTCGATGAACAGATTAGGTAAAACAGACAAAAATGGCTTTAGATAATAGCCACATTGAATTTTCTTAAGTTCTATTTTGAATTCCGAGACTTCAATTCGGTTTCCAACTGAGTGACCCTTTTCTCAAGCTGCTGGATGCGCTCGTTCGTTTGATCTGACTTGGAGTCTCCGGCCAAAATTCCAACACCGAGCTCAGCACGCTGCAAATTCAGACTTTGCAATACAGCGACATCTTCCTCGCTCACTTGGCCAGTTTTTTCGTATTGTTTTTTCATGCGCAAATCCTGCTCATGAATCTGCCGGCTGATTTGAGTCACCTTGTGCAGGTTTTGATAGCTCTTTTTAAGCTTTGCCAAATTAGGTGGAAACTCCCCGGTTAGGACCGAGTAACCAGCAACGAACAGAACTATGGAAACAATCAGACTGGTTAAGATGGAATTAGCGATCTTGCCTAACAGCTCTACAAAGGAATTCGTCATTTTGTGCTCACTCGCTTTCGAAGGAAGATAGTGACACTTTAGCATGGCCAAAGAAAAAGGCCACTCGCAAGTCTTTACGGATCGCCAAAAAAATAAAAAGCCCCGATCTTGCGATCGAGGCTTCATAACAATAGAGATTTTTAGAAACAAATTATCTTTTAGCTGCAAGCTCAGCTTGAAGAAGTTTGTAACCTTTCAAGTAAGCTACGTACTCATTAGCCATCGTCGTAGTCTTGTTCGATGTACGCAAGTTTTGAACTTCGCATGAACCAGATTTCAACAAGTTAACAAGTGGGATGCGTTCACAAGTAAACTTCGCTTGGCAACCTTTGAAGTCACATTGCAAAGACTTCGCACCGTATGGATCGTATTCCATTTTGCCAGTTGCAGCTGCGTTTTCAAGGGCCGCACGGCACTCGTCACGCTTGTTTGCAGGGCAAAGGTAATCCAACACAACGTCTTTGTAGTCTTCCAAAGAAGAGTTCTCACGAAGTGCCTTTACAGAGATATAAGATAGTGCTGCGCGAGCCATTGTCTTGAAACATCTGTCTTGCGTAATAGAGTTGTTCACGCAAAGCCATTTGTAGAAACCAAGACCGCCTTCGTTGAATGAACCCCAGAATCCGTGATAAGCAAAGTTATCCGGGAACAGGCGAGAACATCCACCAGCATAACAGCCAATGTTCTTTTCGAAACTTTGTCTGTTCACTTTTACTTTTGCAGAGTCTTTAGGTTTACGATCGTCATCGTTATGGAAGCCTTTGTTGTCATACAAGTATTGGAAGTCTGTACCTGTGAAAGAACCCGCTACAGGAATACCCCATTGGAATGAGAAGATACCTGCAAGGAACTGCGCGCTGTTGCAACCATGAAGGAATGCATAAGCATCACTCGTAAAGTGACTCGCAAGTTTCTCGTAGCCGTCAGCTTTTGGATCCAAACGATTCAACTTTCCGTCAAGGATCACACCGTAGTAAGCAACACTGTGTGAGAAAACATCCACTGACGCAATTTTACTGAATGAACTCATTTCGTTGAATACGTCTTTTGACCTAAATGATTTGCCCTTTTCAGTGATGTTGGCAAAACCAAAGTTCTTAAGATCTTCAATGTCTTGGTCTTTTCCAGTTTCATTCACTGAAATCAAATAGACCTGTTCGTTCGGATAAAGTTCATTGTACTTTTTGGCTTGAGCGGCTGCCGCTTCTGTCAAAGCATTACCCAAGTCAGTTCCATTACCCACGATCAAAATATGTGTGCGCGTATTTGGGTCGACTGTTTTTGGTGCCGCAGTAGCGGTGATATAGGCAAACGCCGGCGCCGCTACAAACATTGAAATCAATGAGGTTAAAAGATATTTCATAAAAAATAGTCCTTATTGTTGTTGAGAAGCTAGAATTTCGATGATTTGCGCATCGGAAAGATCTTTGGCACTTTCATCATGTTGACGAACGATCGAGATCGATTGTTGAAGAACAACTGAAATCTTTCCGTTTTCTCCAGACAATACGCGACTCAAAGCCTCTTGGCGTCCCATATCAAGGATCAACTTCTGGCACGTGTAATCTTCCATGCTACATTCAACTTTAGAATAAGATGAAGAAGACACACTCTCAGTAACTTTCGTAGTTACGGATTTATTCGCAGCCAATGCAGAGTGAGCGGCACCGATCATAACTAGAGACAACAATAATACTTTTTTCACAAAAACCTCCTAATGTTATGATGACCATAAAGCAATGCGTGTGCCCGCCCAGAACCTATAGATTCATTTTGAGACAGGGATTCCCAGAAAAAGACAACAATTGCAGTCACTTTGTCTTCCGGTTAGACACCTAAAATCCCTCCAAAAGCGCTTTATCTTATATAGAGGGGTGTGATCTTTGCTCTGTAAACCAGTTATGAAGAAGCACTTATATCTATATATAGTCTCAAGTCTCATTTCAGGCCTGTTTGCTTCCGTAGGTTTAGCGATGCCTCGCTTTACTATTGAAGGAAGTACGCTGACTTCAGCCCAAAAGACTCAGATCGCTGGTCAATTCGTCAGCGCTTATGAGCTGCTTCCTCCGATAATGAGAATTCGCCTTGAAGGACGAATCAAATTCGATCACTACCAGCTGAAAGCCATCCCGATGGAGGCCCATGTCGCGGGCGAAGTGAACAAGGACGGGATCATTCAGATCAACAGCAATCTTCTTAATAAGCCAGAGCTGGTGACACGCATTTTAGTGCATGAACTTTCACATGTTTACGACTTCCTCAAAGTCATTCCCCAGGATATCCGCAGTCAAATCAGAGATTGCGAGATCTGGAAAGACCACTATCGCGATTACGGTGTGCCGGACTCCTGTGAACTGTATCAGAAGACCCGAACGACAGTTTCAACAATGCCAGATTTCTTAGATGCCGCCGGTTGGTATCAAACACTCAATGGCAAAGGCCTGCGCATTGATAACACTACGTTTGGCTTCAGATCACCAGATCCTTACGAAGCGACCAATCCCAAAGAAATGTTCGCGGTGAACATGGAGTACTTCCTCACGGATCGTGAGTACCAATGTCGTCGTCCTTCTTTATATAGATACTTGGCTAAGCACTTTAGCTATCAGCCTTTTGGCGAACAAGCCTGCCCGAAGACTTTGGCCTTTGTCGACCCTCAGTTTGATAAGGCTCAACAGGCGATTCGGGTCATTAATCCCAACAGAGTCTATGCAATTCACTATCTTTTAGCCGGGTCCGGCGAAGGAATCATGAGTGCCTTTGGTCATTCCATGGTTCGTGTGATTATGTGCGCACCGGAGCGTACGACTGTGGGACCTGAATGTCTTAAAGACATTCAGCACCATATCGTCTTGTCATTCCGTGCTTTCGTAGACTCTCCGCAAATCAATGGCTGGGCCGGTCTTACTGGTGCCTATGCAAGTCGTTTGTTCTTCATTCCGTTCCCACAAATTATAAATGAATACAATATCTCTGAACTCCGCGATCTGTTCAGCTATCCGCTGGCTCTTTCGCGCGAGCAGATCCAGTCTTTCTTGGAACGCGCCGTGGAAACCCACTGGTCTTACAACAGCAATTATTATTTCCTCAGTAACAACTGTGCTGTCGAAATCATGAATCTCTTTAAAGCAGGTATTGCAAATCCATCTCTTATGAACTCTCGCGAACAGACTCCAAAAAGTGTTTTGTTCGAACTTAAAAGAAAAAATATGATTTCTAATGAAGTCGACTTTGAAAATTTGGAAAATGCCAAAGAGCGTGGTTACTATTTCACTTCATATGAAAAAACGCTCGATCAAGCGTTAAGTGTCATTCGCACGCTGTCTGGACAAAAATATTCCATCAAAAAATGGGCTGAAATGGATCCGGAAGAGCGTCGCGCGCTCTATGGCAGTGTCCGATTTGGTGATTCGGGATCTTACAGAAAGTGGTCGGCTGCGTTCCTTTTCCTGGAGAGATACCTTGAGAAACAAGTGACTCAAAGCACTTACAATCGCTTCCTGCAAGGTGACATCGATCAAAAATCTGAAGCAGGTCAACAAACCAAAAAGTACGTGGATAGCATACTAAAAATATTTACTTTCGACCAAGAGTTGACGGGCCCCTCAAGTCTTGTCAAAGCGGGATATGGTATTCCGTCACAGCCCGAACTTTCTCAAGTCCAAGAATATCTCTATAAAATTAAAGAAAGACGCGATCAGAATCTCTCGCAAGTTGATTTGCTCCTTAAGAAGTTGATTCAACTTTATGGCGCAGATGAAATTGAACAAACTCGGGCGAATATCGCAATGTTTGCTCAAGGAATGAAAGTGAACTAACGAATATACACAGCCTCAATCACTCCAGTCGGAAAAGATTGGGTGCTGTGCAATTTCCATGAGGTCATTTTGGCAGGATGAGGATTCAAAGAAGTCCCCTCCCCCAGCATCACCGGAATATAGAACAATCTCATTTCATCGATAAGATCCGCCGAAAGAAGCGCCGAAACCAATAAGCCACCACCAACAATCCAAATATTCCCCTGGGACTCTGCTTTTAGTTTCCGAACCAAAAGGTGGGGCTCTTCAGAGGTCACTTTTCCATTTTTTGGAGCGGGCAGGTTTCGCTTTGAGATAATGAAAGCTTTCTTATCAGAATAGGGATAGGGAACTCCCGCTTTGTCAAACCACTCATAGGTCTTTGACCCCATAACGACAGTTTCGATATCTTTTACGAAAGCCTCATAACCATGATCTTGGGGTGTTCCATCCGGATTCTTGTCAAAAGAATATAGCCACTCGACCGATCCATCCTTTGTGGCAATCTGCCCATCAAGACTTGTCGCAATATAAAGAATCGTCTTTGCCATCCTCACTCCCCCACATTAGGATTCTGAAGACATGAGCACCTCAATTCAAGACGTAATTATTATTACTACCGGTGGAACGATCGAGAAAACTTATGACGAGTTCGATGGTTCTTTACAAAATCGCGGCACCAGCATCAAGAATCGCATTTTAACCAAGATGCGTTTGCCATATACCAATATTTCCGTCAGCCCTTTGATGAGCAAAGATTCGCTTTTTATGGACGACGTCGATCGCGAATCGATTGCCTCTTGCATTCAAGATCACATGTCTCACAACTGTCCGATTGTAGTTTTACACGGAACAGACACGATGAGCCTAACTGCAGAACATTGCTATAAAACTCTTCCAGCTCCTAAAGTGGCCGTCGTTTTCACCGGCGCGATGATTCCAATGGGCTTCGATGACAGCGATGCTGCTCAAAACGTCACTGAAGCATTGCTGGCCGCAAAACTTCTTGCGCCAGGATTTTACATCTCATTCCACAACCAGGTTTTCGCACTCCCTAACGTTCGCAAGAACAAAGAAAAGGGCACCTTCGAGAGTTACTAAAAGCTCTCTGCAAGAATTGAATATAAGAGTGTAATTAGACCATCGTCTAGTTGTCCCCTCATCCGCAGAAACCGAAAAGATATTTGTGAAAGTATCTTTAATTTCGCTCATTTTATTGTTTTCGCTACCAGGAGTGACCTCTTATTACGTCCCCAATTACTCCTATCCGACTAAAGAAAAGATCGAAATTGATGCGGACCTTTTGGGTCAATGCCTTGCCATAGAAACTATCAATTTCAACCCTCAATTTCCCATTAAATTCAACATCTCGAAGGGTGCTTGTGCATCTAACTTTGATTCTGACCAGTTCATAGACTACTTAGCTGCATTCCCGAATCGACACTGCGACTATAAAACTGGCTACGAGTCTATTCTTCGCGATTGGATTCTAAACCAAAAAGACAACTCCATTGATCCAGTCATGCTATTTCGGCAATCAATTAAACTAAACTCTGGTGACCCATGGGCGGCAACACTCACCATACATCAGCTACTTAGAAATGAAGCTCGTTGGGCTGAAAAGAAATTCTACACATATAAATCCAACGAAGAAAAGGAACATCAGTTCTTTAATAAGATGATCGATATTCGCGGAGACCTTTCTGAGCTCGGTGGAGACAATGCTGGAGATCACGAAGGGACGTGGTACCGCATATGGGGCATTATGCTTTATCGTTTTCAATTGAGCGGCTCAAATGTTGAAAAAATTGATACTTCAAAAATTTCAGAATGCATGAACATTCCCAGAACAAGTTTAAAAAGACTTCTTTCAGATTTAAAAAGTTCTTCAATTGCGATCGCAGCAGAGGGCGTAAAGCTGCTTGGTGCAACAGAGGGTGAAAAAGATTGGCGTAAGATTGAGATCAATCGCAAAGGGTCTCAAGCCGCCAGCTCTTTTATCAAAGCCGCAACATATCTCAAAGACACTCGCACTGATCCGGATCTCTTGGAGAGATGCAGCAAAAGGCAATATCTCAAAACTCGCTAGTTGAGGGAATACTCGATGGGTATTTCAAAGTAGGTCTCTTTGAAGCTTTGCGGAAGTGGCTTGTAGTGTTTAATTCCAGAAATCAATTCTTTAGCCGCCAGATTCAGGCGCTCAAATTTACTTGGAGTTTTTAAACTAACTTCCACGATGGAACCATCACGTTGAATTGTAAAGGCGACGATGATTTTCCCCGTTTCACGCAACTGTTTCGAAACCGGAGGATAGATCTTGCGACCTTCAATCAGGACTTGCAGCTCATACAGATAACGATCCCTCTCTGTCGCGTCGGAACCGCTCGCCTGCCCAAGCTCACCCGCTGATTGTGTTCCCTCTTTAAGACCCACTTCATTTTGCTTCGACAAACTCGTCGGCGCAGGCTGTGACTGTTGAGTTTCTATCTTTTGATTTACAGGCCGTGTTTGAGCTGTCGCAATTATTTTGGCAGGGGTGGCAAGGCCCACCTCGAACAGCATAGGATCACTTCTTTTGTCGACCCCAGACGGAGCCACCACAGGCTTTCCGGTCAGCAGCACAAGAATAACAAATGCTCCCAAGTGCAATGCGAGGGATAATAAATATGAAATCCATTGCCGCTTCATTGATTTTATCTAAGTTTCGCTCTCAAAAGATCCTGAACATGCAAGATGCCAACTGGCTTGCGAGCATTTGCAGAATCCTTATCCAGAACAAAAAGCATATTGATTTGGAATTGCTCCATAACGAACAAAGCTTTTTCCGCCAATTCGTTCGCATCAATAGTGCGTGGATTGGTCGTCATCAAATCTTTTGCAACGCCCGTCAGTGGATCCGTGCTCTTTTCCAAACGACGACGAATCTGACCGTCGGTAATAACCCCAACCAAATCGCCTTTTTCATCGACTACACCCGCCGCACCACGAACATCTTTGTGAGTCATGATTGAGAACACTTCGCGCACTGGCGCCTCAAGGCCCACTGTCGGCAAAGCATCCCCGGAATGCATCACATCTTTAACTCGAGTCAACAAGCGGTAGCCCAAACTTCCACCGGGATGGAATTCGGCAAAGTCTTCTGAGCTAAATCCTTTTTCTGCCATCACGGCCATCGCCACGGCATCGCCAAAAGCCAGCGTCGCGGTACTACTTGCTGTGGGTGCTAGACCCAAAGGACATGCCTCTTCAGAAACATGCACATTCAATGTCACTTGTGCCGCTTTGGCCAAAGAAGAATTCATATTCCCTGTAATCGCCACCAAAGGAATTCCTTTACGGGCCACAAAGCGCAAAATACCTGCGAACTCTGGAGATTCTCCGCCATAAGAAAGAGCCATCACCACGTCGTCATTCTCAATAACACCAAGGTCCCCGTGCGAACTCTCCGCCGGATGCAAAAACACCGCAGGAGTTCCCGTCGAAGAAAATGTGCTCGCCAGTTTGCGTGCAATTTGTCCTGATTTGCCCATTCCAGTCAAAATCAGTTTTCCCTTGCTGGTCGTGATGATTTTCACAACTTGCTCAAATTCAGCGCCAAGGCGTTCTTTCAAGGCAAGGATTGCTTGCGCTTCCACATCGAGAACTCTAAGACCTTGTTGAATGACTTTAGACATAACTCTTCTACCTACTTATTTTTCAAACTAGCTTTAACAAAATTCACAAACAACGGATGCGGAGCCAAGGGCTTGGACTTAAATTCCGGATGGAATTGAACGCCCACAAACCAAGGATGATCCGGAAGCTCAATGATTTCAACCAAGTCGCGTTCTTTACAAATTCCCGAAGCCACCATGCCATTTTTCTCGAACAAAGCTTTGTACTTATTATTGAACTCAAAGCGATGACGATGGCGCTCCATGATATTAGAGGCTTTATAAACTTGCGCGGCCGTCGTTCCAGAAGCAATCGCACAAGGGAAAGCTCCCAGGCGCATTGTTCCGCCTTTATTGACGATGCCACGTTGTTCAACCATGGAATCAATCACAAAGTTGCCATTACGTTTGTTTTCCGCATGGAACTCTCGGCTGGTCGCATCTTTGATGCCACAGACATTGCGAGCAAACTCAATCGCGGCCAACTGCATACCAAAACAGATCCCGAAGAATGGAATTTGTTTTTCGCGAGCGTACTTGATTGCTGTGACTTTACCTTCAACACCCCGAGTGCCAAAGCCGCCTGGAACCAGGATCCCATCGACTTTTCCCAAAAGTTCCTTGGCTGTCTTGTCTGTCACCTTTTCGGAGTCGACATAGATAATCTCAAGGCGTGCATTATTGGCAACCCCGCCATGTACCAGAGCTTCATGCAATGATTTATAAGCTTCTTTAAGCTCCACGTACTTTCCAACCACTCCGATTTTCACAGAGTGTGCGGGATTACTAAGAACCTTCACCAGATTCTGCCAACCTTTGATATCCGGCTTACCTGCTGACAAGCCCAAGCGCTCGACGATCAATTCGTCAAGATGCTCTTTATTCAATGCCATGGGCACTTCATAAATAAAACGGCTGTCTTGTGCCGCAATCACATGATTTGGTTGCACAGAACAGAACAAGGCAATTTTGCCCTTCAAATTTTCATCAATATGTTTTTCGCTACGGCAAACCAGGAAGTCTGGCTGCAAACCGATCTCGCGAAGTTCTTTCACCGAGTGCTGAGTAGGTTTGGATTTCAACTCTCCCGCTGCGGCGATATAAGGAACATAAGTCACATGGACCAGAACAGAGTTTTCCATTCCCACATCAATGCGCATTTGGCGAATCGCCTCTAAGAACGGTTGAGATTCGATATCCCCGACAGTTCCACCGATTTCCACCAAGATCACTTCACTGCCTTGAGCCGCCTCATAGATACGTGCTTTGATTTCTTCCGTGATATGCGGAATCACTTGAACAGTTCCGCCCAAATAGTCCCCGCGGCGCTCACGAGCTAAAACAGTGTCATAGATTTGACCTGTCGAAACTGAGTTTGAACGGCTCATGATCGCAGAGGTGAATCTTTCGTAGTGACCCAAGTCCAAATCAGTTTCCGCACCGTCTTCGGTGACATAAACTTCACCATGCTGGAAAGGAGACATCGTGCCTGGATCCACATTCAAATAAGGATCGAATTTCATAATAGTCACTTTGTGACCGCGAGCTTCCAAGAGGGCGCCAAGACTGGCTGCTGTAAGCCCCTTACCGATCGAGGAAACCACTCCCCCGGTAACAAAGATAAATTTTTGTTTCAAAGCTTTCTTCGTCGACTTCGCCGTCGAAATCTTTGTGGTTTTCTTCGCTGTTGTCTTACTTGCTGATTTCGATGCTGCTCTTTTTGCCATTATCTCCCCTGACTTAAGAGTTTTTCCAATTTCACCAAATCTTCGGGAGTATCCACCCCAAGACTTGCTTCTTGAACTCGAACGACTTTAATTTTTGCACCCAAATACAAAGCTCTGAGCTGCTCCAGGCTTTCTGCTTTTTCAATCAAAGCCTGAGGCGCTTCACAGAACTGTTTCAAAAACTTTTTCGAATAGGCATACATGCCGATGTGCTTAAGACAGCCTTCATAGGTCCCAAGCTCTGACGCCTTCATGCGCGAATAAGGCATCGCAAAGCGACTGAAATACAAAGCTTCATCTTTATGATTCAAAACCACTTTCACGGAATTTGGTGATTGCAACTCTTCTTCACTGATTGGATGAGCCAGAGTCGCCATGTCCATAGATGGATCATTGACAAAAACCTGTGCGAGCTTATCAACCAGCTCACCGGTCACCAGAGGTTCATCACCTTGGATATTGACGACAATGTCGCAATCGATATTTTTAATGGCTGCATGAATACGATCACTGCCTGAAGGAAGATCACTGTCGGTCATTACGACCTTTGCGCCCACTGCTTCTGCCGCAGCTTTGATACGCTCATCATCCGTAGCGACAATGAGGTCGGTTAGAAGTTTTGATTTTTTTGCGCCTTCGATCGTCCACTGAATAAGGGGTCGACCTTTTAAAGACACCAGAGGCTTCCCGGGAAAACGAGTTGAACCGTACCTAGCAGGAATGACTCCGACAATCTTCATTCTTTAATCCAATTCTCAAAGATATAACGTTCGACTTCTGCCGCGCCTTCTTTCTTCGTTGCCGAAGTCGCAAACACCGCGCTCAGTCCCGTTACTTTTTTAATTTTTGCAATCGCTTGAAGTTTGGCACTGTGAGAAAGCTTGTCAGCTTTAGCCAAAACAACCACGATCGGAAACCCTTCACGCTCAGAAAAGCGTCGCATGATTTCTTCGTCTTCAGTCCATGAACGGCGAATATCCATAACCAGGATCAAACCGCGCAAATTTTCCCGCGAGGTCAGATAAGTTTCGATCATTTGATGCCACTCACGCTGTTCATCACCACTGCGAGCCGCGAAACCATAACCCGGCATATCGGTCAGCACATAGGAGTCTTCCATATTAAAGAAATTCAGAAGACGGGTTTTACCCGGCGTCGAACTGACTTTAGCGATGATTCGTTTTGCGAGTCCGTTGATGAACGAACTTTTTCCGGCGTTGGATCGACCCGCGATCGCCACTTCGGCCATGTTATGAACAGGATAATCTTTGGCCAGGACGGCACTTTTAATGAACTGAATCGTTTTTGGCATAACAGAGGATACCAAAGCCTGAGCCAATTCTCAATTCTCAGAAGAAAGTCCTTAGACTGATAATAGGGCGAGTCGAAAGTCCCCCAAGTCCGTTTAAATCCATCTGAGCGTGGCAGAGCCCTTGTAATAGCCATTCCCGAAAGCCAACCACTCCGGACTCACCGAAGTGCAGACAGGTTTGAACACTTTTTAAGCAGGAGATTTCCTCATGACCCCAACGACACAAGCATTTCTTAAAACTTTTGGCGATAATGCGAAGACTCTTTCAGTCAGCGACTTCGCCACCCTCGGCAAGGATGTAAACTGCCAAATTCAGCTCGATGGCGAAGATATTGCCGAACGCCATTGCCGTCTCGAACGCAAAGAAGCGGGCTTCCTGATCCGCGATATGCGCACTTCCTTTGGCACGTTCGTTAATGACGCCAAAATCGTGGAAGCTCTTCTTCAGGAAGGCGATATCATTCGCATCGGTTCCCAGGAGCTTCTTTTTACTCTGGAAAAAGAGCAGCAATCTTCATTTCCGTTGAGAAGCCGCAATGAAGTTTGGCACGAAGAATTGCAAGTACTAGGCAACGTTGCCAAAACGGACTTCCCCGTTTTAATTCTGGGTCCCTCAGGCACAGGCAAAGATGTCATTGCATCTGCACTTCATGAAAATAGCTTACGAAAAAATGGTCCTTTTATGAGCGTCAACTGCAGTGCTCTCAGCGAAACCTTGATTGAAAGCGAACTGTTCGGTCACATCAAAGGCAGCTTTACTGGCGCGATCAACGATCGCAAAGGCGCTTTCGAGTCTGCTCGCGGTGGAACCCTGTTCCTGGATGAAATCGGCGACCTTTCCTACAGTCTTCAAGCGAAGCTTTTGCGCGCTCTTGAGAACGGTGAAATTCGACCTGTAGGCGCGGATCGCAATGTAAAAACTGACGTGCGTATCATTGCGGCGACTCATCAAAACTTGAGTGAGAAAATTCGCGAAGGAGCCTTCCGATCCGATCTGTATTTCCGTTTGAATGTCGTCAACGTCACTCCTCCCGCCCTGGTTTTGCGCATGGAGGATTTCGATGAGCTTCTTTATAGTTTTGCCAAGAAAATGAAAGTGCGTTTCTCATTCAATGCGATCTCGCGAATGAAAAAACACCCTTGGCCGGGCAATATTCGTGAACTTAAAAATCTGGTGACTCGTGCTGCGGCTCTTTATCCACGTATTCAGATTGAAGATTATCATATCGAAAAACTGCTGGATAAATCTTTACTCAGCCATGCCGAAAGCACACCGGCGAATAATATTCCTGTGATCAAAGAGATTGAGAAGCAGATGATTATCAAGCGCCTTGCCGTGAATAAGGGCAACCAGCGCCGCACGGCCTTGGATTTGGGTATGCCGAAAAGCACGCTCCACGATCGCTTGAAATACTACAATATCGACCTGGAAAACTTTAAGGCTTAACGATTGCCGTCTTAAAGAAGATGCGTCTGACTTTGCCCTTAGTGAGGACTTTATTGAGTTCCTTACGAAGACGATCACAAAGCAGACGCTTTCCCTCCGCTGAGGCCATCTGATCGTAGGTCATATCTTCGATCGTCCTTAGAAATAAATCCCTGATTTCAGATTCACGGTCTTTGATTTCCACAACCGCCTCAGAGACCGTTCCTTCTACATAAAACTCGAAGGCCCCCATAGGATTAGGGCCCGAAGTGCCGGAACGACGCAAATTCACCACAAACTTTTTGAGTTCAAGAACACTTTGAGAAGTTCTGGTTGAGTCGTAAAATGACTCCATCTGATCTTCAGAAGAATACTGATACTTAGCCTGAGCCCAATCTTCCAAAGACGAAATAAAAAGCTCGCTGTCTGGTGGAAGCAATTTATGAGTGGCCAATTTATAGATCACGTAACCTGATGCTCCCGTCGCTCCGAGCAATCCAACGAAGGCAAGTTTCTTCACCAAACTGAAAGTACTAAATGCCGCCAAGCCCTCACCCACCGAGGACTTCATGGACTGAATGCGATTCTTCAACCAGCCAAGAAGTAAAGGACCCGCGTTGCGAATATTATAGATGCTCTGCTCTTTAAATTTCGTCCAACTGAGGCGCAGACTTGTGCGCTTCATTTTTACCTTGTACGAGATCTTTGGCAGGAAGGGGAAAAATTTAGCCAACTTAGGGCGCTTATCCGCCCACAATTTCACTTCGTCTTCGAGAGTGTACTCAAGGCCCAAGCTTTCGTTGGAAAGATCCACATCGATCTCTTCATCGGGACCGATCTCACTCAAGGCTTTTGCGAATTCGGGATCTTCTTCGGCCAAGATAGAATCGAGATTATCCAACGACAGAAGATCTTCCGAATTTTCCTCCGGAGCTCCATCTTTGTTTTCTTCCTCTACTTTGGTCGTGGTTTCATTGTCCGTCAAAAGTTTCTCCCAAGACGATTGTAAGAAAAGAACCAAATAACCAGCAAGAACAATTTATAAACAGAAGTCCATCGGCTAGAATTAATTTTAGGAGTCTATAGATGAAAGTGATGAAATTCCTCGTTCTTGTGCCTTTCTTAACCGCCGGCTGTGCAAATCTTCAAAGATCTTCAAGTAGTGGCTATGGTTCTTCAGGGGTCAGCTATAACGACCGCAGCGACCGAGATGCCGCTCGCGACAAAAGCGTTCGCCAAACGGCTTATGAATTGGGAAAAGATCCTAATTCATTGTCGGAAGGAGATCTGCAAGAGATTCGCGATCGCCAGAAGGTTCGCGAGCTAGAGCGAACTTTGAGCTCCAAGAAAGAAAAGGAACAGTACTCCAAGGTTTTGCCTTGGATGAAAAATGACGAGGAAAAGGCCTCCTTCTTGGCGATTCCATCATTGGAAGGCCGCCAGGCTTGGATCAACAAACACCAAATTTGGGATCGCTCGCAAGCTCCACATGCTGAAATGAAGGACCTCATCGAAACTCAAGATATCGCCGTGGGAATGCCGCAAGACTACGTCAAGAAATCCTGGGGAGATCCATTGAGTGTCGAAGTTTCAGGAAATCCAATTTATAAAAATGAACGCTGGAAATATCAGTGCTTCTCTTCATCACCTGAAGGCTATCGTAAAGAAACGCGCTATGTGTATTTTGAAGGTGGCCGAGTTGTTGGTTGGGAAACTGAATAGCTCACCCTGCTAGTCCACAGAGACGACACACCACTTGGAAGCAAAGAAGCTTTGTTAATCCCATTTACTGAAGTACATAACTCTGTCTACTTCTTTATTATCTTCCGCCCCATTGTGATTCAATATTTCTAATTCTTTATTAAAATTGAAGGAGTCGCCTAAAAGTTAGGCGATTTCCCGCAATTGTTATCAAGCTTACCCTCTATTAATCCGAATAATACTCAGTGCGATACCGCACCACTAAGCATCACCAAGGTGATGATGGAGACTTTGCACATGAAAAACCTATCGACTGGTACGTTAGCTCAGGTTTTACTGATTTCAATATTCACACTAGGTCTCACAACAGGTTGCCTTGAAAAAGCAGCAGAGGAACCCAGCACTGACAGCGGTACGACAAATAAGGCAACACTCTCCTCGTGGGCCACTGCCAATGCCGCTTGGGCGATTCGCCTGGATTTAGCAGGCGCAAATATCACGGGAACTCCATTTACTTTGACGATTAAATTTTCAGACAATTCTGAAACTCATTGCTCTGCCACGATCAATGGCACCGAAGCATCAGGAAGTTACAATGTCAGTGGCTGCGCTAGCACAACGCCAGGATCTGGGAGTATGAGCGATTCCACTGGTGGCGCCGCCTTTAATACAGGAGGGGCCGGCACCTATGTTAATAATGGGGCAAGCTTCTACTGGTGTAGAGCCAATTCAAGTTGCTTCACTTATTACTAAGCGAACTGATACATTCCTGAAATAAAAAGAGGCAAGACCACGTCTTGCCTCAGAGGACGCTCGTACTAGGACTCTAGTGCGCTTCGTCCCAATTGTTCCCAACAGCGTAATTCACTTTTAGCGGAACCTTCAAAGTCGCAACGGACTCCATGATCCTGACTAATTCGGGAATGTGCTTATTCAAGTTGTCTTCGGTGTCTTCAAAGATCAATTCATCATGCACTTGTAAAAGCATGCGAACTGGAACCTTTTCAAAAACTTCGATCATCGCTTTCTTTACCAAATCACTCGCTGTTCCTTGGATCGGAGCATTGATCGCGGCACGTTCGCCGAATTTTTTAAGCATCACATTCTTCGACTGAAGTTCATCGATATAGCGGCGACGTCCAAACAAGGTTTCAACATAGCCCTGTTCATGCGCCAGCTTGATCGTGTTGTCGATATAATCACGAACGTTTTTAAATCTGGTGAAATAACGATCGATGATATCTTTGGCTTCGCCCCTTGGGATCCCCAAGTTTTCTGCCAAACCGAAGGCACCCTGCCCGTAAGCAATACCGAAGTTCACCGCCTTTGCGGCACGACGGTGCTCTGACGTAACGTCTTTCAAAGACAAACCAAATATCTCTGCCGCAGTCGCCGCATGGATGTCGAGATCCTCAGCGAAGGCCTTACACAAATTAGGATCTTCCGAAATATGCGCCAAAATTCTTAGCTCAATTTGCGAGTAGTCGACGGAAAGCAGCTTCATGCGCGGATGTGCGATGAAAGCCTTTCGGACTCTTTGCCCACGCTCCGTGCGGACTGGAATATTCTGCAAGTTCGGATTGGTGCTGGAAAGACGACCCGTCGTTGTCATGGCCTGGTTAAAGCTCGTGTGTAAGCGATCATCCTTCGGGCTGATCAAAGCCGGAAGAGCGTCCACATAAGTCGACTTCAACTTCGAAAGCTCGCGCCATTTTAAAACCAGCTTTGCGATCGGATGGTCCAAGCTTTCTAAAACGTCCGTATCAGTGGAATAACCTGTTTTGGTTTTTTTACCGGTAGGCAGGCCCAACTTTTCAAATAGAATCACACCGAGCTGCTTCGGACTTCCAACGTTGAAAGTCTCACCCGCTTCTGCGTGAACTTTCTTCTCGAGCTCTTGAATTTCCAAGCCCAGATCTTCGCTTTCTTTTTTCAACAACTCCGTATCAATGCGAATCCCGTAGTTTTCCATCGTCAAAAGAACACGCGCCAGAGGCAATTCAAGTTCATGATAAACCTTATCGCCGTGGATCTCTTTAAGTTGCTTGTCGATGGTTTTTGCGAAGTGCAGGTGTGCATTGTATAGCTGAGAGGGAGTTGCCATGTCCGGCAAGGCTTCACCCATAAACTTTTGATACATTTTTGCAAAATCCGTCGAATCCCCCGCCTTCAAGACATAGGCGCCAAGCATCGAATCCCAAGAGGCAATGGGAGTTTTCGCGCCGATCTTGTGCCAGAACTCTTTCAAATCAAAACCATTCCATCGGATCTTGAAGGTGTCCGTCAGGATCCCTAAATTTTCATGATCCGAAATGGCGATCACTTCTTTTTCTGTTCCCACAAAAAACCCGCGCGAATCAGAGAAGCCCCACAAAGATTGATTCTCTGCCAGAACCTCCGTCAGCTCACGAGTCGACATTTTTTGCTCTGGATATTCCTGATTTGAATATTGAGCGATCTCTGCCAAGGGGGCTGTCAGCGGGGTGCTGCTTGATTCAGCTTCTTTTACCTTGCCCGCATTTGATTTAGCCGGAGCCGCCGTGGAGGTCGAGGCATACCAATTTGCACCGGCGGCCGCTGGTGTCACTTCACCATCTGCTCCCAAAAGATTTTTCTCGAAGGTTTTAAAGTTCATTTCACGAAGGAACGCGCGCAATTCATCTTTTTTCCAGTCGCGAAGTTTATAGACTTCCATGTTGTGATCGACAGGGATATCCGTCGTGATGGTCACCAACTTTTTGGAAATCAGACAATTCTCTTTTGAGGCGATTAGTTTTTCACGGATGCCCTTGGGCTCCACTTGATCGATTTTTTCGTAAATCTCTTCGATGTGCTGATACTGCTCAAGAAGCTTGATCGCGCCTTTTTCACCGATGCCTCGGACTCCCGGAATATTATCCGAGGTGTCGCCGATGATTGATAAGAAATCGATAAACTGGTCGGGACGCACTCCCCATTTTTCAAAAGCCAGCTTGGCGTCATAGCGAACGTCTTTCATGGTGTCGTAGATCACCACATGATCTTCGATAAGCTGTGCAAAGTCTTTATCACCGCTGACAATGACGACTTCCATACCCTGGCGACGGCCATACTTGGTCAAAGTTCCGATAATATCATCGGCTTCATAGTTTGGAACTTCCAGAGCGGGAATGCCCAAAATGTCCGCGAGCTGTTTGATGTAAGGAATTTGCTTCCCCAGATCTTCCGGCATTTCCGTGCGATGGGCCTTATAATCCTGGTACATTTCTTTTCTGAATGAAGGCTCTTTACGGTCGTAGCAAAACACCATGTATTCAGGCTTTTCTTCCTTCATCAGCTTGGTGATCATGCTAAGAAAACCATAGATCGCATTCACGGGAAGACCCGATGGAGATGTCAGAGGGCGAACGGCGTAAAACGCACGAAAGAACATCGAGCTGACGTCGATGAGATATAGCTTTTTCATTGTAGAATTGGTCACAGAGTCTCCCGGTTGCAGAAAATATCTCTACAACGGGAGCACATTAATGTCGATTATTCGATTATTCTAGATCCGCTTTGACGCGTGAAAATTCAATTTGCTCAAGGGCGTTTTTGTCCAGGGCAAGTTCTGAGGCCGGAGTGTATTTTACCTCGTCCGAGCACTCTTGGCATTGGCGGTACATGATTTCCAATTCACCCTTGATTTGAGCTTGCATAGAACCTTGCCCCTCTTCGAAAGCTTCGACATCTGTCAAAGAGCATTTCAACCGGCGGGCCATATCGGATTTACTCCAGCCCAAACGAAGGCGGAGGGCACGAACGCTTTCTTTGTTCCACTCAAGAGAGTAGATCTCTGTGCTGCTTTCGTGTGTGTTCCCGGACATGTTCTCAGTCATATAAACCTCTAGATTCACTAAACTAATGTGATCTGTTTAGAGTATGAATACTAGAAAGATTGTACCCGAAAATCACGCAATAATGCGCTGCTGTAGTCTATTGTTCTGGAAAAACAAAAACTAGGTCGTGCTCGCCGGCCAGATCTAATTTATCGCGAGCTTGGCGCTCAATAAAGGCTGGATCTTTGGCTTGTTTAAGTTGCCCTTGAAGGTCGCCAATGCCAGCGCGGGTCTGATTGATTTCATCTTGAATGTGAGCATAATCCCGATGAAGACCCCAAAGTCTCCAGAGATTGCCATTAAGGACGATTGAAACACCGAATACCATAAGGCAGAGAACGGCAACTTTTCCTGGATGATTAAGAAATCTGCGAAGGCCTAAGGCAAACTGAGTGTATGACATGGATTAAGTTTAGCCACCTCATCGTAGAGGTGGCTAGTCCAGTTCCGCACTTACAAAAACCAGTGCGCTTTTTCAAGCGTGGGCTTATCTAAAAGCTGCTTTATCCCAGTAAACGCCCATACCGCCTAGATCTTCTTCGATGCGAAGAAGTTGGTTGTACTTCGCGGTTCTTTCACCACGGCACAGACTTCCCGTTTTGATTTGATGACAGTTCAAAGCAACTGACAAATCTGCGATCGTTACGTCTTCAGTTTCGCCAGAGCGATGAGACATCACAGTTTTGTATTTGTATCTTTGTGCCAAATTCACCGCTTCGAACGTTTCTGTCAAAGTACCGATTTGGTTTACTTTCACTAACAAGGCATTGGCTGCTTTTTTCTCAAGACCTTGGCGGATGCGTTTTGGATTTGTCACGAACAAATCATCGCCCACCAATTGCATTGTTGAACCCATTTGCGCCGTTGCTGCCACCCATGAATCCCAGTCATCTTCAGAGAAACCATCTTCGATAGAAATAAGTGGATATCTTTCCGCCCAGTTTTTGTAGATGCCAAGAAGTTCAGAAGGAGCGATTTTGCTGTTTTCCCAAGTGTATTTGCCATCTTTGAAAAGCTCGGTAGAAGCAACGTCCAAAGCCAAGAAGACATTTTGACCTGGATCGTATCCAGCATCAACGATCGCATTCATGACCAAATCAAGTGCTTCTTGATTTGAACCCAATTTCGGAGCGAAACCACCTTCGTCACCTACTGCCGTCGAGAAACCTTTTTTGCCCAAGATTTTTTTAAGAGTGTGGAAGATCTCGGCACCCGCACGAAGTGATTCCGCGTAAGAGTTGTTCACCGTTGGTACGATCATGAACTCTTGAACGTCCAAACCATTGTTGGCGTGTGCGCCACCGTTAAGCACGTTCATCAATGGAACTGGCAAGCGGCAAGCTTGAGAGCCACCTACGTAACGATACAACGGCAAATTGCTGTCAGCGGCTGCGGCTTTCGCAACTGCCAAAGAAACACCCAAGATCGCATTGGCGCCCAAGTTGGCTTTGTTTTCTGAGCCATCCAGTTCGCGAAGAATTTTATCGATGTAAACTTGTTCTGTGACTTGCAAACCCAAAAGTTCAGGCGCAATTTTTTCACGAACGTTATCAACAGCTTTGTAAACACCTTTACCCAAGAATCGTTTTGCGTCGCCATCACGAAGCTCATAGGCTTCATGGGCACCTGTAGAGGCACCAGATGGAACTGCGGCGCGACCGATATTTCCCTCAGCAGTTGTCACTTCAACTTCCACTGTTGGATTTCCACGGCTGTCCAAGATTTCACGGGATACGAGGCTGATAATTTCAGACATGATGATTTCCTTCTTTCTCGGCGTTTTTATGATTCATTTTTTTAACCAATTCCATGCTTTCGAAAACAGTGCGCGGGTACTGCGTTTTCACGAACTCCCAATCAACACGTCTCATCGCCTCTTTCACAGCCGGAGTCATTTTCCCCTGAGCCGCAAGCATGGTGATGAGTTGCTGTGCGCGAACCATGTAATCGTGCATGCGTGCCAGGTTTTGATTCAAAACATAACCTGGAGACTCGCTATCAAAATTCAGATGCGACAAAGTTCCTTCGTGCGGAATGAGCGAATTTTTTGCAGTAGGAATATCGGCAGCTTCAAGTCCGCCGGCAAGCTGAACTTTTTGCTTTTCATTGTCGCGGATCTTCTCTTCCAGATCGCCGACGTACTTTTGCAAATCTTCACGCTCACGCTGAGTCTTTTGCAAATCGTCGATCAAACTTTGGAACAACTCTGGGCTGACTTGATGGCCAACGCGTTCGCCGCTTTCACTGAAAATAGATTTCTGCTCAGTCGACCAATTCAATTTTAAATTGATCCCCGTCCATTCACAGCGCGCAGGTGGCTGACCGACGTAGACTGGCAAAGATTCAAAAGCCGCTTTAAGGTAAGTCGTTACCAGAGGATATTGTTCTGCCGGCAAGGGCAGATCGAACGAGATACTCACTTCATCGCGACGGAGGTTTTCAATCGGTGGTTTTGGCGAAATAAAATATGAAAGAAACTGCTCGGGCTGATTAAAGATTTCCTGCGGGCGAGGCATCATGCGCAGAACGCTGTCCAACACTCCCCAAGCACGAAGCTCCGGTCCGTTGTGACCGGCCCTTTGCAAAACATCACCATCTTTTTTCAGTGGCAGGCGCAAAGCCATTTCCAGGAATTGCTCCATATCAGGAGCCGAGATCCAGTAAGAAGAATCGCGCAACAGTTCGACAGACAAATGTGTCTGCTCATAGAGAGGTGTAAGGTCTTCACCTTGCTCCTCAAGAACGGTCAAAACTGCGTTTGTAATCTTACAACTAAAATGCACGTTTTCGTCTTAGCGTACTTCGCATGCCATTGATATAACTATATTATGCAAAAACTCAGAAATCAGGTACGCCGTACCTTTTTGAGGCTCAGTGCATCATTCGCCCGAGAAAGTCCTCGGATTTAGGAGTGAACACTTGGAAAATGACGCAGCGTAGACCCAAAAAGATGACAGGCACCTTTTTGGTCCTTGGAGCGCAGCTTACCTGCGCGACCAATATTAAGCGGCTTGGGGTTTACTGAATTTAGATTTTGGGAATGGGAGCTTGTTGTCGATGATTTCTTCCATGAAGGTTGGAATGTTGCCTGTGGCTTCCAACTTTCCTTCGAGGGTTCCATCGGGACGGCGCACCAAACGACTGAGCTCGAATATTGGAACGACATCGTAACTGCCATCTGGCAAGAAACCACGGACTTCACTGATGGCGCCAATGCGGCGCGAACCGTCACCGTAGCGGGAAATTTGCACAATGATATCGATTGCGGATGAGACCTGCTGGCGCAAAGCTTTTTCACTGACTTTGCCATCGCCGCCTTGAGCTAATGCTTCCAAACGAACGATCGCGTCTTCGGGAGTGTTCGCATGCACTGTACCCATACAGCCTTTATGACCAGTATTCATCGCGTTGAGAAGTTCGAGGGCCTCGCCAGAGCGAACCTCCCCGACGATGATGCGATCCGGGCGCAGACGAAGTGCACTCTTAACAAGATCCTTAATCGTGACTTCACCTTTTCCCATCGCATCGGCCATGCGAGTTTCAAACATCACCAAGTGATCATAATCAATTTGCAACTCTGAAGAGTCTTCGATCACAAGAACGCGTTGGCCTTTGGGAATTCTTGAACAGAGCAATGACAACAAAGTGGTTTTACCAGAACCGGTACCACCACTCACGATCACGTTCTTACCCAAGAACATACAGATGTCCATGAAGCGGGCTCCGTCTTCAGAGATCGTTCCAAATTTAATATAATCAGTGAAACTGATTTTTGTATTAGTGAATTTACGAATGCTCAGAGTCGTTCCCTTGCGTGAGCAAGGAGGAATGACCGCTGCGATACGGGAGCCATCCGGCAAACGCGCATCCAAACGGGGATTTTCATCGTCGATACGACGACCCACACTTTGGGCAATGGAATTGACCGCGGCACGCAAGTCGTCTTCTCCTGGAAAAGTTTCAGCGACTCTTTCGAGCTTACCTTTTCTTTCAACGAAAACTTCTTTGGGACCGTTGATGAGAATTTCAGAAACGCCCGGGTCCTCGAGATATTTCGCCACAGGACCCAAATTTTGCATAATGGTCTGTTTAAAAACGTTCGATTGATCCGACATAAATTCCCTCTAAAACAAACACTCCGACCAAGTCGGAGTGTAGACAAAACAAACTAATTTGAAGCTGGTTTTCTTCCTGAGGCCGCATTGGCATCAGAGTAGATAATGAACTTTCCCTGCACTGCCGTTTCCGGGCATTGATACGAGAAAATACCATCCGTTTTTGGAGTTACGTTGAAAACTTTTTGTTCTCCGAAAACAGTGTTGTGATGTTCCGAAAAGGCATCCAGCACGAAGCTGACATTCTTCTCTTTGCCATTCACATTCACGATGTGCACACGATAGTTGTTCCCCTTTTTCAGGCGAACGGTATCAGGAACAAAACCCTTGTCGGTGTTCATGATCACGATATCTTGAGTCGGCTCTACAGAGTCGAAAACTTTAGTGAGAATCGAAGCTGATTGATCTTCACGGATGCTTGCTGGGAGACGATCTTCATTGCTGACTTTATCAAATTCAACCTGGCGGCGAGAGAAGTCCACTTCAAACGCTTGAGCCGTCGCTGCTGATGTCAGAATTACTAAAGCAATCTTAGTGCAAATCTTTACGATCTTGGAATTCACAGAACTCACGAGCAACCTCCATCGCGATATAATTCACGGATCTTTGATCCATCATGTGAAGTTTCTGAACAAGAAGATCTTTGTCGTTACGGCAACCGTTGATGGTTTGGAAAGCGTCACTCAAGATTTGTGGGTTCGCCATCATCTCTTTCGTTACTTCGCTCCAGTCAAGTTTCAGAACTGGGTCAATTGCCCCAACAGTGAAAAGCGCATCGAACATGATTTGTAGGTCGCCTTGTAGAAACATTGAATCCTCCTAATTGCCTACTCCGACTCTGTCGGAGTGTAAGCAGGCATCCTGCCCGCTTCTTCCATGATGTTTATATCGGAAGGAGTTCGTTAGAACTTGAGTCAATTTGAGGCGATTTTCGATGACTTGAGGAGATCTATCGTTTGACGCTAGCCCGTGGTCTGCGTCGACCAGGGGCCAGGAAAGTGAGGGCGAGTCGAGGGAAATTATTGCTGTTGAGTGGAATTTTCTGCCGATGTTTCTGTCGTTTTTGCCTGCGGCTCTACAGGCTGTGACAGAATTTGATTCGCGATTTCAGAAGGAGACACCAAAGATTTCATCATGCGAAGACTTCTTTCATCTTGTGCGCCCTTCGAAATCTCAAGCTTTGCGTCTCTGATTCTTTCAGCAATCTTCCTCTCAAAACCGTTATCTTTCACCAGCGGTTTGATCTCTGCCAAAAGATTTTCCAGGAAGATGGCATAGGTCACTTGGACCACCGGTTTAAACGTATTTGGATGCTTCAAGGCTCCAATTGCTTCGTCAGTTAATTGACTGATCGTTTTTTCCCAGGCGTCCAATTCATCTAAATTTGAGCGCAGTGGCGCAACAACTTTATCAATCATGTCATCTTCATTGGGCCTTGAGTAAACCGCCTGAAGTGCTTCGCGCAAAGGAATGACCTTTCCGCTTGATGATTTCTTAGATTCCTTAACTTTGTCGTTCACCAATTTATTGATCTGATCGAGATCCTTAATTGCCAATTGTGAATAGTTAAAAAGCAAACCCGCGTTCGCTTGCAGACAAAATACAGTCACCAAACTTGCTAAAATAAAATTTGAATTTTTCATACCAATCAGTCTAAAGGGTACGGTGGGCCGAGCAAGTCCAGAGTGACACGAAGAGGGGCTTCTCCGCTCAGACAGTCCTCGCTCGTGTCTTCACTGGATCTTTTTGAGATTCTTTGGCTCGCTGCGGAACTCGCTCCGAAGCCCCTCTTCGCGTCACTCTTGATTGGGTCCTAGTACCTGGCGTGTTTGAGGCGAATTGGGAGGGGGAAATCACGTTAACTGGACTTTGGTTGGGGTTGTTTTTTTGTTTTCTCGGGGTTCTTTTTGGTGTCAAATGTAGTGGCTTTTGTTTTTGTACAATTTAAATTTCCATCTTGGAGGAAAATTTGAAAGCATTTAAGTTTTTGGGTCTCTCTGTGTTGGCACTTTCGCTTGCGAACTGTGCTCCTTCTGCAAAACAACTAAAAGAAGCTGTTGAAAAAGATCCTAGCATCGTTTTCGCTGCGATCGAAAAAGCTCCTGAGCAATTCATTGAAGTAGTTAACAAAGCTGCTCAAAACGCTCAAAAGCAAGCTCAAGAAAAAGCTGTTGCTGAAGAATCTAAGAAGCGTGACGAGGAGTTCAAAAATCCTTTGAAACCGGTTATTGAAGAAGACCGCGTTATCATGGGCGTGAAAGACGCAAAAATCACAATCGTTGAGTACTCTGACTTTGAGTGCCCATACTGCTCTAAAGGTTATGCAACTGTTGAAGAAGTTTTGAAAGCTTACCCTAAAGACGTACGCGTAGTTTATAAGCACTTGCCTTTGGATTTCCATCCTATGGCGATGCCTGCGGCTCGTTACTTCGAAGCACTTGCAATGCAAGACCACGCAAAAGCTGAGAAGTTCTATCACCAAATCTTCGAGAACCAAGGCGAACTTCGTTCTAAAAAAGAAGGTTTGTTGAAAGATACTGCTAAAAAAGTTGGCGCGGACATGAAACGTCTTGAAAAAGATTTGAAAGACGAAAAAATCACAAAGCGTATCGAAGCTGACATGGAAGAAGCTCGTAAATTCAACTTCTCTGGTACTCCAGGGTTCTTGATCAACGGTGTTTCTCTTCGTGGTGCTTACCCATTCTCTGAGTTCAAAGACATCATCGACCGTCAATTGGGCGTTGAAAAACCTAAAAATTAGTAGTGAGTTTTTAGAAAAATTCGGGAATAATGAACCCACAATTCGCAAGGATTGTGGGTTTTTTTTACCCTACTCCAGGAATACCGGAGTGTAGATCTTAAAAGGAGTTCATCGTGAGCGTTTCCCAAGCTAAATCTCTAATCCTTAAGGCTCAGGACAATATCGAAACTGCTAAAAACAATCTTGGCGATGACAAACAACACGATATTGCTGGCTACAACCTGGCTCAAGCCTGTGAACTTTTCTTGAAGTCCTTGTTGGAAATGCGCGAACTTGAATATCCGCACGATGAAGACGGACATGATCTTGACACCTTGATGTCAATTCTTGAAGAAGAAGGCATGGCTGAAATCTCCTCTCATGCAGATATTATTGAGCTGACTCCTTACAATAATGCGAGCGCACACATCAGACCGGATGAGCGCTTGAATTTGAAAGAGTATCTTTCACAAACCGAAGACCTTAAAAAATTGGTCGGCGATCAACTTAAACTTTTCTAATTTCATTTTCTCGAAAATTAAAAATAAAAAAGCTGACTCCACAAAGTCAGCTTTTTTTATTTCAAGCCCTCACTCTCCGTCCTGACGCTCTCTGTGAAGCAAAAGGTGCCAGGCACCATTTGCTTCACGCGCGGCATCGCAAAAAGGTACGGCGTACCTTTAGTTTTCGGTGGCGGAGGCGTAGATGAGGCTGCCGCCTTTGATCATGTTGATGAGCTTGGTGCGGTTTTCCATGGCTACGGCGGGGCAGCCCCAACTGCGGCCTTGGATGACAGAGGCTTCAGACACGTAGTCGGCTCCGTGGACTACGACGGAGCGGCTGCGGGCGTTGGAGTTGGTTGAGGAGAGGCCATCGAGTTTCAATGAATAACCGTGGCTGCCGTCATAGGTTTCTGCCGCCAGGTAGTAACCCAAGGAGCTGGCGTTTGAACCCGAGGCATTGCTGAAGCTGTTTGCGTAGCCGTCGTGATCAGGGTCCGAGCCTTTGCCATGAGCTACGCGGATGGCCCACACTTCACCGGTTTTCATATTGATGATGAAAAATCTTTTCTTTCCAGAGAACTGTCTAAAGTCGATCACTGAAAGATAGTCTTTATTTTTGATCTTCGCCGCATTGGCATCGTAATAAGCCAGGGCACTTTTCAATTGCCCCGCTGGGACGATTTTTGTTGGATCCACATAGCTGTACTTGGCAGCCAAAGATGTGGAGCCAGAAGTCGAACCAGAGCCTGAGGTCGATGGTAAATCTGTTGTGCCCGAATTGCCTGATGCTGGTGGCGTCACTGGTGGAGTTACAACCGCCTGCCCAGTATTGCTGCTGGAACCGTCCCCTGTACTGACAGGTTCGTTTTGTGGGTCATCGGCCAGTTTGGTTGCCGAGGTTTCCATGCCGCCGGGCGCACAGGCAGCCAGAGCCAGTGTAAACAAAGAGACGCAGAATATATTCTTGAATGTTTGGTTTAGTTTTTGAGGCTTCATGCCGGGACCTCCGTGGTAGTCACAGAGGTCTTCGGTGGGCTCATTTTTTTACTTTAAATATTTTTTTAGTGTCGGAAATGTCGACAGCGAAGTTCTGAAAAGCGTCGAGCGAGCTGACATTCTTATTTACATCTATTTACATTCACTTCCGTTGTTCTCGCTGCTGGCTTTGCATCCGAGAGCTTTTTGAATTTCAGGTTTTGCAAACATCACGCGATCCACACGCAGATCGGTTGAAGGATGGGTCCCACTGCCCTCGGCACTTGCTTCCGCCATGAGCGACTCGACTTCATCCAAAAATGGACATTTCCCCATCGTCACCGCTTTAATTTTACTCACTACAGATTGTTTAACATTCTCACAACCAATGCTCAGAAAAACAGACTCTGAAGCAAATGCATATTGCCGAGCCTTTTTGGAGTCAGGAATATCCTTGATCTTTCCCGCCAAAGTCTCTGCGGCTAACCAATCTGACCAGGCTTCTTGAAGATGTCCACTGCCAGTAAATTCAGAACAGCCCTTAAAAGCGTCGTAATGGGTGTTTATTATTTTTCTTTGATCTTCAAAGCCAGCAATTGTGGCATCTCCCAGCTCTCCTTTAGGAATGCCACTTTGTTCACCGCCTTCGCCGCCTTCTTCGCTATTCGCAGCCGCCTCTTCGCGAAGAGCATCTTCTTCTTCATTGATCTTATTGATCAAACCACTTTTTGATGGAACTTGCACACCAATCGAAGAAGGTTTCTGCAAACATGAAATCACACTCGCCAGTGGATTCTTATTCGTTGGAATCGCGGAAATTTTGATCTTTCCTTTTTCTCCAGATCCGCCCATGAATGTGGGATAGTTCAGCTCAAGATCTTTCTTTCCTTGCGAGTACGAAAATGCCACTGAACACGGGTCAATAGCGTGACCCAACTCATGGGATAAAGTTGTGAATAGGGCTGCATCGGGAAGATTCAAAAATTGCGGGCAGACTGTAACACTGTGTTTGCTTGGCTCATAAAATGCATTTGGAGATTCGCAACCTTCAGCACTGAGCGAATAGATACCATCACCCAATTTCGGTGACACAAACTTCGCTGTCTTAATTCGGGTAATCATATTGTTAATTTCCGCAGCATTGCCTTTCGTGCGGCGCGACTCCAGAACTTTGACCATGCGTTTTTGCGCATCTGCAAAGATACTGCGAGCCCTTCCGAGCTCCTTATTGAATCTCGCGAGATTCTTCTTTTGTTGCTCAGCCCCGCCGGCCTTTTCAGCACTCACCAAGAGCTCGGGATAAACAAAGGGATCTGATACCAAGGCTTGAGGGAAAGGTTGGCGCGTACAGGCCTCCCCGACACGCATATAACTCAGCATTTGAAAGTTTGGAATCTGATGTCCATCTTCATCTTGATATAAGTAAAAGCTTTGCGCTTTATCGGCGAACTCGCCGCAATAACCGCCAAAGGAGCAATTCCGCGAAGTGGGAGTTTCACAAGCCTGGGAGGATGCTGCAGAGATTTTCAAGGCCTCACGCACTTGCCCAATTTTCTGAATCATTTCCTGAACCGCCTGAGAGTTCTCAACGTCATTGGAACTGGCGTCCGGTACAGGCTGTGCCTGCAATAGCGAAAAAACCCCTGAAAGAATCAAAAGCAATTTTATCATAACGTTCTAAATCCCGTTGGCGTAGGTGCGAATTTCTTCAAGGTTTTTGATCATCCTGCCGTAGGAGTCACCCTCAGTGCAGCCTTCTCGTTTGAATGATTTGATTTTATCTTTCTTTTCAAAAGTGTAGGTGCCCGAAGCGCATCTGGCAGATTTGGCAGAGATCGTCGGGCCTTTTTCAAAGGTTCTCCACGAATTCAAGGTTGAAGTTGGCAAGGTTTTGCCAATATCTTTTCCATCGAAAATGTAGACGCCATTTTCGTGCTTCAGAATATCAATTTTGCGGATGCCAGCATGATTGGTGCGATCAAAGGTGATTTCCCAGGCAAAGGCTTGTACTGAAAACAGGAAAATAAGAATGAAATATCTCATTGTTTCAGTTTAAAGGTTCAGCCTTTGCTTTGTCTCAAAGAAAGTACCCAGGCCCGTCGACCTAGACTTTGGCCGACTGACTTTGGGTCAGCCAGGCCTTTTGTGAAACTAAAACTTCAGAGGAAGTTTTTGCTCTGACAGACTCGCTTCCATTGGGCTAAGCTCCACCACAATCGGAGACACCGTCAGACCTTTGTGGAAAGCCTCGCGCAAAAGCTTCCCGTACTCAGGGTCGATATCATCCGCCGGAGAGAAAGTTCCGCAGTCATTGCGCTGAATAGTGAAAACGATTTCTGCCGTGTGCCCCTGTTCCATCAAGGCCATCAACTCGCGCAGATGTTTTTGCCCACGTTCAGTCACGGCGTCAGGGAACTTAGCGACACCGTTTTCGCCCAAAGTGACGTTCTTCACCTCGATGAAATGCATTTTTTCGGAAGACTTTTTCTTAATCATAAAGTCCAATCGAGTCTCTGCGGAAATCTTATATTCAGGCTTCACTTCGTCGAACTGCGCCCAGTCTGCAAAAGTTCCGACAACTTCTTTGCCTTTACCGACGACATGCTGAAGAGTTTCGCGCACCACTGTATTCGGAGTTGAGGTATTGACCCCCACCCAGGCGCCTTCAGGTGACTTGATCATCTCCAAAGTCCATTTCAATTTTCTTTCCGGATTGTCACTCGCCGAAAACAAACACGGCTGACCGGGGTTGTTAGCACTTTTCAAGCTGCCCGTGTTGGGAAGATGAGCTGTCAAAGTTTGCCCCTGAAACTCGATATCCGCAAAGAAGCGCTTGTATCGTTTCAAGAAAATGCCCTCTTGCAGCTTATTAGAAAACTTCATGATTCCCCCCAATAACTTCCCGGTTGCGTTACTGTATTTGACAGTGCTTCGGAGGCTAACTTAGAGGGGCTTTCGTGTAAATTCAACTCTCGTCCCCGGATGACCGATAAATAGCGGCCTTAAGAGGCAAAATAATGCGCAAAGAACCCCCTTTTGCGGTGCGTTGCTGAGTGCAAATGCTCTACGGCGGGACTAGAAAGAACTGTTTATAAAAGACAGTAAAAGCCCCCGTTTGGTGCCCCCTCTAAAATGGGTCCACCCGATTGGTTGGTTTTAAAATTTGAAAGGAACATTCTCAACATGGCAACTGACGTAAAACTGCCCGAACTTGGTGAAGGTGTCGCTGAAGGCGAATTAGTAAAATGGTTGGTAAAACCAGGTGACTCGGTCAAGGCGGATCAACCTATCGCTGAAGTTCTTACTGATAAAGCAACTGTAGAGGTTCCATCTCCTGTTGCCGGTACTGTCGGTGAATTGAAATTCAAACCAGGCCAAGTTGTAAAAGTTGGTTCTACTATGATCACTCTTGCCAACTCTCATGAAGGTGGTGCCGCTAAACCAGCAGCCGCTCCGGCTCCTGCGGCTGCGGCCTCGAAACCTGCAGCTCCAGCGGCCTCAGCTCCAGCAGCTGGCGGTGGCAAAGTTCAAGACGTTAAACTTCCTGAATTGGGAGAAGGCGTTGCTGAAGGCGAACTTGTTAAATGGTTGGTAAAACCAGGTGACTCTGTGAAAGCAGATCAACCTATCGCTGAAGTTTTGACTGACAAGGCCACTGTTGAAGTTCCGACTCCAGTAGCTGGTGTCGTTAAAGAGGTAAAATTCAAAGCAGGCGATGTGGTTAAAGTGGGTTCAACTATGATCACTCTTGAAGGATCGGGTTCTGCTCCTCAGGCAGCAGCTCCGGCTCCTGCAGCACAAGCTTCTGCACCAGTTGCAGCGGCGGCAAAAGCGGCTCCAGCGGCAGTTGCCAACGGCATCTTCCCTCCAGTTGCTGATTCAAAAGTTTTGGCGACACCTGCAACACGCAGACTTGCTCGCGAGACTGGTATCGATATCAATTCACTTTCTGGTTCTGGTCTTGCGGGTCGTGTGACTCGTGAAGACGTATTGAGTGCCGGTGGTGGAGCAGCTCCAGCGGTTTCTGCAAAAGCACCAGCAGCTGGCGGCATCTCTATTCCTAAACCTGCTTACCAAGGCCCTGCAGGTGCGATTGAAGAGCGCGTACCACTTATGGGTATCCGCAAACGTATTGCTGAAAACATGCAACGTGCAAAACACATTATTCCTCACTTCACCATCATGGATGAGGCAAAGGTTGATGCAATGGTCGCAATGCGTGAATCATTGAAAGAACATGCAGAGAAAAACGGCACGAAGATCACTTACCTTCCAATTGTTATGAAGGCTTTGGTTTCTACAATCCGCGAATTCCCTCAGTTCAATGCTTCTATCGACGACGCTGCTGGTGAAATCGTTTACAAAAAATACTTCAACCTCGGCTTTGCGGCTGACACGCCAACAGGACTTGTGGTTCCAGTTATTAAAAACGTGGATCAAAAAACCATCCTTGAAATCTCTAAAGAAATCTTGGATCTTTCTAAACGCGCTCGTGATGGCAAATTGAAGCCAGACGAAATGAAAGGTGCAACTATCACTGTGACGAACATTGGTTCTATCGGTGGTACTTATGCGACCCCTGTGATCAACCATCCTGAAGTGGCGATCTTGGGTATGTACAAAATTGACGAAAAACCTGTGATCAAAAACGGTCAATTGTCTTCAATCAAAGTTATGAACTACACAATGACTGCCGATCACCGTTTGATCGACGGCGCTGCGGCTGCAAGATTCCTTGCTGCTTTCATCTCTCGTATTGAAAACCCAGGTAAACTTTTGGTGGAGATGCTCTAGCCAAAGGCTAGCAAGGAGATAAGTATGGCTCAAACTTTTGATGTGGTAGTAATTGGTGCGGGTCCCGGCGGTTATGTCGCTGCGATTCGCGCATCTCAACTTGGTTTTAAAACGGCTGTGGTTGAACGTGAGTTCTTGGGTGGTGTGTGCTTGAACGTGGGATGTATTCCATCTAAAGCCATGATCACAGCGACTCACCTTCTTCACAAAGCTCAACACAACTTCAAAGATATGGGCCTTGTGATCAAGGGCGGTATCGATGTTGATATGAAACAGCTTGTGAAATGGAAACAATCTGTTTCAGACAAAATGTCGAGCGGCGTGGGCCAGCTTCTTAAAGGCTATGGCGTCACTGTTTTGAAAGGTGAAGCTGAATTTAAGAACTCAAAAGAGATCTCTTTGAAATCAGCAGCTGGCACTGAATCTGTTCAAGCGAAATTCTTCGTTGTGGCGACAGGCTCACGTCCGATCGAAATCCCTGGCTTCAAATTTGACGAAAAAGATATCTGCTCGTCTACGGGTGCACTTGCTTTCGATGCTATTCCTAAGCGCGTGGCCGTTATCGGTGGCGGATACATCGGCCTTGAAATCTCTTCTTACCTTCGCAAACTTGGCACTGAAGTGACTGTGATCGAAGCTCAGTCTTCATTGCTTGCTGGTGTGGTTGATCCAGATTGTGCAAATGTGGTGGTTCGCAAGCTTGATAAAGCCGGCGTCAAAATCATGTACGGCGCAAAAGCTAAAGGACAGAAGAAAGTTAAAGACGGTTACGAAGTGACTGTCGAAATCAATGGCAAAGATGAAGTTGTTAAATGCGACAAAATCCTTGTTACTGTAGGACGTCGTCCTAACGGAGACCAAGCCAACTTGAAAGCGGCGGGTATCGCCGTTGACGAACGTGGTTTTGTTAAAGTGGATGCTCAACGCAGAACTAATGTTTCTAATATCTTTGCTATCGGCGACATCTGTGGCCAACCAATGCTTGCGCATAAAGCGTCTCACGAAGGCGTTCTTGTGGCGGAAGTGATGGCCGGTCAAAACCGTGTTTACGACGCGAAAACAGTTCCAGCGGTTGTCTTTACCGACCCGGAAATCGCGTCTGCGGGCATGACCGAAGCTGAGGCGAAAGCCAAAGGTTTCAATGACCTGATCATCGGCAAGTTCCCATTCGCAGCAAATGGTCGCGCCGTGAGCATGATGGAAACAGATGGTTTCGTAAAAATGATCGCTGACAAAAAGACACATGTTCTTTTGGGCGTTCATATCGTGGGACCAGAGGCTTCCAACCTGATCTCTGAAGCTGTCCTTGCGATCGAAATGGGTGCACGCATTGAAGACTTGGCATTGTCTATCCATCCTCATCCGACTTTGGGTGAAACAATGATGGAATGTGCTGAGGCGACTTTGGGACATGCGATCCATATCATCCAAAAGCCATTGCACAAGTAGATCTTACTTAAAAAGTAAAATCCCAAAGGGAGTTCATTGCGAACTCCCTTTTTTTATTCTGAAAATACACTGGACACAGGGCCTCCCTGGTAATGGAATAGATGGCAGTATAAGGAAGTTATATGCTCAATCTATCCATCCCTTGGTGGGAATTCGTTGTTCGTGCTTTGGTCGTCTTTGGATTTTTACTTTTTGCCCTTCGCGTGTTGGGAAAAAAGCAAATCGGCCAGCTGGCTCCCTTTGACCTGGTTCTTCTGCTGATTCTCAGCAATGCCGTTCAAAACTCCATGAATGCCGGCGATAATTCTTTATTAGGTGGATTGATCTCTGCCGCAACTTTGCTGCTGCTGGATTATTTTTTTGGCTGGGTGACCTTCAAAAACAAGCGCGCCTCGAAGTTGATCGAAGGCCGCCCCGAAGTCTTGATTCATGACGGAAAAATCTTTGAGAAAACTCTGATAAAGGAACGCATCAATCACAACACTCTCGAGGAGGCTCTTCGTAAAGAAGGCGTTTTCTCAATCCAAGACGTGCACTATGCCATCCTCGAAAATAGCGGCGCTATTTCAGTCATCAGAAAAAAAGACAAAACCACTTAAAAAAAGATCCCCGGGTGAGACATTTGAAGATTTCGCCTACGGGATTGACACAAATATTCAGAATCTAAAAAAATGAGAGTGGGAGCACTCTCTTTTTTTATATCTCTTCTAAAAACACCGCAAAGTTCCTTTAGCGCGGCTGAACCTGATCCGATAAATACATTATGCAGGTCGGACAAATCATCAAAGCCAAAAATGATTTCGAACTCTATGGATTGGTAAAATCCTCGATCTCTATCTCTGATTTCCATCCCGAGCATTATCAGATTTTTCATTTCACAAAAATATCTGCCACGGAATATCTCGTCGATGCCTTCTTTGAAGGGGAAGACTACAGCGAAAACAAAGCGTTCCTAAGTCAGTTTTCGGAAGAAGATACTTTTTGCGCACTGGATTCCACAGACAATCGCGACCATTTTTCGTTTGGTTCAAAAGCCCTGTTTGCATCTGTGATTTTCACGGACCTTTTCTCTTGGACTGAAAACTATCAGGATCATCTTGGAAATCCTGAGTTCAATGCCTATATGGATAAAGAAGCTCGCGAAGGTTTCGCTCCACCAAAGAAACTGGCCAGCTAGTCTTTCTTTTTACCGAAGACAATTTCCAAATTCACATAAAGAGTCCACGTCGCCGTGAAATGCTCAATACGGGGCCACGACAGCTCTGGAGTGATCTGCAAGAACATCCAATCCAACGGATGCAAAGCCGTGCGGTAGGTGATACCCGCTGTATAATTGTCAGTATAAAATTTATTGTCCTGCGTGCCCGTAATCAATCGCAAATCGAATGATGCCAAGCTGATTTTATCAATCGTATAAACGAATGAGGGTCCGTGGTAAGAGTTGAACGTATAATTACTAATGCCCCAATCCGCTTCGTTAATAAAACGGAACAGATTCTTTTTGTCTAAAGCATAGTCCGAGGTCACAGAGGTGATTTCTTCCCAAAGACGCGCAGAATCCCAACTGACCTCTTGGAAGAAGTGATTGACCACAGGGCCTGTTAAGAAATTCTTACTCAAACGCCCCGCGATTTGATAATCGACCGGGCGACTGAATCGCAAATTTACACCCTGATTGAACTCCCACGGATTGAGTTCCTTAAATTCGGTCTTAGTGACGCGAGCCTCTTCAACTTCCGTCTCACCTGACCACCAACGTTGAATCACCTTTTCGGTATTTCTCCAATTCGGAAGACTTAGATTTAAATTTGTTTGAATGTCATAAGAACCCGAGCCCTTGGTATTTACATAGGATTTTTGATAAATCCGGAAACTGCTTTCGTAGTATTCATTCAAGGCACGAGTGTTACCAAAGAGTTTATCCACCTGATTGGCAAGGATGATCACTTGATCTGAGATACCCTCTTGAGACCCTTGCAGATAGCCAGCCGCCTGTTTAATTAAAGGCTCTGGAGGTGCCTGAGGCGCGGGGGCAATTTCACCTGTTTTTTTGCCCTTCTTGGATTTTTTGGACTTCTTGTTTTTATTCTTATTTGATTTGTCGGTCCCGGCTTTGCTATCGACCTGGTTTGCATCAGAGGCCGGGGCTCCGCCAGCTCCCCCTCTCACTTCCTGTATGACTTCTTCCATAACCTCGTCAGGCACTTCCTCTGACGATTCTTCGGACGTCTGAGCAAAGGCCACTTGCGAGGCTATTAAGATACAAATAAGGATTCTGAGAAGCACGACACCTCTTTCTGAAGATCATCTTAATAGACTTCAGAAAGAAATGTCATCGTTGTTTATATCATTTATCTTTCGACGATGGCGGTAACGCCCATTCCACCTGCGGTGCAAATTGAAATCAGCCCACGGCCGGAACCTTTTTGCGATAGCATCTTTGCAAGGCTGATTAAAATACGTCCGCCCGTCGCTGCAAAGGGGTGCCCTAGGGCCAAGCTTCCACCGTTCACATTCATTTTGGCGCGATCAATAGAACCAAGTGCTTTCGGCTCACCCAATTTATTTTTGCAGTAGTCCTCGGACTCCAAGGCTTTCAATGTGCAAAGAACTTGTCCTGCAAAAGCTTCATGGATTTCGTAAAAATCAAAATCCTGCAGAGTCAGATTATTTCTACGCAGCATTCGCGCAATCGCGTAAGTCGGAGCCATGAGAAGTCCTTCCCCCGCGACATAGTCAACAGCAGCCACTTCCGCATCAACCAAATAGGCCAAGACTGGAAGGTTCTGTTGTTTTGCAAACTCTTCGCTCCCCAACAAAACGGCAGAGGCTCCATCCGTTAAGGCCGTGCTATTCCCGGCAGTTAAAGTTCCTTGTCCGGTGAAATCAAAAGCTGGTTTCAGCTTCGTCAACTTTTCAAGACTGGTATCGCCGCGCACAAGACTGTCTTTCTTCAAGCCATTGAATTCAAAAACCAAGTCATTGAAAAAACCATCCTTCCAAGCTCGATCGGCATTGAGATGACTTTGCAAAGCCAACTTATCCTGCTCCAGCTGTGTGATCCCCCACTCTTTCACCATTTTTTCTGTATGCTGGCCCATGGATAAACCTGTGCGAGGTTCCATCACCGCTGGGAATTGCGGCATCAAATATTTCGGTTTAATTTCTGCAAATTTTTTGATTCGCCCAAGCAGAGTCTTTTCTTTTTGTGCGTCCATCATGATCCAGGAAAACTCATGAGGCAGAACACCGGCGATATCGCTGTTGGTGTCTGTACCACCCGCGATGCCGCTCTCGATAGCGCCTGAGGCAATCTTCAAACCAATCTGCCAAGCTGTCTCAAGACCGGTACCACAAGCTCTTTGCACATCATAACCAGGAGTGTGAGGATTCAAACCCGCCCCCAAAACAGACTCCCGGGTCATGTTCCAGTCAGAGGCATTCTTCATAACCGCACCCGTGGAAACATCTCCCAGACGCTTCCCCACCAAATTAGTTTTCCAAACCAGATCGCGAATCGTTGCGGTCATCATAGTTTGATTTGAAATACGGTTGTAGTTCGTAAAGGACTTTGTAAATGGAGTTCTGGAACCTGCAAGAATAGCTACGGGACGCATCTGCTTTGTTTTCATAAATCGATCCTATCGCAAGAGAAACTCTTGATGAGTTTGCTTCTATAACTTCAGCACCCTCACCGCCCGAATGCAAAAAGTTCTGAGCGTTTGGCGCAAGACTATCGCACGACGATCATCCAGCTCATGGCAACAAACTAGAGTATGTATTCATTTCTAGCCCCAGCAAAGGTCTTATCAAATGTGAATTCTAGTCCTAGTCCAGTTCCAAAATGGAGCTAAGCTAGCGTCTGACACAATTATTCTGTGTAACTTCGACGACTCTGAAATCAGAGTGCATGGATGCAAGTCGAAGCGTGGACCTTCATGGAGGAAAAAATGAACCACCACTTGTCGCGCGTTTTAGTATGTCTTCTTTTGTTGATCGGCACGTCGTATTCGCACGCTGCTGAAGAAATGAAAGAATGGAACTTTCTAGTTTACATTAATGGCGTTAATAACCTGGATAGCTTCGGTGCTCAGAATATCAATCAAATGGAAGAAGTCGGTTCTTCTGACAAAATGAATATCCTGGTGCAATGGGGTTCCGCTAAAAATCCCAACGTCACAAGACTTCTGGTCAAAAAAGACAGCGACAAGAAAAATGTAACCTCACCCGTTGTGCAAAACCTTGGCGGTGCGGACATGGGCGACTGGAAAGAACTTGTTCGCTTCGTTGAATGGTCAAATCAAAACTACCCGGCAAAGCACTACTTCATCGTAGTTTGGGATCACGGCAGCGGTTGGCATATCGCGAAAGCTAACAACACCGGCACGCACATCCAGGATATCTCTTGGGATGATCGCACTGGCAACTATATGACGACAGAACAACTTGCTCAGGCTATGAGTGAATCTGCAAAGATCATCGGTCATAAAGTTGATATCTATGCATCGGACGCTTGCTTGATGGGAATGGTCGAAGTTGCCTCTGAAATGCAAACTGCAGTTCAGTACTATGTGGGTTCTCAGGATGTTGAGCCCGGTGCAGGCTGGCCGTACAATACTTTCCTGAGCAAATGGTCTTCACAAATTGATTCACTCAGTGCGAAACAAGTCGCAACTTTACTTTCTAAAGACTACGCGGCTGCCTATAACGGTGGAATCTATGGTAAAAGACCTGTCACTATGTCGGCCTACGATATGTCTTATATCTCAGCTTACGAACAAGCCTTCAAGAAAGTGGGCCAAGAGCTTAGCAACTTGAACGCGGCTGATATTGCAAAGGCCAACAGAGCGGCTTCGGCAACGAAGTACTTTACGAACTGGGACTACAGAGACTCTCTTGATTTCCTCACTCAACTTGAAAAAAATGGGGTGACGGCGGGTTCATTTGCAGATCTTCGCGCAGCTCAGAACAACTTCGTTATGTCGAACGATCAAACTCAAGACCAAAAAACTTGGGGTGTATCCGTTTGGCTTCCAACCAGCAGCAGTGACTACGACACTTACGCTCAACGCTATGAAGGTTTGAAGTTCCATCAAAATTCTGGATGGGGTTCATTCCTGAAAAGACTGATCAAGAAATAGAGTTTTTTGAACTTTGATTTCTTCAAATGTTTTCTGAATCAAAAAGCCTGGGAATAAAACCCCGGGCTTTTTTTATGATGTCCTTGCACGACCATAGTCTAGTTATGAGCTCCCTCCCTAGTCTAGCTCCAGAATGGAGATAACCTAGCATCTGACACAAAATTCCGTGTCATGGAGTAAAAATGAATCAGCTGTTGTCGCACGTTTTTGTATGTCTTCTTTTGCTTCTCAGCACGTCCTACTCGCATGCCGCTGAACCTGTGAAGGAATGGAACTTCCTGGTCTTCATCAATGGCGTTAACAATCTGGATAGTTACGGCCCTCTGAATATCAATCAAATGGAAGAAGTTGGGTCTTCAGAAAAAATGAATATTCTGGTGCAGTGGGGTTCTTATACAAATCCCAACGTCACAAGACTTCTGGTTAAAAAAGACAACGATAAAGCCAATGTCACCTCGCCTATCGTGCAAAACCTGGGCGGCGCCGACATGGGCGACTGGAAAGAACTCGTTCGTTTTGTAGAGTGGTCACAACAAAATTATCCAGCAAAACATTACTTCATTGTGGTTTGGGATCATGGCAGCGGCTGGCATATTGTAAAGGCCAACAACAAGGGTGCACATATCCAGGATATCTCGCAGGATGACCGCACTGGAAATTTCATTACCACCGAACAACTGGCACTAGCCATGAATGAGTCTGCCAAAATCATCGGCCACAAAGTGGATATCTATGCGTCCGATGCCTGCTCGATGGGGATGGTGGAAATTGCTTCTGAAATGCAAGAGGATGTTCAGTATTACATCGGCTCTCAAGATATTGAGCCCGGCGAAGGATGGCCGTACAGCACGTTCTTAACCAAATGGTCTTCGCAAGTGGAATCCCTCAGCGCAAAGCAAGTCGCAGTTCTTCTTTCGAAAGAATTCATGGCCGCCTACGATGGTGGAATTTATGGCAAAAAACCTGTGACGATGTCTGTTTATGACCTGTCACAAATTTCCAACTACGAGCAAGCTTTCAAACAAGTGGGCCAAGATTTAAGCCGTTTGAGCCCTGCTGATCTTGTAAAAGCAAACAAAGCGGCTTCAGACACCAAGTACTTTTCAGTCTGGGACTACCGGGATTCTTTGGATTTCCTATTTCAATTGGAAAAAAATGGCATCACGGCTGCTTCCTTCGCGAAGCTTCGTGCTGCTCAAAACAACTTCGTTATCACCAATGACCAAACTCAAGATAACAACACCTGGGGTGTTTCAGTTTGGCTGCCCGTCGATAATGACGACTACAGTGAACACGCTCAACGCTACGAAGGTCTGAAGTTTCAAAAAAATTCAGGCTGGGGCGTTTTCTTAAAACGTATGATTCTGAAGTAGGGCTGTCTTCACATCGACTTACTTCGCGAGCTATCGAAAGAAAAGCCTGGGAAAATCCCGGGCTTTTTTTATGTCTCTGCATCCCTACTTCATTGGCAAAAAATTCTATTGAAGGAAATAAACTTTCCAAAAAAGTTAAATTAAAAATTAACTTTAATGAAATTTCATTTGACGTGGTTTTTCAATTTATAGGATTCGTTCCATGCATCGCAAAGAATCACAGCTGGACCGGCTATTCTTAATCATCAGCTTCATTCCAATGGCCTGTTAGTGACCTCCTATTAGCTATTCTGCTTCTCCAAATCAATGGCAGATCTCCTCGAGATTTGTCCTAAAATCCATATTTAAAACCCATGCTATACCCTTAAAAAGAAACGGCACACCCGTAGCGGAGGTAGATCATGGATATCAAATTGTTTTCAAACTCAGAACTCATGACTCGATTTGGAAAACTTGTCCAAACCGAAAGAAAGATCACTCATTTGGTTCTTGAGTGCATTGCCGAAATTGATACGCGGAAAATATATCTGGAAAGAGCCTACCCCAGCCTTTATGAATTCTTGGTAAACGAATTTGGTTATAGCCCCTCATCGGCTGTTCGCAGAATTGAATCCGCTCGACTTCTTCGAGATGTTCCAGAAATGTCCCAGAAAATAGAAGCCGGAGCCTTGAACCTTTCGCAGCTTTCAAAAGTTCAACAAGCGATTCGTACTGTTCAAAAGACCGAGGATCGCAAGATGGATGCTGCAGAAAAACGAGATCTTCTAAAAAAGATTGAATATACCACGCAAAACCAAACGGAACTGATTCTGGCACAAGAGCTGTCGCTGCCTATATTTTCAGAGGAGCGCGAAAAAATTCATCGTAATGAATCCGTGACTTTGACCATCACATTTACAAAGGAACAAATGGCCTTGTTAGAGCAAGTCCAAGATATGATCGCGCATAGTGTTCCAGATAAGAAGTGGTCTGCGGTATTGAGTTATCTTGCTCAGAAAGAAGTTGAACGACGAACCCAAACTAAACGTAAAGAGGTGCAAAAATCTTTCTGCAGTCCCCCTAAAGAGGATCGCTCTTACATTAGAAAAACCATCCGCCCCAATCTTCGAAAATCCATTTTGGGACAGGGAAAATGCTGTGAGTATCAAGATCCCCTGACAAAGAAAATCTGCGGCAGCACTCGCTTCTTGCAGATTGATCACATCCAACCTGTCTGGGCTGGCGGCGACAACAGTCCTCAAAATTTAAAGGTGCTTTGCCAACAGCACAATAGTTTCAAATATGCGAAGGAGTCAGGACTACACCCGCTACGGGTGTGAAGGTTCAGAATCAGAAAGTAGAAAACCCGCTGATTGGTAAGTCCGCGGGTTTCGTTAGTTTCTATAGTCAATTTTCTAGTTCTATAAATCTCTAAATATTCGCTAAATAATCGCAAATGGCTTGTCCTAATTTTTGATCCACTCCATTAGACATATAAGTTGCCTTCGAAAGATCGAGTTTTAGCACATCTCTCGTCAAGCCTGGCTCCAGGTCAGGATTACGCATAAAAATAGCCAGAGCTTTTCGGCCACTGGCTATTCAGTAAATTCTTAAAGACCACTCAGCTATGAATAAAGATTTTAAGCCGATATTTATTACGAAAATCAGGAGTTACATTGGATTAGGAAAGCTATCGAATTGACCAGATTTATACCATACTTTGAGGTAACAATTTTCCCCGTTAAACACATCAGCACAAATCTTTTTCATCTCAGAAAAATCACTTTGCTTAAGCGAGCCCAAGCTCTCGTGAACATTTCCCTCTGCTCCAATAGACCAAGCGTATGTTAAAGGAAAATTATTAAACATCAATGATCCATTTTTGAACTCTAGCTTACCAGAAGACATGCAAAGCTTACTGTCATTAAATTCAGTCTTCATGACAGTTGCGTATATACACTTCACACTTCCTGCCCCCTGACCAAACGAAGTAAGAACGACTGGTTGCACTTCGCCCTTGTTAACTTCGAAGTAAAGGCTTCCATCGCTTTCATAATTTAACTTGGAACTGGGTTTTCTCGCTTGCCCTTTATCCTTTGAGGATAACGAAATCCCCGCAAACGAACTGAGAGATATAAAAAATATGACTGCTGCACTCGTGAAAAATTTCATAACATCCCCTTAAGATATAATGTTAAGAACTATCATAATGGACATACCTCACCACTAGGTAGTCTAGAATTTTTTGAACCTATTGGACTCTTCAGTTGTTCATCAGAAAAAATATTTTTAATCCACGTCGTAATCAAAATACAGAAAACTCTCTACCATCACAGCATCGAGGCTCAGACATTTAGACACAGTGTGATTGTGACAAACACCGATCAGGCACAGATTAGAAAGCTGTGTGAGATAATCAAGATAGCTGTTTGGGCTGGCGGCGACAACAGTCCTCAAAATTTAAAGGTGCTTTGCCAACAGCACAATAATTTCAAATACGCGAAGGAGTCAGGACTACACCCGCTACGGGTGTGAAGGTTCAGAATTCGAAAGCAGAAACCCCGCTGATTGGTAAGTCAGCGGGGTTCGTTAGTTTCTATAGTCAATTTTCTAGGGGTTACTGAACGCCCTTGGAGGTCTCGCTTTTTCCTTTAGGGGCAGCCCCACAATTATCTAAATTAGAAAATTCAAGCTGCGCCGAGGTTATATAGAATTGCTCATTGTCTTTGTTCTTCGACACGTATGCGATTTCATCATCTGAAAGAAAAACTGGGTAGTACAAGTCAGTTCTCTTTTGCGATTTTAGAGGGATAAGTTTTTTGTTTTTCCGGTCGTACAAAAACAAACTCAAATTTGTCCCATCGTCTTTAGGAAGTCTAAACTGGTTAGTACCAATTTTATTGCCCCCATCGACATGAAATGCAAGAAAGCGCCCATTAGGACTGAAATCAATTTTTCCCACTAATGATGGGATCTCGGCTACGACCGCGCAAGTCGCAATAGAGTATACTTTGGTGCTTTGGCTTTGAGGATCATAAGTCGAAAATTCCGTTCCATCTTTGCTGAGCATTGGAAGTGCACTATTGATTCCCGTATTAGTGTTACACATTGGTTTGGCATCACCTAATGGAGTAAGCTTCTGATTTGATGGATTCCAAGTGTACTCTTTAAGCATGATGCTCTTTGAACCTTCATAGAGCATTCTATAGCGGGTTTCTTTGACGTTTTTAACAACACCAAGGGACTGATAATTTTCACTTACGGTGGCGTCGAAAGCCGTCAAATTATAGGCCTTTGGGTTACTCTTATCTTTGGTATAAAAGCTCATTCCACTCGCCAGATATGTTGCTTTCTGCGCTTTAAGTGCAGAAAGCGTCAATGTCGTTGGCTGCCAATTAAGTGTGTTTGGACGTCTTTTTTCGACGATTTGAGTTGAGCCAGTATACCTGTACTCAATTTTTTCCAGCTGCTCTTCACTTATTGATTCTGGGGACTTTGGCGTTGCGTCTGCTCCCAAATAGACAACATCCCCCGGGACGGCAAGTAATACTCCATCAGGCGAAGGGACCGGGTCAATTATACCGGCGACATTTGTTGATTGGCCCGTTTGAACATTCATAATCATATTTTTGCCGGAGAGAGTAGCAAAACCGACTTCTTTTGTTTTTCCTGATGGTCTTAGAAAATAGCTGACGCCATCTGGAGCTAAGATCTTCTTTTCATGACTGAAAGATGCTTCTGTAGAGCAATATTTTGTTTGTGCGAACGAACTAAAACTAAGAAAAATAACTGTTAATATCATTTCAGATACATTCCTATCATTCGATCAAGTTCCTCTTTAGATTTATATCCTGGAGTTGTTGGACCGCTAAAACTTCCGTGCTTAATCAAAAGGTAGCTGGGATAATGTACACGTAAGCCTCGTTCAATGAGCTTGCTTGATTGAATCGTTTTTAAATATGTATCTGGCCACTGATGCTTAAATGCTACCTTTTGAGCTAAGCTGAAATCACAATTTGGATCGAGAACTACGATGAGCTTGATCTTATTGGATTTTGTAAACTGAATAGCTTCGTCGAGTCCTTTTATAGATAAAGGCATGTGTGGAGACCAGGTGAAGATCATGACATTATCGACTTCACCAGATCTTAATGTAGACTCTAGATCGGCATTAGAAAAATATGAGCTGCCACTTGCCCAGCTCAAATGAAATGATAGAAGAATCACTAAATATGACATCCTCTCATTCTATCAGTCTCTCTCTTTAGTTTCATAGCAGAATTGATTCTTCGATAGCTTCTGGACCTGACGGTGACAATTGAGGCTCAACCCCTGAGACGCGGTGTGGTTGTGACAAACACCGACAGTCCTCAAAACTTAAGGGTGCTTTGCTAACAGCACAATAATTTCAAATACGCGAAGGAGTCAGGACTACACCCGCTACGAGTGTGAAGGTTTAGAATCCGAAAGTAGAAACCCCGCTGATTGGTAAGTCAGCGGGGTTCGTTAGTTTCTGTAGTCGTTTTTTAGTGTTTTGATTGAAGCTGATTCTTAAAAAAGAAATGGCTATTGAATGCCCTTTTCATCCTTTGGGGTTTTGGATTTTTTGGGGCTCGGTATTTTCCCTGAATTATTTAAACCCACGGAAGTGGCACTATCGCTTTTGCAAACATAGAATGCGCCTATTTTTTCGCCTTTTCCTTCAGGGCATTTGCTGGCGGAATCATGCAGCAGACAATCTGTCATAAGCATTCCCAAACCACCCATGCGGTCGCTGATTCGGGCATCACATCCATATTTTGTCTTCAAATCTCTGATCATTTGAATACACTCATTGTCTGATAAGTTCTCCAACATAACAGTAGTGACCTCTGAAACAACGTTGGGATCTAACTCTTTGCAAGCTTCTGCTTTGCAATCACATCCATCAAGGGTGCATTTCAAATCTGCAAATGAGAATTGAATAAAAACAGTGATCAACAAGAAAATGACGACTCTCATACACCTTCCTTTTTTATAAATGTTACATCATACCGTAAACAGGCTCAAATTTTTCATCAAATCAAGACCTAGGCTCGAATCAATTAGAACACGATAGAAACAATGCCTCATTACCATCACAGCATTGAGGCTCAATCCTCGAGACACGGTGTGATTGTGACAAGTACCGTGCAGGCACAGATTAGAAAGCTGTGTGATGTAACCAAGATAGATGGAGCCAACACTTCACTTGTGGTTTTCTTATTTAAATTCAGGAGCGGAGGCGCGGAACTTGCGGACCATTGTTTGGATAACGACTTTGTCGCTCATGCCGGATTTTAGGCACAGTTCAAAAAGCTCTATGAGATCCACTGTTGAATTTGCCTGGATATCGCCATCCAGAAAGGCCATGGACCAATCCGCGAACAATCGCACGGGACTGTCAGCTTCAAGCAACACACGCAATTTGAAATTGCGATCGTCATCTTTAATTTTTGCGACTAATTTTAAAACTGACTCTTTGTTTCCTTCTAGGACCTGAAGGAAGTAGCCTTCGCGATAGATCAAAACACCAGTGATATCTTCTTTGGCGTTATGCGCGCGAGAGACGTCGAGGATATCGCGAATATCAGTATAGCTAATATCCTCAACGGCATGACTTAAATAAACGAGCTGAAAGATAGGTTTAGGCATGTTCCATGTCGGCGCCGACCATGATCACAGCTTCGCCTTTTACAACCATGTCACCATTTTCTTTGGTCACATTCGTTTCAACAGTTGCGATACCTTTTTCTTTGCGAACCGCAGTGATCTTGATCGTCACAGTGATCGTGTCGTCAATGAACACTGGGTTCACGAATTTCAAAGATTGACCCAAATAAACGCCGGCGCCACCAATACATTCGACAAGTGCGCGAGAAATCAACGCACCCGAAATCATACCGTGAGCAATACGGCGTCCAAAGCGAGTCTTGGCAGCAAATTCTTCGTTCATATGAATTGGATTATAATCGCCAGATAACTCTGCAAACTGCTGAACCATTTTGTCAGTCACTTTTACAGTAATCGAGTTCGTAAATCCAACGTCAACGTTTCTTCCTGCCATCTTAAAACTCCTAAAGAATATTTGCAGCCAGCTCAGCCAGCTCTGATCTTTCACCTTTTGTGAGAGTTACATGGGCCGCAATTGGATGCCCTTTGAATCTCTCCACTGCGTAAGTCAAACCACTGTTCGCAGAGTCCACATAAGGATTATCGATCTGATAAACGTCACCGGTGAGGACTACTTTGGTCCCTTTTCCGGCACGGGTAACAATTGTCTTGATCTCGTGCGGAGTCAAGTTTTGTGCTTCGTCCACAATCAGGTACTGCTTCGGAATGCTGCGACCGCGAATGTAAGTCAAAGGCTCAATATTGAGCATCCCTTGATTGATTAATTCTTGCGCACGACCCGCCGCTTTCTTGTCTGAACCCATCAAGAACTCAACGTTATCGAAGATAGGCTGCATCCACGGGTTCAATTTCTGTTCAATATCCCCTGGCAAGTAACCGATGTCGCGGCCCATTGGGAAAATTGGACGCGAAACGAGCAATCTTTGGAATTGGCCTTGATCCAAAGTCTTATGAAGACCCGCAGCAATTGCCATCAAAGTTTTACCGGTACCCGCTTTACCCACCAAAGAAACAAACATGATTTCGTCATTCAAAAGACAATCCAAAGCAAAAGCCTGCTCGACGTTGCGAGCATGAATTCCCCAGATTGAATCCGCGGCTTGATTCAAAGGCACAATGGCTTTTTCCGCCAAGCTGTAACGACCAATCGCCGAGTGATTTGGATTTGCTTGATCTTTCATGATCACATACTGATTGCCGTAAAGTTTCACTTCGGTTGCAAAACGCTTCTCTTTGTAGAACTGATCGATTTGCTCAGAGGAAACCATGATCTCTTGATAACCTTCGTAAAGATCATCACGATTAATATCATTGGTTTCGTAGTCTTTTGCGATCACACCGTAAACGTCCGCTTTAATACGTAGATTGATGTCTTTAGAAATCAATTCCACTTTGTAGCGGGGATGTTGTTTTTGCAAAGCCAGCGCCGTATTCAAAATACGGTTGTCTGCTTTTTGGTGATCCAACTCTGAAGGCATTCCGGCAAGCATCAAATCTGTGTTGATGTAAACCATTGTTTCAGAGTTTTCGATTTGCACACCACTTGCCAAAGGACCCTTCGCGCGAAGGACGTCGATGAAGCGGCTGAACTGACGCGCATTGCGTCCGTTTTCACCTTGGTCTCTTTTGAATTTATCAATTTCTTCGATAACGGAGATAGGGATGTGAACATCAGCTTCTCCGAAACGCAAGATGGCCTGAGAGTCGAAAAGGATCACATTGGTATCAATTACAATTTTTCTGCGCTTTGCTTTACTCAAGGACACCCTCCGTGCTGATTGGCTGTTCTCTGGCAAAGCCAAAGAAGTGGGATTTGCAACATCCGGTTGCAGTAATATACCACAACTAAATTGCAACAAATCCCAAGACCAAAGTCTACGGAAAAGGCTTATGAAATGAAATTAAGAGATATGAGAAACTACGACATCGCCTGAATCTGTTTTCAGACTAGCGCTGACAGTCTCAATGAACTTCACAAAATGATGGAGCGCAACATCATTCATCGTGCCTTTTACAAAATTAGCACCATGACGAACAACGCCTTCTTCTTCAATCACACGACCATTGGAAACACGAATCGTGAATGGGAAATAAGTGGTGTGATTTAAGTACACACGCATTGCTACTTCTTCACCTTGCTGGAAAGAGCCTTCAAGCATATCCAATTCAAAAGCCAAACCATTTTCAGAGATGTCATACAAGGCAACCTTCATCAGGCCTTTTTCAGGAAGGATCACAAAAGCACCCACGAACTCTGTCAAAATAGTTCGTTTCACTTCACGGCGGTCTCTGCTCAGGATTTCTTGACGTGCCTCAGTAATATCATAGACCTCTGCTACTTTAGTGTTTTTTTCCAAAGAGTTTTCAGATCTTAGGCGCGTGTTAAACTCGAGAACTTTCCCCATTTTTCCCCCATTAATGTCTCTTCTTATCGGCACGATCCTGTCCCAACTTTAGCCACTTTCAGCGAGGTCGAATCAACCACACCCGACTTGCACTAAGGTCTAGTTTGTCTCATAATGGGATTATGAAACGTGTTTTAGAGGCCATATTTGCCAGTTTTATATTCCACTTCCTGCTTCTGCTGGGTGTGGTTCTCTTGGCACCGCGTTTTGAAAACAAGCCTCCGGAAGTCATTGAAATCTCTTTGGCTCCTCCACCAAAAACTGAACAGAGGAACGCCACGAAAAAAGAACAACAGGTGGTTCGCCAAGCGCTGGTTCCGGATCGCATGAAAGCCCCCGAAGATGAAACCTTGGCGCGCTTTCTTTCAGAACAAAAACAAAGAGTGAAGCAGGAAACTCAAGCTGCAGATAACGGTATGACTGAAAATCGCAGCAACCAGTCTTCGCAAAAATCACCACAGAAACAAGAACAGAAGCCTCAACAAAAACAGCAGGCGCAAAAAGAACAAACTCAAGAAAAAGATAAAGACGGCTACAGAACTGTCGACATCTCAAAAGAACTCAACGAAATGAATCGCCTGAACGAGGGCCGCTCCATGGTTGGTGAATCTTTGCCCACTGACGTGAAAGTCGGTTCTTTCACCGCGCTCAATACGGATAGATATTTATTTTATACATTCTATGCGCGCATTGAAGAACTCGTAAGATTTCGCTGGGAATCTCGAGTGCAACAGGCTATCGACAGCTTTGACAGAATGACGGCGGTCAACGCCGGCGGCAAAAACTGGAACACTCAGGTTGAGTTTTTGCTGGATAGGAAAGGCTTTCTTCAAAAAGCCATCATCATGAAAGAATCAGGGATTAAGTCTTTCGATGCGGCCGCGGTCAACGCTTTCAAAGAAGCACGAATTTTTCCGAATCCACCGCAAGAAATGGTTCAAGACGATGGTTACATCCATCTGAAATTTACCTTCACGGTGAATTATCGTCCGCCCGTCCTCGTAGATCGCAATTAATTAACGCGACTGCGACACCAAAAGTGTGTCCGTACCCCTACTCTTTTTTCTTCGGTACGAATTTTAGTGATGCGGAGTTTATGCAGTAACGAAGACCTGTTGGTCCTGGTCCATCATCAAAGATATGACCTAAATGGGAATTGGAACTTTTAGCTCGGACTTCTATGCGAGTCATACCGTGAGAATAGTCAGGCAGTTCGACAACCGCTTCTGGTGTGATCGGGCGAGTAAAGCTGGGCCATCCTGTACCGGAATCAAACTTGTCTTCACTCGAAAACAAAGGCTCTCCAGAAATGGCATCTAAATAGATTCCAGCTTCGTGGTTGTCCCAATAAGCATTTCTAAATGGGGCCTCGGTGCCGTTCTCGACCATGATCTTATACTGCTCAGGCGTGAGAAGTTTTCGTAATTCAGCTTCATCTTTGGGAAGTCCACACTTCAAGGGTTTTTCACTCATACTTTGGTTGTAATCGGTCTTGGCTCTTTAGTCCAGAGGTCAGCAGATTTCGTGTTACTCACCACACTCCCTTGGTAGGATAAACAGATATGAAAAGATTATCTCTGTTCTTGGTCGCAGCACTTAGTTTGGCTTCACTTTCAGCAAATGCAATGTACACCGAGCTTGGTGCCTCTTACGGTTACAAAACTCAAACTTATGATGCCAACAATAACAATAGAACTGAATCCTTAACCGGCTCTATCTCTTTATACTTCTGGGAGCGCATTGCTCTGGAACTGAGCTACACGGACGCAACAGCGATAGTGGAATCCAAAGCCTACACGGCGGATCCTAAACGTACCACAAAACAGCAATCGCAAATTATGGGTGCCGACTTGATTTTCATCTTGGCAGACAAGAAGGCACTTTTCCAACCGTATATCAAAGGTGGAATGGCGCAAATCAAACGTACGCAGACTATCAAAATCGAAGGTCAAGACACTTACTCGAACGATCCTGAGAACGCCGTGGCACCCAGCTATGGTGTGGGTTTAAAGGTCTCTTTAACAGACAGCTTCGGACTGAAATTCAGCTATGATGCCTGGAAGACTCCGGTAGGTAACGACACACAAACTGACGACTCCGCATTCCGCGCCGGTATCACTTGGGTTCTGTAAAATTTCTGATTTTATTATTTCCCCTGCTCGCCGGCTGCCAAGTCAGCTATTTGTTCTCGTCAGCTTACAATCAGATGAAACTTCTGAACAGTCGCATACCGATTGATGAAGCACTTAAAGATCCAAATATTTCACCGGAAGAAAAAAAGAAACTGGAACTCGCGCAAAAAGCGCGTGCTTTTGCTGAAAACGATCTTCATCTGAAAGCCACCAAGAACTATACCTCTTATGTCAAATTAGATCGTCCCTACGTCACCTATGTCGTAAGTGCAGCTTACAAATGGGAGCTTAAGCACTACCAGTGGTCTTATCCTTTTGTCGGCAAGATGCCCTACAAAGGATATTTCAATGAGGACGATGCCAAAAATGAAGAAGTGGAATTAAAAAAGGAAGATTTGGATACTTATATGCGTGGGGTTGCCGCTTACAGCACACTGGGATGGTTTAAAGATCCACTCCTAAGCTCGATGCTACGCTATACTGATTATGATCTGGTCAACACAATCATCCATGAAACTGTGCACGCAACTTTGTACATTAAGCACGAAGCGGACTTCAACGAACGCCTGGCCAACTTCCTGGGCAACAAGGGTGCAGAGATGTACTACTTGAAAACTGAAGGCCCCGACTCCAAAACACTCCAAGAAGTTAAAAAAGACAACGCTGACGACAAGTTGTTTTCAGAATTCATCTCCAAAGAACTTAAAGACCTGGGCGAGTGGTATAAAAACCTGCCTGCAAACGATCACGCCGAGGAAAAGCGCACCGAGCGCCTGGCTGACATTCAAAAAAGATTTAAAGAACAGGTCCTGCCTAAAATGCAAACCAAGGGCTATGAAAAGTTCAGCAGTGCCAAGCTGAACAATGCGCGCCTGCTTGTATTTAAAACTTATATGCAAGACTTGAGTGATTTCGAAAAACTTTATGAGCTTTCAGGTCGCGACTTCAGCAAGTTCATCGAAAAGTGCAAAGAACTTGAAGGAGCCAAAGATCCCTCAAGTAAACTCAAAGAGATTATCGCACATATTTAAGATTATTTTTCTTCAATCACTTTCGGTGTCGGAAGAGTTTTCTTGTCTGACTTAACCGGAGGTGCATCCGGATTGGCCAACATAGATTTGATTCGATTCGTAAGATCCTGCTTGATCTGGACATACTGAACAAATCGATCTGCCCCCAGCAAAGGTTTGAGCTTGTCGAACTCTTCCTCACTCACATGATTATAAGATTGCAGCGTCTTACGATAGTGCGTGAGTTCTTCCTCGCGCTTTTTGGTATTCGCCGCCTTGCTCATTTTCTCGACCGACTCCAGCAACGAATGATTGAGATCGGCTTTTCTCTTGTTGAGGCCTTTCACAATCTCTGTGAACTTTTTTTCCTCAACAGGAGAAAGCTTTAGCTCGTCACTCATTTTCCAAATGAAGAGCTCTTCCAATTGATTTCGTTTTTCAGATGTTTGAGCAAAGACAGTTTGAGGCAGAATGCCAACTGTAAGAACCGTGGTAAGCAAAACTATTTTAAGAACTATCCAGCGCACGTCATCATCCTGCCTGCACTCCAACCTCGTTGGAGTAGACTATGGGGTGATTAGCGCACGCTTTCCCCCATAATTTTGTTGAACTTAGCTACTGATAAATTTTCAAATGATTCGCTAGCTACGTCTACAAAAAAGTCCGATTCAGTCTGAGTGCTGATTAAAGTCTGGGAAAGATCTTCGGGGGCTAACAAGGCCTCCGCAACGATGCGTTCATGACCGTCACTCAAAAGACCTACACGTTGCATGGATTGGTTTACTTTTGACACCTGAGTCAAAAGTAAAGATGACAGCACAAACACTGACATCAAACCGCCAACGGGATAAAGCCATCCGCGCCAGTGAGAGCGCAGCAGATTTCGCGGCGTCATCAATACTGGAGCTGGTGCCATTTCAGCCTCTTCGACTTTGGCCATGATTTTGTCGTGAAGCTGATCGAAAAAATCATCGCTCATCGACATCTCAAAATTATCGACCGCTTTTACTTTTTTGCGAACCTTATCCAAGCGCACGTTTTGATCATCCATACGGTCCATGCAACTATCCTTCTGCTTCCGCAAATTTATGATTCATCTCAGTAAAGAAACCACCAACTTCCTCAGTCCAGTTTTTGAGCTCTTCTTGCTGCTCAAAAGTGGTGCGAAGTTTCATCAAAGCGTGGCGGTAGTTCGCTTTGGCTGTGTCATACGGGCATTCCATAATCTCAGCGATCTCGTTGAAGCTCATATCCTCGTACACACGAAGTACCAAAGCTGTCTTTTGTTTCATTGGCAACTTATCTACTTCTTTTTGAAGTATGTCAGCCACCGCCGTGTGGACCAGAGTGTGTTCAGCCTCCGCAGCTACTGCCAAGTGCACGTCTTCCACGTCGACCGTGTCACGCTTAAACTCACGCAGTTTATTGCGTGCCGTGTTCACGCCAATTTGGAACAACCAGCTTTTGAAGGATGCTCTTCCTTCAAAGGAGTTCAGTTTCTCGTAAGCTTTAATGAAAGCTTCCTGAGTTACATCCTCCGCTACATCCATGTCTTTCACGAACCTCAAACTCAAGCGCAGCAAACTTCTCTGATGTCGTTTCACGAGTTCGGAAAAAGAGCGTCTATCCCCAGACTTCACTTTTTCGACCAGTTCAAGATCTGTTAGCACTATTAGATCTCTCTCCATACTTTGACTCGTTTCTGTCTATTTTCGGTTAACGTTCTGAATTTTTTTCCAGAAGAGCCATTCTGCCCCCCTTCAGCCCCCGGTAAATTCGCCCCCAAACCCGCGGTGCCTACACTGTTTCATATAAGCAACGTTGATGCCAAAATGTGCAGAGTCAAAGTGACTCTAAATATATGAAACTATTTAGGAATTACGCATTTTGTTATGACGCACATAAGAAAAACTTATGGGCCCTTTTCTAACAGCCTAGGTTGACTTGAGGACCCCCAAAATCAATCCTAAAGGGGTCGGAGGTTTAAATGAAACTGATCGGAATTTTAGCGTTTCTTTTACCTGTCTATATATATGCGGAGACGACTGCCAACAATGCCCCCGTTGAAAACACCGAGGCCCAGGCGCTTCCTCCAGAACCGACACCGCCACAGCCTGATCGTCCTGACACCACACTGGTGGGAACCAAAAAGCAGCACAAAGAGGGCAAGAAGAAGGCCGATCAAAAGATGAAGGAGGCTGGAAAGAAATCTCCAGAGCCTCCTTCGAATGTTTCACCTTAAACTTTTTATGGACTCCGCTCCGTCTAGCGTTGAGCTAGTTGAGAGCGCATATCTGTAGACTTAAGACCCAAGCGGCAGTAGTTGCTCTTCGCATAGGCATAGGCCTGATAAGGCGATGAGTTGCGGCTGGTGTAAGGGACTGAGTTGTATTCATTCAAATGAGTCATGCCCTTTTGATAATGAATCGTCCTGATATCGCGATAGTTACTGTCAATCACCTCAAGGTCATATCCCATGAGGGTCTTATTCATATCAACGACCAACCAAGCATGAGCCATGATTCCCGGGATCTGTAGCTTCTGATAAGTTACATGCCCGCGTTTCACTTCCTGATAAAGTTCATCCATCATGACTTTCAAAGTTCCCGGCTCAACTCGCGTTCGGCCCGTAATTCCACGCAACCAACCAAATGCAATGCCCTCGCCAATTTGCCAGCGATTCAAAGCACTTTGAATTTCGCGGTGATAGTCCGTCGAGAACTCATAAAGATTGTGATAGCCGGGAACTTCCACAACAGCCCTGCCATCGACAATATCGGCGATAATTTCCACAGCTTTCTGGCGATCCGCGCGACGAAGATCAGGTCGATACACCGCCACATAGGTCGCATTTCTGGTAAACATGGAATGCCACCAACACACACCACCATTACCAATGCCGCCACTATTCAAAAAAGAAAGGCGATTTTCATAGCTGTAAACCAAACTTTTAAAATAGTTCACATCGGAAGCGCCGGTGCAATATTCTTTTCGACTGGTGGGGGCTTTCACACTTCCCGATTTATTAATCTCTGCCGCGTGCAAGAGTGACGAAAACAAAGTCGTCACAACAAGAGTCATTCCATAAAAAAACGTGCGCGATTGAATCATAAGGACCTCTATCAATATTTGAGTGAAGGCCTTCATAGCAAGTGTTATTTATTTTGGCTCGTTAGGAAATGGCAACAACGAGGACAAGCATCCACCGGAATATGTCGCAAAAAAAAGGCGCCTCAATGGGCACCTTTTTCTTTAATATGTCTTAATGAAATCTAAGGAGCAATTGTGGTGCGGTTTCGCCCGCCTTGCTTTGATTGATACAAAGCTTTGTCAGCGCGGTCGTAAATCTGACTCCACTCGGTCTCATGAGGTTGCTTCGTCGCGACCCCCACTGAAATCGTAAGAGGGATCTTCTTGTTCTCAAAAACAAACTCGCTGGTTTCGATGGTATGACGAATACGCTCACCCACTTCTCCAGCCACTTTTGCGTTTGAGCCCGAAAGAATCAAAACGAACTCTTCACCACCGTATCGGGCAAAGAAGTCATTCGCACGAATCAACTTCGTGATCACGATGCGGCACAATTCTTTAAGAACGTAGTCACCACCTGGATGTCCGAAGGTGTCATTGATTTTTTTGAAATGATCGATATCGAAAGTCACGATACTGAGTGGCTCGTTCAACACTTCGGAACGTTTCACAGCCTCAGGGCCTTTTTCAATCAAGGCACCTTTTGAATGTGCGCCCGTCAAAGCATCCTTCTGAGACTTTTCGTACATCGCTTGGTTCGTGATCGCTTCCAAACTTCCTTTCTCAAGGAATTTGAAAATCACATTACCTGTTTTAATTTGATCATTATTTTTCAACAAACAAGATGCCAACGGTGGCAAAGCCTGACTGTTTACGATGGTCTTATTGGTGGAGCCCAAATCAATGATGGAAACTTCACCGTTGTTGACAGCAAACTTTGCATGCGAGCGACTCAAGCTTTTGTCATCAATATAAACTTGGCTCTCAACCGAGCGTCCGATAACGATATCATTCGCAGTGATAGGATATTGTTTTCCAACGTATCCTGGAGGACCAATCAACACCAGAATCGCCGGTGGAACTTCATCAGCTTCGCGCAAGCGTCCCTTGAAAGTATCACTTGCGACGATACTGGTTTTTTCTAAATTATCGGAGCTGTCATCGTTGTGAGCCATAAAGAAAATTATAGAGCCCACAAGCGACGAATGACAATCAAGCATTGTTCAATTTTCTGTTCGCTGGTCACTGGCCTAGCACAATTGTCGCTACGACCTTTGTCTTGATGTCAAAATGAGACGACCAACTACCAGCCGCTATTTCTGCACAGGCTCAGCGATGATCAAACCATAATTGCTATTTGCTTCCAGCTTCTGTGTCTCTGTTGAGATCCAGGATAAGTATGGCTGAACTTTTGTATAAATCGTTTTACCAACACAAACCGCCTGAGGATCTGACTTAATATCCGCGCGGCTGGTCACACCCGCCAGATAGTTCTGCCCTTTCGAACTGACATACGCCGGCCCCCCGGAATCGCCATGACAAGCTCCCTCACCATTGGTGTTATCAATCTGCATTTCCGTCTGTGTAAAGTTGGGATCCGCGATCTGCACAGTGACCTTCAACAGCTCCGTGGCATAAGTTTGCTTCACGCCATCGGTTTCGCCAAAGCCTGCCAGAGTGACTGGCATCTTCGCAGCAAGAACAGCATTGGCAGGAAGTAATGTCGCAGGCACATACCCCTCAGGCAGTCCCCCTGTAAATCGAAGCAATGAAAGATCGCCCCAGTTTTCATCACTATTGCCAGAGAGATGCTGCCAGTTTGGTGCTGTCACACCGGCAACAACTCGACGAACCAGCTTATTTTGAGAGATCGTTTGAAAGAAGGCTTTAAAATCTGGAACCTGATTTGAGAAGAGCAAAATCAATTCTCGCGGATTCTTAGAAGAGCAATGACCCGCTGTCAGAATGATATCTTGAGAAAGGATTGTGCCCGTGCACGTTTCCAAGCCCTTAATGATGGTATGACCCTGTTGATCTTTTGCGAGATCCACATGAAGCAGCTGCACGGTGGAAATATTGATCGGATCCTGCTCCCCAACAGCAGTGCCACCGATGATCGCGGAAGAGTTTCCAGTTCCAATCATTTGATGGCTTTGTGGCGCACATCCAGTGCCTAAAACCACCCCCAAAAACACTCCGAGAACTCGTTGTGAAACCCCCATAAGACCCCTCCTATTTGGGAGCGTGTTAGAATCCAATTTGCTGTTTCATGCAAGCTCTTTATTTAACTTTTGTTAATTTTCCCGATAAAAACCCAATAAAACAGCCCCTTAGGTGTCCTTAAGATTGTCAGCTACGGTTGTTTTTTCAAAGCCTCTCCATCGCAGAAAATTCCTCTATCTCTTTTCTGCTCTTTTTAATAAGTTAACTTTTGTTAAACCCAAACGAAGTGAGGATTTCATGCCCAAGTCGCTCTTTACTGTATTGGTTTTGCTCTCAAGTTTGATTTCTGCCCGAGCCCTTGCGCTTGCAAAGGATGACTCGGCCCTGATCCGCGCGATCCATGACGACCGCGGTGTTAACTATATAGAAGCCGGACAAATGGTCGTTGAGGAAATTCTGCCTGATGATAATCAAGGCCTTCCTCATCAAAAATGGCTGGTCCGTTTAAGTGATAACAGCTCGGTGGAGTTAGTCTATAACTCTGACATGGGGGACAGAGTCCCGCTTCAGGTTGGAGAAGTTATGTCGGCAGGAGGGCAACTGATTATGGCGCAGCAGGGACCTCTGTTGCATTGGTTGCATTCAGATCCGAAGCAACATCGCCCTGATGGCTATGTTTACGTCAATGGCACGTATTACGGGAAGTAAGAACCAGAAGCTCCGGCAGGCCCGGAGCTTCTCTTAAGCTTTAAACTTTTTTAAGCTTTGCCTTGGCCAAAACTTTTCCAAGTTCGACCCCTGGTTGGTCGAAGGCGTTAATTTTCAGATATTCACCAAGGCCTGCGACAACCAACTGCCAAAACATGAACATATAGCCCAATGTTTCTTCATCCAATGCCTTGGCTTTCAAGGTCATCGTTGCGACTCCATTTTGATTTAAAGCCTCTTGTGTCGCCAGGGCCTCGGCACGAAGAAGTTCACCCATGGTGCGACCGTGAAGATCCGCTGTTTCTCTAAAATGTGTTTTATGAATTTTCTGCGATCCACCCTCTGATTCTTCGACACGCATAAAGATCACGAATTTGTCTTTCGTGCCTTCCATCACTTGCTGAAGAATGGAATGTTGATCAGAAGCCCCAATGGCCCACATCGGGGTGCTCACTCGCGGAGCGGTACCACCCGCACGGTTTTGTTTCTTCCCCAAAGACTCTGCCCACAACTGCTGGAACCAGCTGCCAAAATTTTTCAAGCGTGAGTTGTACGGCCACAACAAAGTGATCCACTCTTCGCGCTGATAACTTTGCAGCACTTGCGCCATCGTTTGAGTCACCAGAGCTGTGTCTAGCAAGGCTCTCTTGGCACCCACGCGCATTTTCTCAAGATCCAAACCCAAGTATGCTGCCGGGAACATTCCCACTGGCGACAGAACCGAAAATCTTCCGCCGACGTCCAAAGGAATTTCACACTCTGGAACATTGTGCTTACGCGCCCATTGAGTCAGGGAACTGTCTTTCGTTTCAGAGATCACGATGCTGTGCTCTGGCAAGCTGAGTTTTTCATCATGATAAATTTGTTCAAGCAGTTCTAAGGCGCACAAAGACTCGATTGTCGTTCCGCTTTTGGAAATGAATGCCCAGGCCACGTCTTTAAGACTACCCAACTCTTCAATCAGAGTTTCAAACTCTAGCGCATCGACATTGTCGACGAAGAACAGTGATTGCGAGCGAAAAACTTCTGCGATCACACGCGTGCCCAATGAGCTTCCGCCCAAACCTACAATCACCAGTTTTTTGAACTTCGCCGCGAAGTCGGCTCCGTGTTTATGAGACTGCTGCCACAGTTGAATTCGCTCCACCAATTGCGGGAAACCAATTTCTTTTCTTTCCATGAAAAGCTTCAAAGAAGCTTGGCATTCTTGAAGAAGAGTATTTTGAATGGGCTGACTTGAGTGTGAAATTTCCAACATATATTTCTCCGCCGGACTGGTTTGCACTCCGGCTTCGCCGGACTGGTTTGCACTCCAGCTTCGCTGGAGTAGGCGGAAAAACTACGAGATCGCGACGTCTTCCTCGATGCGATGATAACCCTTCCACTCTTTCAGACGACCGCGAGGGCGTCCTCCATCTTCAGGGTATTCGATGAGCACGTACGTAAGCTTCGTGATTTTTCCTAAGGACACAATATCCAAAGAAGTGAGCTCCGTCCATGTTCCTGTATTAAAATATTCTTTGTTCTCGCTCCATTGACGATATTGATAAACGTGCGTGTGTCCAAAGACCACTGTATGCACACGGTCATCATTCAAAATCTTACGCGCTGATTCACTAAGATCAGGGAAGATCGCGCTTTCCAGAATAACCTGGATGATTCTTCTAATCGGCCAATGACGGCGAGGATCTGCAATGAAGGCACTTTTGACGAAATAGACTAGAGCCATAAAGAAGGCTTTCACCATCGTCATAGTCTCATTGACCATCCCCCAGCGAACCATTTTACCGAAAGGGCGAATTTTATCGACATGGGGATAGGTCTGTTTGATCTTTAATACCACTTCCAAAAAGAAGTGCGATCCAAATGGCAAGTTCAGAATGGGTTCAACCAGATTCTTCTTTAGGAAGAATTTTTTAGGATCCATACGGTTGGCGGCTTCATGCATATGACCATGCTCAATATGCACACCATCGAAGAAATAAACGATGTTTTTAAAACGAACTGGCGCACCCACGACTTGATTTAAGAACGCACGACATGCGGGCCATAGCATTCCTTGATCGTGATTTCCCACGATATAAGTAATATTATTGCCGGGCTTCGCCGCAAACTCTGCCATCGCCTGAAAAACAGAGGCATGTCCCTTAACAATATCTTTCAGAATCTCAAGTGTTACAGCTTCAGTGATCACCGAAAGGAAATGACCTTTGTAGTCACACTGCAGGAAATTGAAGAAGTCGCCATTGATTATCAATTCAACTTCGTAGTCGCGATAGATCCCCGTGGAATAGTAGTGAATGAACTCGACAAGCTTTTCACCATAGTAAAACTCTTCCAAAGAGTTCAACCCACCTTGTGGCAGCAGACGTCCTTTGCCCAAATGCAAATCACTCACGACAACTTTGATTTTTTTGATAGGCGCGGGCTTGGCGACGACTGCTGTGCCGTCGCTGGACTCTACTGTCGAGGTGGACTCCATACTTACTCTGCTTTCTTAAATGGCGTGAGGTTCTCCTCTTTGACCTCTAAGTTCGTCAGAGCTAAACGCAGGGCGCGTTCGGTACGTTTGAACTGGTCTTGGTTCGCCTCGAGGGTCTTGTTAAGTTCAAGACACTTCTTGCGATAATTATCCAGTTCCTGAGAAAGCTGATCAATCTTTCTTTTCTGGTCCAGAATATACTCATCTTTAGACCGAACTAGAGCGGCCTTTTCAGCGCGCAACAGTTCCAATCTGTTTTCGAGTTCTCTTTCACGGACACGGATCTTTTTAAAATCGGATTTAAGTCGAGTTTCCAGCTCATCAACTTTGATACGAGCCTTCGCAACTTCGTTTTCCTTGTATTGAAGATTGCCCTTCAAAATAAGGATTTCACTGTGTGCGGATTCACGAACTTCCTCTTTTTCTTTTTCCAAAGAAGAAATACGCACCGACAATTCATCTGTGCGCGAACGAATGATCTCACCAGCCGAAGCCAGTTCTTCATTTTCTGCGCGAAGATGCTCAGTTTCTTTTTCAAGTTCAAGAATACGCTGTTGGGCAAGTTTTAAGTTTTCCGCCTGTGCCAAGCTGGCATCGACGGACGTTAAAACATTGGCTGCTCCCGTGCGACTGCTGCCGCGGAAGTTCCCGACACTAACTTTGACATCAACATCAACATTTTTGCGTGCACCCAAACGAGCATTCGCAAAACCATCTACTGCCAAAGTTTTATCTTCAGCACCAGTAGCCAACGACGACGTCAAATTTAAATCTTGTTGAATAGAGATCGTTTTGTCTTCACCGCCCGCAGAACCGGCACCAGGGCTGCCAACAGGGCGTGTCGCCTCGTCATCAGAAGCGCTTTCGTATGTGTATGCTGGTGGCGGAGAGAATAAATCATCAGCGGATTGATAACCTGGATCCGATGAAGGACCACTGTACTTTTCCTCCTCTGCAGAAGGAAGAGACATGAATCTTTCAGAAGCTGGCAAATCACCAAAGCCTTCGGGAGCAGACAAATCCAAAGCACCTGAATCACTGCTTTCGTAGCCATCGTTGTCGGCAGCATCGTATTCTGATTCTGCACCACCCGTGAACTCTGAAGCATCTATTTCTTTCTCAATCTTCACGCCAATGTCTTTTTCAAGACTGTCCCAAAGGTTATTGGAACCTGAATTCGTGCCATCAACGCGATGATCATCCGCCTCCAGAGGCATACCCGAGAAGTCATTTTCGTCTTCTCCTGAGCTCATAAGAATATTGCCGTTGCCGCCGTCATTGTATGACGACTCGGATTGAATCTCCTTGAGATCATCCATCAATGACTCAATAAGGTTTTCGGCTGCTGAAGAGTTCTTATTCTTTTTGCTCATAGGCTATTGGAAATATCGGCATTTTCTGGATCTGCCTTGAGGACAAAACAAAATAGGGTCGAGATCAGGATCTTAGTCTGGATCTTGGTCTGGACAGTCTCGAATTGGCACATTCGCGATGCCCTAAGCCCTCGAAAATTCATGGCTTTTCAATTGGACTTGGCTAATACAGCTGCGGCGAATCGGATCCGGTATATCGCTTATAGATTTCCTTGAACTCTTTGCCCTTACGGAACTGGCGAAGATTCTTATTCAGTCGATCCACCAGCAGCGGTGAAGTCTTCAAATTGAAAGCCACAAAATAATCTATCTTGTAAAGTCTTGTGATTCTTTTGAATTTCAATTGATACAGTTTTTCATACGCCGCCTGACTGACTTCGGTCATGATATCTAAATCCAGCTTTCCTGAACGCATCAGCTTGTAGCGTTCAACGTCGTCATCAATATGCTGAACCTTGAATCCCAAGTGCTCTAAAAACTCCACAGGATGATCCCCTTTGATCCCAGAGACCTTGTACTTTCGAAGATCCAAGGGATTGCTGGTGGGACGAATTTTGGAGTTCTCCAGAGCGACTAAGTAAAACGTGTCTTTCAAAATGGGCCCCACCCACTTGAATAGCTTTTCGCGCTCAGGCTTCCTGGAGATCGTAAAGATAAAAGAATGATCCTCTTCTTGAGCGCGGCGAAAGCCTTCCGCCCAAGGCAAGAGTACAATCTGCGCAGAGATTTTTTCAGTTGCGAAAAGACTGCGGATGATTTCGGTCGACACCCCTGCAATTTCAGAATCTTTTTTGAAGTTAAAGGGAGGAAACTCTTCGGTATAGCCCTTCCAAACCGACTCTGCCGGCGCTTGGGAAGATATTATTAGCGACAGAATAACGAGCCATAACCGCATAAACAAAAGTAAACATGCTTTAGTCGTCAAAGCAATCGGAAAGGCCCATGCTCTCGAGGGTTAGAAATAAAAAAGGCACTGATTCAACATCAGTGCCTTTTATTCAATTAAAATTCAAACAATGACAAAACTAGATCGTGATCACTTTTTTGTAAGCTGTCAGACGTTTTTCCAAATCACCCAAAGTGACTTTTTCCAAAGCCTTCACAGAGAAATCCTGGATCGTATGGCTCGCCATCATAGAACCCATGATACAAGCTTGTTTCAAGTTTTCTACCGTCGGAACATTCTTTTGCGCAGCCAAGTAACCGAAGAAGCCACCTGCGAAAGTGTCACCGGCGCCAGTTGGATCGATCACTGTTGGAATCGGCATTGCTGGCAAGATGAAGTAACCTTCTTCTTTGGTGTACATAGCAAATCCATACTCACCACGTTTAATAACAACAGCAGAAGGACCCATCGCGGTGATCATCGGAGCCGCTGAAATTGCGTTCGCAGCGCCCGTCAGCATTTTTGCTTCACCTTCATTGATCAATACCAAGTTCACTTTTTTAACAACTTCAAGAAGGGCTTCCTTCTTGATAGAGATCCAGAAGTTCATCGTGTCCATGCCTACGAATTTAGGTTGTTTCACCTGCTCTAGAACTTGCAGTTGCAATTCAGGGGCGATATTTGCCAAGAACACGAAAGATGAATCTTTGAAATGCTCTGGCAATTGCGGATTGAAATCTGCAAACACGTTCAAATCCGTTTGCAAAGTCTTCGCCTCATTCATATCGCCTTCATAAGAACCAGCCCAGTGGAAAGTCTTTCCTGGAACCTTAGACAGACCCGCTAGATCAACACCGCGGTTGTTCAACATGTCGTAGTCTTTTTGCTCGTAGTCTTCACCAACTACACCAACCACGCGAACTTTAGAAAACAAAGAAGCCGCCAAAGAGAAGTAATTTGCAGAGCCGCCCAAGGCGCGATCTGCTTTTCCTGAAGGAGTTTGAATTGAATCGTAAGCAAGGCTTCCAACAACTAGAATTTCTGACATTTTAATAATCTCCGATTTTTTCTGCCTACACTCCGACTTCATCGGAGTAGGCTCTGTATAGTTATTGTTTAAGTTCGCTGTTTTCGCCAGCGTCTTCTGCTTCATAGCTTGCTGCATTGAGTGCCGCATTTTTCGCAGCGAATTCAAGCGCGTTTGCTGCCAACACTTCACGTTTGGACTTCGGCAAGCCCGCAAGCTTTGAATTCGAGATATCCATCGTCGCCGTGTTTTCTTTGTGCGTGCTGTTCAATTGACCACATGCTGCAAAAATATCGCGTCCCATTGAGCGTCTCAACAAGACATGCACACCCAAACGACTGAGCTCCGCATGGAAGGCTTCAATAGTCTCATCGGCTGGACGCTCGTAAGGCGAAGCCGGATGTTCATTGAAGGGAATGATATTGATCTTACAAGGAATATGACGAGTCAGTTTCGCCACTTGGCGTGCATGCTCCAACTGGTCTGTAACACCTTTAAGCAAAACGTACTCGAAAGTGATCTTCTCGCCGGTCTTGTCGGTATAGTCCTTACAAGCATCCAGCAAAGCTTTGGTGTTCCACTTTTTATTGATCGGCATCACTTGGGAGCGAATCTCATCATTTGGCGCATTCAAGCTGACGGCCAAGCGAACTTTGGCATCCGCAATACGCCACATCTCTGGAACGATCCCTGAAGTTGAAACTGTGATCTTCTTACGAGATAAATTAATACCCCAAGGAGAGTGAAGAACTTCAATCGTTTTAAACACCGCTTCTGGATTGTCGAGTGGCTCGCCCATCCCCATGAATACGATATTCGTGATGCGTTGACCTTCCTCAAGGCGGTCATGAACCTGCATGAATTGACCAACGATATCTTCTGTTCTTAATCTGCGCTTAAGTTTTTGTTTTCCAGTGAAACAGAATTTACAACCAATGTTGCAACCCACCTCAGATGAAATACACAATGTCAGACGGCCCTCGGAAGGAATCACCACGGACTCAACTGTGAGATTGTCACCCACATCAAACAGGAATTTTTGCGTTCCATCCACGGACTTCAAATGAGTGACGACTTTAGGAAGGTCAAATGAAAGAAGCTTCGGCAACTCAGCACGGAAATCTTTAGAAAGATTTGTCATCTGTTCAACGTCAGTCACACGTTGCTCAAAAACCCATTTGAAAATCTGTTGAGCGCGGAATTGCTCTTTGCCTTTACCTTTGAGGTAAGCTTTCAAATCTTCAAGTGTCAGAGAATAGAAATTAGTGGGTTTGTTTTCGAGAGGCTTTGCGACGTTGTCGTCAGCATAGTTCACTGGGGCAGTAGAAATGAGGTCGATACCGTCATTCAATTCCATTAAGGGCTCCTTGGCTTATTACAGCCGTGCTTGTTACAGCTGGGTTCTTAGCGCCCGATCTGGCCAACTGATTTGGCCGGCTGATCTGGCAGCTTGATCCCGTTTGGTTAAGGATTATGTGTGGCGAGTTTGTAGCATAGGAGAGCCGGATAGCCTAGCAATTCCATTGATTTAGGGTCTTTAAAAGGAAAAACCCCACCAAACTGAATTGGCAGGGTTTAAAATCGTGGAAAAAATGCCTGACTGTCTACTGCTTGGCTCTAGAGAAGAGCTTTTTGGCAGGTCACTAAAGACCCTCTATTGAAGGCAATGTTTCTTAAAGCGGAAACAATATTGTCCTTCACCATACGCAGTGCCGGGAAAGACGCCTTCAGACCTTCCGTGCGGAAAAGGTAATAGCGAGTGGCTTCATCCTGATAAACCAAAAGAATCCCGATTCCTGGAGGGAACGACAATCCTGTTGAAGCCGCCCAACCGAACTGATGCGAACCTTGACGGAAAACTCCCGTCGCGCCGCCATACATGGTGGTGTTCTTCTGAGACATAAAGGCGCCCTCGCGCTTTTCAAATACCAAACCGTAAGTTCCCGCGGCAGAAACCTCCACGATACCAGTGAGAGTTTTCTTTAGTTTCTCTACATCGACAAAAACTTCGAAGACAAATTTTGATTTATTATTCGCATCGACTTTACGGGCGAAGCCCGCACCAAGACCCAACATATAATAAAAACCACCGGATTTAGGAATGAAAGAACCGATGCTTCGTTTATGCAAGGCTTCCATCACTTTCTGCGGCAACGCCAAGCCACCAGAAATAGAGAACATCATCGAACCGCCCTTCACGTTACTGCGCGAAACTACGTGGGAACTCTCATAGAAGCGGCCATTGAGCTCATTCAAAGCTTTGTTGATTTTTGCGGGACCAACTCGGAAGAAAGCTAAGACTTTTGCGAACTTCCCAAGAAAGGCTTTTTTCTTGGCCAAAAAGGATGCGACTTCGCTATCCGAAAGCTGCAAAAGCTTCTCAAGTTCCGCCTCTGTTCTGGGACCTTCAAATTCATACAGTACATCTTTTGGAATTTCAGTATTCATCTCAGCGCGGGCTTTTTTAACAAAGCGTTCGCGGTTGAATTCTTTATCAACTTCAGTGACTTCAGAAGGATCAAATTTTACCTGAATCTCATCCGCCATCTCTGTCATCAGAGGGGGCGCCTGCTGACTTTGTACCGTCTCCTTGTTTTCGAAAATCAATAGATTGGCATCGTCTTCTGCAAAAGCCGAAAAACCAGTAAAGATCACGGAAGTCACAAGACTCAAACGAAGTAGATTGGAAAATTTCATGGGGTACTCCTTCACTGGCATAAATAGCAACGAATGCACCAGTCCCAGAGTGAGACACTTGCAGTAAATTTGAATTGAAAGAGAATTCAATGAAGATAAGGATCTTTTAACTTTCGCGAAGACTCACGAAGTTAACACTTAACAATTTTGGGCAGTCACCCCAGCAGGAGATCAGAGTATTTCTAAAAGACAGAATACTTCAATTCGACCTGAGGCCCCAACCATAATGCCGCCTGGGTGTGATCATAGAGATCATCACCTGTCAGCTCATGAACCAGCACAGACAAACTTCCACGTTCCCGCATCAGCCACAGAACCACGTCCGTAAACACCTCTTTGGGAAAATTCATTTCAAACATCGGAATAGGATGAGGGCCGATACCTGTGGGGATCATATCTCCCGTGAACACACGCCGACCTGCAAACGCAGCAATTGCTTTTTCGCGAAGGTTCTCCGCAAAAGCACGAGAGCTTTCATCAAAATAAATATGCGCATCGAACTCACGAGGAAAACCCTCGGGAAGAAGCTGTGAATTTACTTTGAAATTTCTCTCTTGAGTCATGTCCGATCCTTTCAAGAAACAAAGGCCTCATTGCTGAGGCCTAACACTTCATACTAATAAAAATTTCGGTGTACCTTTAGTGGACGGTGTTGATGTATTCGATGAGTTCCGGGATTTCGCATGGAACGCAGCCGACTTTGCCGACGACGACGCCTGCGGCGTTGTTAGCGAGCATGCAGCTTTGTACCAGAGAAAGACCAGAGACCAAACCAAGTGCCAAGGCTGCGATAACGGTGTCGCCAGCACCTGTGACGTCGAATACTTTTTGAGCGTAGGTTGGAACTTCCGTGATCTGATCACCAGAGAAAATAGTCATACCGTCTTTTCCACGGGTCAGAACCACTTCCTTGGCGCCTGTGATTTTTTGTAAAGCACGCCCCACTTCAACAACTTTATTGGGATTGCCTTTTAGATCGTCAAAATCCATTCCTGTAAGCACAACGGCTTCATCGTAATTTGGCTTGATCAAATCAACGCCTTGATAGAAGGCCCCTTGATTATTACGGTGTGGATCGACCATCAGTTTTTTATTGGCTTTTTTGCAGATCGCAGAAACTTTCTCGACCACATTTCGGGAAATCACACCTTTGGCGTAGTCCTCGATAATTACGCAATCAGCTTGCGCGACGTTTTTTTCCACAGTCGCAATCAAACGTGCTTCGGCTTCCTCAGAAAGATATTTTCTGAGTTCATAGTCCACGCGAACCAAGTGATGGTGTTTGGCCATCACACGGGTCTTGCGCGTAGTGGGACGAGCTTTATCGACAATCATGTAGTCCCAGCTGACGCCATTTTTAATGCAGAGTTCTTTAAGAAGATTTGCTCCAGTGTCATCACCAACAACTGAAACCATCATCGGGTAGCCACCAAGACTGGCCACGTTTTGCGCCACATTGGCCGCCAGGCCTAAACGCATGTCTTCTTCTTCAACTTCCAAAACTGGAACGGGAGCTTCCGGGCTGATGCGACGAACCTGCCCCATCACGTATTCATCCAAACCGACGTCACCGATAATGAGGATCTTTTTACCTTTAAGTGCGGGGATTTGGTTGATCAAAAGCTGTTTTTCTTGAGGACCTAGATGGGCCTGTACGGGTGTTGTCATTTTTTCATCCTCCCTAGGCTCATTTCTAGCCGAAGCCGCCCCCGCTGTCATCCCCTAACATCGCGGACTTGGCCTTAGCTGGGGCCTATGATAGAACCGCTCTCATGTTTAAATCCAAAGCAAAATTCTCAGGCAACAAACCGGCCGCCCCTAAGAGCGGTCCAAAAAATCGCCCCGTCAATGGCGGGCGTCCCCTTTCCAGCCGAGCCCAAGAAGATAAATCCGCTCCGAACGCTTTGATTTACAAACCCAACTACATTTCGGCCCGCGAAAAAGAAGAGATTTTCAACTACCTCAATACGCTTTATCCAATTTGGGAAATGCGCTATTCGAAAAACAATCCGCCGCCAGAGAATCAAAAACAACGTCCTCTTTTGCGCCCGGTTTACTGGCTGGGAAATTGGCAATTTGCTTGTTTGAACTACTATCATCCTCCAAAAGGCATCTTTAATCGCTGTGTCGCGGCTGAAGGCTTTCCACCTATTTTGGAATACCTGATTCAAAAATTTGAAGAAATGGTGCATGCGCACTATGAGCCTCGCGATATTCCTCGCGGCTGGCATCTGAATACTTGCCTGATCAATTACTACGGTGACCAGATCCAAGACGATGGAAAAAAATTGGATTGCGCTCGCGTTGGCGAGCACAAAGATTTCGAACCCGGACCGGTGGCCTCAATTTCTTTCGGTGAACGCGCCTTGTTCCAATTTGTCTCCAGCCAGGGAACTGAAAGCAAATCCAATGTCGTTGTTCAACAATGGCTGGAAGACAGTTCACTGCAGATCTTCGCTGGTGATAAATTCAAAAAACATTTATTCCACCGTGTCCAACGAGTGGACAGAAAAGAAGACTCTCATTTTAAGCTCAACGAGATTTCAAATTTTGAAACTCGCAGAATTAATTTTACCTTCCGATACGTTCCCGACGAGCACATTGTTCCCTTTGCGCGATTACCCGAAGAAGCGAAGGAAGACGTGCGTGGTTACATGGAAAAGCTTGCAGAGCATTCTGAGTATTTCAAAACGCAGATCTAGGTCCAAAATGTGAAATACAATATGACCTTTGCTGTTCAGCACCACTAAGTCACAATTCCACTTGCTCTTTAGTGTGAGCACCTTCGTAATAAAAGAATGAGCCTTCACCGTTTTTTAACTAGTTTCGTAGTCACCATTTTGCTTTTTGGCAGCAACTCTCGCGCTGAAGCCTTGACTCTAAAAATCGCCATGCAAGAAGGATTCGATAAGATTTCCGCGATCAAAGAAGTACAAAACTTTGTAACTCTCGCCCTGGAGTCGGAAGGCATCCACGTTACATTCCGATCCCTCCCCTTAGCTCGATCTGTAGCCTTGGTAAATAAAGGCGAACTGGACGGCGAGCTGATTCGCGCTGCCAACATTGTCGAGCAAAGTCCCAACTTGATTTTAACTTCAAAACCCTTGGGCTACGCCGACTATCATATCCTTTACTCAGAGAAGAACACCAATTTCAACCAGCATCAGCTCAAGTCCTACAAGGGGTTGGTCCTCCTTAACAGTACGACTGTAAAAGATGAGCTTCGCAAACGAGATCTTAAAGTCGACGAAGCTCCCAGTCTTGAACAGGGCATACAGATGGTGAATTCAGGCCGCGCTGATTATATTATTCTCGCCGCCCCGATCATTGCCGCCATCAGGGACACCCAGCCACAGCTCTTCGTGAATCTAAAGACATCAACCGAAATGTTTCAACGCATTCCTTTGTATTTTTGCCTGAACAAGAAGTACAAAAACCTCATGCCCAAAATTGAAAAGTCTTTTTCTCGCCAAGCGAAAAAGAAGAACAACTACAAGTACATCAATACCTTCATAAATCCCAACCTCTAAACACTAAATAGTTCTGTCCCTTTACGGCACCTGTAAAGATCTTAGGCACAGCCAGGACTTTCAAATCAAAGCAAAGCTTTCAGGAAATGGCACAGGCCTCGCATAATGAAATGACCCCAAAAGTTTCGTTGCGACTGAAAGAGGAAAATGATTATGAAAATCAGGCTAGTCATTACATCACTTATTTTATGCGTGAGTTACACGGGCCCTGCCCATGCAGCCTCCCCAGCTCCGCTTCCGGACTCTTCTATTTATCGCGTCTTCCCATCCATTCGCTTTATTGAAGGTGCCGATCTGGATCTATTTAGGGAAACCTATGCGCGCTCTATAGGCCAACAACGAGCTGAGTACGTCAACCAAGCCACCAGCTTGATGATGGTAGGGGCTGGCGGCACTGAGGCCGCAAAAATGTTGATCGCCTTTGATCAACACATCTTGAACCTGCGCAAACAGGGCCGCGCCCAATTGGGTACCACTTTGGAAGCCGTCTTTAAGGCACGTCTGGATGAATTCTATCGCTATTTCCAGCCTCAGATTCAAAAGTTGCAATTTGCCAATATGGGTTCCGCCCAATCAAATTATGACATGGCTATTTACGGTGTTTATTCAGTTAACTCCAACCGCAAACCCGGCTTACAAATTACTGTCACGGTACTGAATCTACGTACGGGGCTTGAACAAAATTTCGTCGCCAGCGGCGAAGGTGTGACGGCAACGCAAGACCTGGCTGGCCAAGTTTTCCACGAATATCAAAGCACAAAATTCCCCTCTTCATTAAAACTAATGGGCAAATCCATTGAGCTTGTCACCAAAGGCATGATCAACCGTCCATCCACGGCGAAGATGAAAGATCTCAATCAGGAAGCTTCTTGGGTCTGCGACAGCTACAATGCTCATCTTCCAAGTGAAGATGACTTGCGCGCCCTTGGCGGCTTGGGCGACTACCGCGGCGGCATCACAATTGGCAAATCCGGTGAGGAAAATGCTCATTGGGCTCTTGCCGGAGGAAGAGTGTATGTTTCTTCTGGTGGCTGGACCGCTCCAGATACCAACGTCAACCCGGCTGCTTTTTTAAACTACATTTGTGTTCGCGGCGGCAGCCGCTAGCACTAGCAGACATGTGTGATTACAGAGCCTTTTATCTTGCCCTTTAAATTTCTTGAGAGGCTAATAAGCCATGACTTGTCGGCTTCTCATCTGGGTTATTTTGCTTCTCAGCAGTCCTAGCTGGGCTGACGGCATTCATTTGAAAATTGCTGTCCAGGAGGGTTACGACAAACTCTTAGTAATCCAAGAGCTCGAGGACTTCTTTGTCCAGTCCCTAAAGCGCGAAGGGATCACCGTCTCTTTTACGCCGCTTCCTTTAGGAAGATCCTCTTCACTTGTCAGCAAAGGGACACTCGATGGTGAACTTATCCGAAGCGAGCTCGTCGCTCAAAACTATCCGAACATTATTATTTCCTCTAAACCCTTAGGCTTTATCGAGTATCACATTCTCTACAAAATTAAGAACACAACAATCAACGAAGACCAGCTGAATAAATCCAGAGGACTGGTTATCTTAAACACTTTGACAGTTAAAGAAGATCTCAAACGTCGTGACCTTGGCGCCGAAGAGATCTCGAGCATTGAGCAAGGCCTTCAGATGTTAAAATCGGGAAGAGCTGACTATCTTATATTACCCGATCCAATCATTGCCTCACTGAAAATTTCCTCGCCCAAAACCTTTGTGGATGTTCGCATCGGGAAACAATATTTTCAAAAAGTTCCGCTTTATTTTTGTTTGAACAAAAAGCATCTGGAGCTCTTACCCAAAATAGAAAAGGCTCTTTCAAAGAGCCTTCAGGAAAAGTCCAAAGAGTACAAACTCCTCTATGATTTTTTCAACCCAAATTTTTAAAGGGCCACCGGCCAGGTGACTTTCAAACTGGCCTTGGCGGAATTTTGCATCAAACTCACACGCAAGTTTTGATTTAGCCAGCGCACAATCATTTCTTTCTCGGAAAGTGTCAGATCTTTATTGAGGAAACGGAAATCGAACTCAGACAAAGGCAGACTGAGATTCATACTGCGATCGTCTTTCTTCCCATTCGTCATTTTAATTTCCAAACGAACGAACTTCTGATCCTTAGCAGGCTCTCTCACCTCAAAGTTCGTCACAACCGGACCTTCGAAGAATCCTTTCCACTCATCATCACTCAAATCCACAGTTAAGTTCCGCTCTTTCAAATGAAACCCCGGCGAGTGGGAAAGAACATAAGATTGAAACACCGTCGTCAGAGCTTTCCAGTCGTAAGGAACCGGCAAAGTACAATGGTAACCTTGCGGAAGCTCCACCACTTTGACATTCTTGCTGCCGATTTTAAGTTTTTTATTGGCGATATTTTGAGAGTTCATCTCAAAGGGAACCAAAGGGTCTTGTGAGGTCGCCAGGATCATGACAGGTTCTTGCACATCATTGTAGGACTTCCAGAAGTCATTCAGGGCCCAGAACTCAGCTCCGTCTTTCATACCCGGTGGCAACTTCACATTGGAAATATAAGACAGACCGCCGTGATAATTTCTGACTACTTCCGAAATTGCCTTGGTCAGGAAACTGAAACTTTCGTATTGCACCAAGGATGGCAACTTCTGATCCAGTCCACTCAAGCGACGACGGCTCCACAAATCAACAAAGGCCGACTTCACCCCACTTTGCGTGAGATTTTGCATGGTCTCCTGCAAATGGACGACCGGGCAAAATGCCAAAGAGCTTTGGATAAGTGGATAGTTCGCAGGAGAATTATATTTACTCAGCAAAGAAGAGAAAAGAACCCCGTGCCCACCAAGACTGACACCGAACATATGAACGCTGTCGACAACTTTTGAAAGTGGTTCATTGGAATCACGAAGCATTCTGGCCAGTAAGAGATTCTGAATCCCTTCATCATAGCCACCAAATGAAAACTGATTATTATCGGCAACAAAATCACCGCTGGTCATATTTTCCAGGACCAACACGTTAAATGGCGACTGTTCAAAGAGCATCATAAGCCAAGCACGTTCCGGCCGGAAATCCTCGACACTCGAAAAGATTCCCAAACGCATAATCACGAAGGGACGACGTTTAAAGTCGCCCTTTAAGCCCAGCAATCCTTTAAGACGCACATTTCCTGGAAGATTCACAACCACTCGACGCAAAAACGGATGCCCTTGCGGGTTGTAGTTCATGGTCATCATTTTTCGCAAGTTCACAAGTCCGCTGTTATCACCGGTCTCAAGTTCTGTGCGACATTCCTGAAAATATTTTTGTACCAGTGCCCCTTGAATTTGTGCGGAGCTTTTCACGCGAGCATCCAGCATGCGGGCCTGCCAGACATTTGGATTGCATGAGGTGGACATGGCCTTGCCCAGACCGGTCGGTGTCCAGCCTAAGACGCTTTCAAACAGAAAATTGAGGGTTGTCGGATAACGCCCGGGGCTATTTGCAAGGATGGGCGAATCTTCCGGCGGGAACCAAATCCGCGAGCTTTGAAATTGCTCCATAAAGGTCTGTTGTGGCGTCTGATTACTTAAAGCAGAGGCCGAAAAGGTCAAAAAAGTAAGACTGATAGAGAGCAAACAAGACCGAAGCATAGGCCTTCATAGTGGCCAAAAAGAACCACCGAGTCATCACCTTTTTCCTGAGTGACACTGAGTATTTACTTAATTAAAATTCGACAGTGTATTTTTAAGGAGACATATATCATGGAAGCCCCTCACGGATCAAAAAACGGATCACAAATAGAACCTCTTTATGATGGCCCATTGTTTAGAAATGCCATTCAAACTCTCGATGAAGCAGCTAAGCTGATTAACTGCGACCCGAACGTTCTTGAAAGATTAAAACGTCCACGTCGTTGCATCACAGTTTCTGTACCGGTACGTATGGACGACTACTCTGTGAAAGTTTTCACAGGCTACCGTGTTCAGTACTCTCCAACTTTGGGCCCCTACAAAGGTGGCATCCGTTATCACCAAAACGTAGACCTTCAAGAAGTTGTCGGCCTTGCCGCTTTGATGACTTTCAAAAACTCTGTTCTAGGTCTTCCATTGGGTGGAGCTAAAGGTGGTATCACAGTTGATCCAACCAAGCTTTCCCGTACTGAAAAACAAAACCTGACTCGTCGTTATGCTTCTGAAATTGGACCTTTCGTTGGACCAACTAAAGATATTCCAGCTCCAGACGTGGGCACTGATCCACAAACGATGGCTTGGTTCATGGATACTTACTCTCAAGAACAAGGTGGCTTCGCACAACCTGGCGTGGTGACTGGTAAACCGGTTGAAATCGGTGGTTCTTTGGGCCGTAACCATGCAACGGGCTTGGGTGTTGTTTACGTGGCTGAAAAAGCTTTCGAAGTGAACAAAATGAGCTTGAAAGGCGCAACGATTGCAATCCAAGGATTCGGCAACGTGGGTTCTTTCGCAGCTAAGTTCGCGCATGAGCGCGGTGCTCGCATCGTTGCCGTCAGCGACGTTTCTGGTGGTATCTTCAACGGCGACGGCTTGGATATCCCTGAAGTTCTTGAGTACATCAAAGCTCACAAATTCCTGAAGGGCTACCCTAAAGCAACTCCAATCAGCAATGAAGATTTGCTTGAAGTTAAATGTGATGCTTTGTTCCCGTGCGCTCTTGAAAATCAAATCGACACGCACAACGCTGAAAAAATCCAAGCGAAAATCATCGTTGAAGGTGCGAACGGACCTGTAACAAATGCAGCGACAAAAATCCTTACAAAACGTGGCGTTTACATCGCTCCAGACGTTATTGCTAACGGTGGCGGCGTGATCGTTTCTTACTTTGAATGGGTTCAAGATACGATGGCTTTGTTCTGGGACGAAGACGAAGTGAACGGTCGTTTGAAAACGATCATCACAAAAGCTTTCGACAAAGGTCACTCTTTTGCGACTGAGAAAAACGTCGACATGAGATCTGCTGCGATGGCGGTTTCAGTTCAACGCCTTGAGAAAGCGATGCTTCTCAGAGGTTTGTACCCAAGATAATGTTTCCCAGAAAAGGCGGTGCAAACCGCCTTTTCTTTTTTTGCCAGCTGTACGGAGTATTCATGCGTCCTTGGCTTTTACTACCACCTCAATGGGCTCACGATCTTATCCCTCTCACACTTCCCTTTATTTCGATGGCTTACGGAAGAAAAATTCCGGAATGGAATAGCTTCACATGGCGGGATATGACTTTTGCAAATCCAGTAGGAATTGCAGGAGGAGTGGATAAGAATGCAGAACATCTAAAGGACTGGTGGCGCCTTGGTTGCGGTTTTGTCGAGGTCGGCACGGTCACTCCCCTCGCACAGGATCCCAATCCTGGAAAAATCATGGACCGCGATAAATCACTTCAGGCGATGTGGAATAAAATGGGTTTTCCCAGCCATGGCGCTGACGAAGTTTTCTATAATCTTGCTGCTTATGCCCCCCGATTTCGCACTACTGTTTTTGTGAATATCGGAAAGAATCGGACGACTCCGAACAACGAGGCCGTCCAAGACTATTTGACCCTCGTCGATAAGTTTCGTCCATTTGCCGATGCCTTTGTTGTGAATGTTTCCAGCCCAAATACTCAGGGACTTCGCGAACTTCAGAACAAAGACAACCTTCGCAATCTTTTGGGTCCCATCATCGACAGAGTTTCACACTTTGAGCCGACTCCGGTTTTGGTGAAGTTGAGTCCTGACATGGGCGATGATGCCCTGGCCGAAGCGATCACTCATTGTCATGAATTGGGTGTCGATGGCTTCGTTTTGACAAATACCACACTTTCAAGGCCTCCCGGCTGCCACTTCCCCGCAGAAGGGGGACTTTCTGGAGCCCCTTTAAAGCACCTCTCTCAACGCGCCTTGCAAATTGCTGTGCAAATTTTAGGCAAAAATAAAGATGAGAAGCTGCTGGTGAGTGCTGGTGGCATTATGAGTCCGGATGATGTCTTTGAAAGATTGCAAATGGGCGCCAATCTTGTTCAAATTTATTCTGCACTCGTGTTCTATGGTCCCGGTTTTTTCCACGAGGTAGCAAGAAAGCATCATGAGCGACAATAAGCTTTCCTCCGGCGGAGCCGGAGGGCAAACCAGCCCCAGCGAAGCTGGAGTGCAAACAGGTCAGCCAAAGAAATCCAAGATCCGCAAAGGTCATTGGATTCCTGTGGTTGCAGGCTTCTTGCGTAAAGATGGTAAAATTCTGGTCGGCCAAAGACCTGAAAATAACTCCTTAGCTGGCCAATGGGAATTTCCCGGTGGAAAGATTGAAAACGGGGAAACGCCTGAGTTCGCTCTCGCAAGAGAATTAAATGAAGAACTGGGTATCGAAGCCGAAGTCGGGGAACTCAAACTCGCCTGCACTCATTCATACGGGGACGTAGGGATTCTCATATTGTTCTATGAGATCATTTACTGGAAAGGTGAACCTCGCGCCAAACATCACATGATGCTTGAGTGGATTCACCCAGAAGAACTCAAGCATCGCAATATTCCAGAAGCGAACCGCAAGATACTTGATCGCATCTATAAAGCCTTAGGGATTGAATGGCGAAAATAATTCTTGTAAGCAAAAATATCACGGCCACTTCTTGGCAATTGGCGCAGGCTCTGCGCAGCCAGCAACATGAGGTCGTGATTCTTACAAGCAGAGGTGAAGAGCCTCTGGGCCACCTGCACGGCATCGAATTCATGGCATATTTCAGAAGATGGAACTTTGTCGAAGGCCTTAAAATCATTCCAGGTCTTTTCGGATTGCAACCGCAAATCTTACATATCGTTCTGGATGAAGACCGCATGAATGCGGCACAAATCGTTCTTTCGACTTTTGCAAAATCTCATCCTGCTTGTGTTCTGACGACTTCCCTTTTGAATATTCGCTATGGACTTCGCCGCAGCAACCCGGTTCGCTATTTGGTTGAAGAAAGCGATATCATCACCTGCCCGACGGTCGAAGCATTGGGACAGTTGCGCGGACTAAATGTTCGCTCCAACAGCCAAGGACGAGGGATTTTACCTCCGGCCTTGGATTTCCGTCATGATACTCTTTCTGAAATCTATGCCGATGGCAGTGACGCCCGATTGATCGCAGATTTGGCTGACAATGACTATTTTGTCGTCCCTTTCCGTGAGACTCGTTTTAATCCTGACTCGGAAAATCTCATGCGCATCCGAACTCTCGCGCAAAAGCACAAAGTGGCTCTGTGGGGATCTTATTCTCATTGGCCTTTGCGCGATCGTAAGAAGTTTGCGGCCTGGATGGCCAAATTCGATTGCGAGCACCGTTGGGTTGTGACCGGTTCTATGCCGCCTCACCTTTCGAAAATTTTGTTAGAGCGTGCAACAGCTTTTGTTTTAGCGGGGCAGAAATTCACGCCGGTTGAAATGACTGAATACTATATGCGCGCCATTCAGTCTCAAGCGGTCATGATTCTGGATTCCCGCCAGACCAGTATTCACTCTGATCTTTGGAAAAACGCGGTAAACTGCTGGGTCCTGAATCACGAACACACGCAAAGAGATTTGGTAAAGCTGCTTTCCAGACCTCACCTTCGTCTGCCTGAAGTCATGTCTGAACAAAGAGCTCAGGGCAGCCATCTGATTGATTCGTCCTTAAATGAACTCAATCGTCTGTACAACAAGGCCTTGTCTCATCTAAGATAAGTTCATGCTTGCGAAGTCGAAACTTCCAGAGAAATTAAATATCTGCCTGACCTCCGCCCGTTTCCCGATATTAAGTCGTGCGACGGACCATGGATTTTTATGGCCTATTGCTCGCGGCTTGGCTCGCGAAGGACATAAGGTCACGGTGCTTTCGACCACTTCATTCTTGAAAAAACCTGAAGTGATTCGCGACGGCGTGCGCGTTCTTTATCTTCACGAAGGTGCCAAGAATCTTTCTCATATGAGCTTCCAAATTGCAGTTCGGCAGAAGTTTGCACAACTTCATAAAGAAGAACCTTTTCACCTGGTTCATAGCATCGATAGATCGGGTTACCGCATTGGCAATCGCAAAAAAGATTTCAAAATCGCGATGGCTTATGATGTGGAAGCCACTCAGATGTCACAGCTTTTTGCGATCTTAGCAATGAAGCGCGAAACCTTGGGAAGCATGCTGACCACGGCGATCGCAACCGCTTATAAATTCCTGACAACTTATTATGGTGGCGACCGCCAGCTTCTTTCGACGGCCGACGGGATCTTTGTTACCAATCCTCAGCAAAGAATCATTCTGGAAAGATATTATCTTTATCCTGACTTTCACACTTACACGGTTCCTTATGGAATTGAACTGGGTGACTTGTCGCCTAAAGAGAAGTCTTTGGAACTTCGTAAAAAGCTGGGTCTGCCGGAAAATTCCCATGTCGCGGTTACAATCAGCGATATGACAGAGGTTCAAGAACTTCTTCCGCTTTTAAAGGCCTTTGAGAAGGTGGCGATTAAAAAGCCCAACAGCTATTTGATCATCGTCGGCAACGGACCCAAGTTTAAAAATGTGGAGTTCGAAGTCCTCAATCTGGCTCTTGGCAATCGAGTCATCCTAACGGGCGCAGTTCCAGCCCCCGAAATCGAAGACTATATTGTCTTGGGCGATGTTTTCGTAAACATGAGTTCCCGCACAACAGGCTTTGAACCCTCCACTTTGGAAGCCATGGCGCAGAAAAAAGTGGTTATGGGGTCTGAAGTGTCGCCTATTGCCAACATTATTGAAGATGGCAGAGACGGTTTCTTGCTTCGCCCGGCCGACGTGGACTCCATGAGCAACCTCTTGGTTGAGATCTTTTCAGGCACCATGCCTGCGGACGAAATCGGCGAAAGAGCCCGTCAACGCGTCGTAGACCTGTTTGACACCCCAAAACTGGTCCAGTCCGTGCTCGATGCCTACCGAAAAATACTGCTCAACACCGGAATGTATAAGAAGCATTGAGTTAAAGTATTGAAAAGTGATAGTCAGCCCCCTGCACATCTGTATAATCGGGAGTGTTATCAATGCTTTATGGTTCGATATGTTTAGACCGAAATACGGCATATCTGAGCTTGAGATCTGAAGGAACTTGAAGATGACAAAAGCGGATTTAATAAATTTGATCTCAGAAAAAGCCGGCATCACTCGCGTGAAAGCTGAGACTGTAGTTAACACTATTTTTGATTCTATGGTGGAAGCCTTGATGCGCGATGACCGTATTGAAATCCGTGGTTTCGGTTCATTTGTAAATCGTCAATATGGCGCTTATAAAGGACGCAATCCTCGCACTGGTGAAATCATCAATGTTGAAGAGAAAAAATTGCCATTCTTTAAAGTTGGTAAAGAACTCAAAGAAGATATCAACGGCGGAAAAGGCGAATAAAAAAAAGGAACCCACGGGTTCCTTTTTTTATTTCTGAATATCAGACTCCGAAAGTTTAAACCATCGAAGCGTAGATTTCTTGATAGGTTTTAATATGGTTGTCATCCACACGTTTATACAAATCCGCACGAGTCAGATCTTGAAACTTTGAAACTCCCATGGCGCCGATGATATGCGCCACCGTTCCCAGTGTTTCTGCATGGAAGTTTTTAACACGCTCTCGCTTGGTCGGCACATGAAGGCCTTTAACCAGATTTGGATCTTGAGTCGCAACACCTGTTGGGCATTTATTATTGTTGCAGCGAAGTGCTTGAATACACCCCAAAGCCAGCAACATTGAACGAGCCGCATAGGTCGCATCTGCACCAATACACAATAACTTTACGATATCAAAAGCAGTCGTGATCTTTCCGGTTGCCAGAACTTTCACCTTCTCGCGAACGCCAAATTTCTTCAGAGTATCAACAACAATCACCAAAGCATCAATGCCCGGCATGCCCATATAGTTTGTGAACTCAAGTGGTGCAGCGCCAGTTCCACCCTCGGCACCGTCGACGGCAATAAAGTCCGGATAAGAATTCTTTTCCACCATCAAAGAAACCAACTCTTCAAACTCGCGGCGATGGCCCAGGCACAATTTAATACCCACGGGTTTTCCACCGGATAGTTCACGCAAGGTCTCAATGAACTTCAACATTTCCGCGGCATCACTAAATGCACTATGTCCCGGAGGCGAAATCACATCTTTGCCCATCGGCACATTTCGAATCTGGGCAATTTCAGGCGTCACTTTTTTACCAGAAAGAATACCACCGTGCCCCGGCTTTGCCCCTTGGGACAACTTAATCTCAATCATTTTCACCTGAGGACGAGAGGCATTGGTTTTAAAAAGTTGTGGATCAAAAGTACCTTCATGGGTTCTGCAACCAAAATAACCCGTACCGATTTGCCAAATCAAATCTCCACCCAATTCAAGATGGTAAGGAGAAATACCGCCTTCCCCCGTATTGTGCGCAAAGCCACCGTCTTTGGCGCCTCCGTTCAGAGACAAAATGGCGTTCGTCGACAAAGAACCAAAACTCATCGCTGAGATATTTAACAAAGACAAAGAATAAGGCTGTTTACATTTCTCGCCACCCACGGTGATACGCAGATCTTTTTCATCCACATGTTTTGGATACATGGAGTGAGTCACAAACTCATAACCTTGTTTGTAAACGTCGTGCTGGGTTCCGAACGGCACTGTATCTAAAACTTTCTTAGCTCTTTGATAAACGACGGAACGCTGTTCGCGATTGAATGGACGACCATCGGTATTGGATTCAATAAAGTACTGATTGATCTCGGGACGAATTGATTCCAAGAGATAACGGAAATGTCCAAAGACTGGGAAGTTGGATTTAATTGCGTGACGAGTTTGTCTGATATCGCGAATTCCCAATGCGAAGAAGGGAACAAAAAAGAAGAGAGATAACAACCCCGGCATCCAATAGAAGTAAAATAAAACATTCGCAACAAGTACAACCACGAGGGCCGTGTAAAATTCTTTTCTCATTATTGAGCCTCGAACATTAAGTTTCTCTTAGTTTTCTTCAAACCCAGAGCATACAAAATTCTTGTCCACAAAGACAGTCTGTTTCGACTTCTCTCGAGGGCATCAGATCCGACTTTAATTCACGATTTATTTATACTGAGGGGAACAAACGAAGGTCTTTGATATTTTTCACATCAAAAAGACACATAAACAGACGCTCTACTCCCAGGGCGATCCCCCCAGAGGGAGGAAGTCCCGCTTCTAGACTTTGGAAGAACTCTTCATCCAGACGAATCTCTTCTTTTCCGGAAGCTCTTTTCTTTTGTAAATCCTCTTCGGAACGCTGCCGTTGAATTTTAGGATCATTCAATTCATGGAAAGCATTGGCCAGTTCCAGCCCCTTCCAATAGAACTCGAAACGATCCCCCCAACCGTCTTCTGTTAAGCGCGCCAAAGCCGCCTGATAAGGAGGGTATTTCTCAACAAAAATTAAATCCTCAGGTGGCAACTGCGATTCGATTTTATCCATGAAGATCAGAAAGAAATAGTCGTCGATGCTTTCGGCACTTCGTACGTCCACGCCTAACTTTTCCGCCAAGGCTTTGAGTTCGGCAAGAGTGGTCTGAGGAGTCAGATTGAAATTGCAGTAAATTTTAAAAAGTTCTGCGACGGAATAGCTGATAACCTGGCGCGGCCCTGGAACCTTGAGGGATTTTGAAAGATAAGTCACAAGACCGATCGCATCTTTTTTAATCGCCGCCAGATTGTCGTAGGCGCGATACCACTCCAGCATCAAGAATTCGGGCTGATGACGTTCTGTCACTTCGCCATTGCGATAACAAGGGGCAATCTCAAAAATTTTCTCTGCACCTAAAGCCAAGGCTTTCTTCAGATGAAGTTCAGGGCTGGTGGGCAAAAACAATTTCTCTTTGCGTGAGCCAACCTTGAGCTCTGTGGAAAACACATCCAGAGCGGGTTCTGTGCCGGGACAAACCACCAGGCCCGGGGTTCTTAACTCTACAAAGTTATTGAATTTAAAAAACCCGCGCAAATGATCGAGATAAGAATTCCATTTCAAAAACAATTCTTTGTCATAAGAGCGTTTTGGCAAAGGTGCCAATTGTGGAGCCAACAACACCAGTTCATTGACGGAAACAACCGCAACCAAATCACCGAAATCCAGGAATTCTGAATGTTCGGGGGCATTATCGAATTTAACTTTATGAGTTTGTTGGTCACGGTGAAGAGTCAGCGCAAGGCTTCCGTCCTCACGAACCAGGTCGTAAATACGACCGGCCACGATGACACCCGAAGGCATGGCCGGATAGGGTTTCCAAATTGATGAAAGATATTCTTTACGATCCAAGACTTGCCACTTTAGCGGCAAAGACCTTTCGCACGCAAGGAATCAAGCTGAGAAAAAATCGATTCCATTTGATTCGCCCCGAAAAGGACCTCTTCACCGGAAACGATACGGTGCTTCACCCAAGATCCGTTAAAGATCCCTTCGCTTGTCATCGAGCATTGAGGTAATTCAGTTTCAGCATGGGCCAAACCTGTTTGTGACAAAAGAACTAGAAAGAAAGTGGCCAAGGCTGCTAGTGCGATTCTCATTTTTTACCCCTTCTTCTCTGGTATTTTCCATCGTTGGTTCAATGTGACACCAGAGACGTTTCACGGAAGCTATAAAGCAATACGCTTGCCAAATGATTTCGAGCCATTTTGCTCCCATTCACTTTGGTCCTCTGGACTCGCGCCGAGGGGGAACTCGGGTACTATAGAGCGAAACCTCGGTATAACTTTCACAGCCTTTTGGTTTCAAAGTTGTATTTTTTCGCTCGATCCTATATCTGAAATACTGAATTTAATTGAGGAAAGGCCAAACTGTGAATCTAACTGGTAGCTTAAACCTGAATCTCCATAAAACCCTCTCATCCTTTCAAGATTCCGTCGACTGGGCCCAATTGCGTCACGTCTCTGAAAAAACCACCTACCGCACAGTTCGCGATGAAAAGCCCGATCGCAATCATATCTCTTTTGATCATGGCATCATGGTGGAAGTTTTGGTGAACGGTCACTTTGGATACGCGGGCACCAGCGATCTTTCTGATTCGGGTGTAAAGCGCGCCTTCAGCAAAGCTGTGGCAATGGCCAAGCAAGCTTCTTCTTTTAAGGTTCACGACTTCTCGGTTTTGCAGCGCCCCATGGCTAAAGGACACTACCACTCCCCAGTGACTCGCCCCATGGATTCAATTTCTGCAAAAGAGATTTCTGACATCTTTGTCGATGCCACCAGGGCGATGAAAGTGTCTGACAAAATCGTCAGCCGTTCTGCCACCGCTATGATTGTTGAAACCGAATTTTTCTCAGTCAGCACCAGCGGTTCTGATGTTCATCAGAAGTTTTCTATCGTCAGCACCGACTTCTCGGCCACTGCGGGCGCCAATGGTGATACCCAAACCCGCTCTGACAGCGGCGGTCTTGCGCGCTGTTTGCAAGTGGGCGCCGAAGTTTTCGACCGCGCTTCCATTCTGGAGAGATCCAAAAAATTAGCTGAAGAGTCTGTCGAACTTCTTTCTGCAGAAAACTGTCCAGAGACTGCTATGAATCTTTTGATCGCGCCTGATCAAATGACTTTGCAGGTTCATGAATCTATCGGGCATCCCTTGGAGTATGATCGTATTTTGGGAGACGAAAGAAACTATGCCGGATGGAGTTTTGTGAAGCCGGATGATTTCGGCAAACTTCGTTATGGCTCGAACTTGATGAATGTCACTTTTGATCCGACCATTCCTGATGCTTTGGCGTCTTATGCTTTTGATGACTCTGGAAACCCAGCGAAGAAAGAATTCCTTATCAAAGACGGCCTTCTGGTGCGTGGTTTAGGTGGCCTGGAATCCCAAGCCCGCCTGGATCTTCCAGGTGTTGCCAACACCCGCTCTTCTTCTTGGAATCGTGCCCCGATTGATCGCATGGCGAATATTAATCTGGAACCGGGCACCAGCAAACTTTCTGAGATGATCGCCTCCACAGAGCGCGGCGTTTTCATGATGGCCAATAAGTCCTGGTCTATCGACGACTATCGCAACAAATTCCAATTCGGCTGCGAGTACGCGAAACTGATTGAAAACGGCAAGCTCACAAAGACTCTTAAAAATCCAAATTATCGCGGCACCACTGTGAATTTCTGGAACAGTTTGAAAGCCGTCAGTGAAAACCGTGAAACCTATGGCTCTCCTTACTGTGGTAAAGGCGAACCAAATCAGGTTATTCGCGTCGGACATACCACGCCTTATTGCCTCTTCTCTAATATCGAAGTGTTTGGAGCTTAAAATGAATTTTACTGAATCCACCAAAAAAGCTTTCAATGCTGTCGCAGATCATCTTTTGCAAAGCCTTCAGACTGGCGAAGAAGCGAATTTAAATCTTCACGCCGAAGATACAACTTTCATCCGTTTCAATAACAATAAAGTTCGTCAGAACACTCACGTTGAACAGCGTTCTTTGGGTTTGCTACTGCAAAAAAATGGCAAGACAGCGAACCTCAGTTTCTCTATCACAGGCCAGGTGGAGGAAGATAAAAAACGCGCCGATCACTGGCTGGCAGAAGCTCGCAAAGAATGTGATCTTTTGCCCGAAGACCCTTATCAGGTGGCTTTGCAAAATAACGGCACGAGCGATAGCACCATCACGGGACATTTGCTTTCTGAAGGTGAACTCTTCAAGGCAATCACAGAGCCCGCACAAGGCAGTGACCTTGCGGGACTTTACTGCGCAGGGGCTTTGATCTCTGCAAATAAAAACTCCAAAGGTCAAAGCCATTGGTTCGCGAATGAGTCCTTCTTTATGGATTACTCTTTGTACCTTGGCGAAAAAGCTGTGAAAGGCGTGTACGCGGGTACCGCTTGGAACCAGGCGGACTTCGCGGCAAACTTGGCGCAAAGTAAAAATCAATTGGCACTGATGGACCGACCAAAGAAAACATTGCCACCAGGGGCCTACAGAGCCTATCTCGCTCCGGGCGCCGTGGCTGAGCTTGCGAGCATGTTCTATTGGGGCGCCTTGAGCTTCAATGGCTATAAGCAAGGAACCAGCGCGTTCATGAAGCTGGCGGATAAAGAGAAAACTTTGTCACCGCTTTTCTCTATGCAAGAAAACTACAAAATGGGTCTGATTCATCAATTCAACTCTTTGGGCGAACTTTCTCCAGAGACGTTGCCATTGGTGAGCGAAGGCAAGCTGGCCAACTTCCTGATCTCCACAAGATCTGCGAAAGAGTATTCAGTCACTGGGAATGCGGCGGATTCTTCCGAAGCACCCCGTTCTTTAGAGATTCTTCCGGGAACTTTGCAGAAAGCCGACATTTTGAAGGAACTAGGCACGGGACTCTATTTGTCCAATTTACACTATCTGAATTGGTCAGACCGTATGAATGCGCGAATCACGGGAATGACCCGTTATGCGTGTTTCTGGGTGGAAAATGGCGAAATCGTCGCCCCGATTGCAGATATGCGTTTCGATGAAAGTCTTTTCGACTGCCTTGGGCAAAATCTTGTCGCGGTCACAGACTTCCAAGAGGTCGATCCCCAGGTTTCCACCTATGAAAGTCGCTCTTTCGGTGGCAAAAAAATCCCGGGCATGCTAATCAAAGACTTCAAATTCACTCTATAGAGGCAACCAATGGTCACTTATACAGTTCACATGACGGTTCAACACGAGGCTTATGCTGAGTACGTGGAATGGCTTAAAACTGAACACATCCCTGATTTCCTTAAGGTTCCTGGATTCTTAAGTGCGGATCTTTGCCTTCGCAAAGGTGGCGCTATGGTCGCTTCCAGCAAAGAGGTCAAAATCATTTACCACGTTAAGGACGAGGACCATTTGAAGGCTTACATCAGTGACTACGCGATGAAGCTTCGTGAAAAAGGCCTTGAGAAGTTTCCGGGAAAATTTTCAGCCACACGTGAAGTTTGGTTAGAAACTCTAAAATTTGGTAACGACTATTAATTTTGTGTCAAAGTATTAAGAGGGGACTTTAATTTCCCCCTTTCTAGGTGTATCTTGAATGCACCTTAACTAAAGGAGAATTTCGTGGCATCTGCAGCTTTCCAAAAAATCTTGGGTAACCTCTCCAAAAACAAGAACGTACAAAACCTTCTTGAGAACTTCCAAAAATTGAGCGACGAAATCAAAAAAAGAGAAACTGAGCTCAAAGGTTCTTTCGATCAAAAGAAAGAAGAAAAACTAGAGCAAGCTTGGAAGAAGTACCAAGAGATCGTTAAAGTTCTTAGCACTTCAGAAGAGAAGCTTGAAAAAGAAGTGAACATGACTCTTGAGAAAATCAAAAAGTCAGCTGACGCTCTTGAAAAGAACATCGTCGTTGCAAAGAAAAAAGCAATCGCCAAAAAAACAGAGCTTGAAAAGACCATCTTCAAAAACCAATTGAAGACAGCCTCTAAAAAGAAAGCCACTGTAAAGGCAAAAGCAAAAGCAAAACCAGCAACAACTAAAAAAGCGGCTGTGAAAAAAACCACAACTCGCAAAACAACAAAAAAAGCTTCAAAAAAAGCTTCAAAAAAAGCCTAATCTGCTAACAAAAAAACAAGTCTCAAAAGACCCGCATTCCAAAAAAATGCGGGTCTTTTTTTTTAAAACCCAGAGCCAAACCCTACCTAGGCAGGACGGCCACGATGGCCGGCCTCTAGCGTTCTCCCGGACGGAAACACCCTCAACCTACCCATCACTGCCTCACACACTCCTCATCCCCCCACTCCACCCGTCAAAACTTTGCACACAAAACCAAACATTCAAAAAGGTCCCTTCAAACTGTAAAACTCTTAGCAAGCCCTCCACCTCATATTGATTCGCCAATCGAAAACATCTGGAGATTTATCTCTGCCAGCGTAACCATAAGATCAAGCAAGCAAGGAGTCGCCGATGAATTACGGAAGAGTCTTACTGCCGATGAGTTTAGTTCTTTTAGCTGGATGCCAAAAGTCTACCGTCAACCAAGATCTCGCAAGCACAGTGGACAGTGCTTCTATTAAGTGCGAAGTCTCCGCCGCGGACCTCTCTTCTGCTGATGCCTCTGGTGAAAGCCTGAAGATTGTCGGCCAATCCGCAGTTCAATCCGGTAACGCCGTAAAATTCACTCTGACCGATTCAGGCAGCTGCGTGAACGGTCAAAAAGTCAGCTGGAAAGCTGCCGGTTCCAGCAGCGTTCGAACAACATCGACTGGATTGACATCTGTATATAATAAAGCTGGATCCTATGTGGTAACTGCTCAAGAAAAGACAACAGGCACAACGGACGCGCCTGTTGTCTCATTTAAAACAGCTGTTGTCTCTGAAGAGATGATGCTGTCTGGCCCCCAAGCTGGCTTTGCATTTAATAATGTCAGCTTCTCTCTTGTCGTTCCGGCGTCAATCACGCCCAGCCATATCAGCTTTGATTTTGGTGATGCCACAGCGACTGTGAATGACGTTCCGCAAGCGACTCATGTTTATTTTGAGCCCGGTGTTTATCAAGTGAAAGCCACGGTGACGGAAGCCAGTGGCAAAGTCACAACTCTATCTCAACGTATCACAATCATTACTCTGGTCGACGGCATGAGCTGTCTTCAAGAGCTTGCGATCTCAGGCGCCACGGAAGCAAAGGTTAAAGTGGCGACTTCTCTGTCCGTTTATATCCCACCCTGCTTAACTGATAAAATTGGAGCTGTTCGTTGGACTTTCGGAGACAACGAAACAGGCGCCAATCAATCCGTGACTCATACATACGCAGCCATTGGCACCTATCCTGTGACAGCAACTCTCTATCTTGGTTCAAGCCAAGAGCCTTGGATTACTTTGGATCATTCAATTCGCGTGATCGAAAATCTTGTCGTCGATCCAGAGCCGCCAGCTCCAGCAGATCCGAACTCTTGCACCACTCAAGGTGCGACCCGTGAATCGCAAAGCGAATTGTATTCTGAAACTCTGGCTTGCGGCATTGATGGAACAAAATCTGTTTCATACCGCGACCGTGTTGTTGAAGAATGTAAGCTGGTCGTGGAAAAGTTGGCGTGGACTGAAGTTTCACGCACCAAAGAAGTCACCAATGAAGGACCTTGCGAGGGACAGTCTTGTAAACTTCCAGATGGTTCTCTATTGGCAAACGGAGCTTCTAAAGTTCTCTACTCAAACGCGGCGCCAGCAGGTTCCTGCTCGACAGTCAGCGAACAACGTACTTGCAATAACGGAGTTCTTTCCGGTTCCAGCAGTTCAAATCAAATGACTTGTCATGATGGATGCGGAAACTTCGGTTCTCACGGCACCGTTAAAATTGGAGTCGTAACTGGTGAGACACAAGTTCCTCTTACTTGTTCTTTCGGAGAACAAGGATTCTTTGATGTCTATACGCAAATCTCTGATCAAACTTGTAAAGATGGTTCAGTTTCAAATTCAAACACTCGTCAAGGTACCCTAAAAACACCCGGTCAGTGTCCGGTCTACAGCTATGCTCCTACTGACGCCTTCACTGCCTGCTCTGCAGATTGCGGTGGCAAGCAAAGTCGTATCTTTGTCTGCCGCGACGATAAAGGGGTTCAAGTAGATAATGCCCGCTGCCAGGGATCTGCGATGCCGGTCGAAGAACGAGTTTGTGATGGCAATCCAGCGGCTGTACGCCGCCAAGAAGTCACAACAACTTCGGAGGAAGCGAACAGTTCAAAACTATGTCCTAAAAATCAAATTGGCTTGATCATTAAATCACGTGATGTGGTGAATACAAAAACTTACGCTTGTATTGATCATCAGGTCCAACTTGAAAGCAATGTTTCAGTACCAAGCCCATGGGTTGAAGAAAGCTTCTGTCGCGACTACGTCGCCCGCCGTTGCTCTCAAGACAGTTTGAGCAATACCGAAGCGAAGGGTCGCTATGATTGGATGGTCAAGTGTCAAAACCAACTTCCAATCATCAAAGATTTCTTGGATAACTTCAATGACGTGAAAGTGACTTTGAGTGGTCAACAAGTCTCTTTGGGATCTGCAGGTCGCGAATTGTACCCAACATTCATGAACTTTGCTTTCAAGCCTGAAAAACCTTGGATTGCTCCAAAAGTCAAAACTGCACCTTGCGTGATGCCTGAGACGGTTTATGTTGCGACAGTGTGTGTTTCTTCTTGTGCGACACCAGAGCAACAGATCTTGGCTCAAGAAAAAGCCAATGGAAGTTTGAAATACGTACCGTTCATTGAAGCCCTCACTAAAAACATGAACTTCGTGGCTTCATTGCAAAGTGCGCAGTCCATGGGAAGCAAAGAAGTCGTGAAAACAAAAGTCGACCAATGGGTTACTGAATTGATCGACACTGAACATGACATCTTGGTCTTCAAAATGAAATCAGGTCGCGAGTTGAAAGTGACTCCAAATCATCCGATTGTAACTTCAGAAGGCTTCATGAAAACTGCCGCTGAATTCAAAGCCGGAGAATCGCTAGTGCAATTGGGTGGAAACTTAGATCCAATCGTTTCTATCACCGCGACGAAGTATTTTGGCAAGGTCTACAATGTGTTTGTTCAATCCAGTGCGATTCACAAGAACATCCTTGTGACCAATGGTTACCTGAATGGTTCGGCTTACTTCCAAAATGCGGGAGTCAAAGACATGAACCGCTCATTGTTCAAACAAAAACTGACAAGCGGAGTCTTTAGCAAATGAAAATAAAGACTGTTACCGCAGGGGTCATCGTTTCAGCAGGTGTCGGGATCGGGATCTATCTGATCTCGGCACCAAAGACGACAAGTTCACAAGCGCCTTCCCTAGAGTCGCAAATAGCGACTGACGTTGTGATTTCACCGACTCCTGCTGCGAAAACTGCGATGATGAAAGCTTCTTCTGATTCGAAAGCCTCTTCGCCTCGGGAAGAGGCGGCTGCAAAGAAGGTTTGGGAAGATTTCAAGTACGGTAGAGAACTCAACAAATATGCTGCCATCGAAACGAAAGCACTGTTGTTAGAGCACGACAAAGTTGCAAAAAGAAAACTTCTGCATGACTCAGGATTTATCCACAGCCTTCAACCTTTGTTAACAACCGTCGCAGTCCACGAAGAAGCCGCGCACTTGCAGAATGTTGCAGTGGACTTTCTTTTCGAAGCTTTGAAAAGCGATTTGCGCTCTGATGTCGTTCAAGTTCTACAAGCTGTTGTCGCGGACCCTTCTGTTGAAGATGAAAGTCGTGATTTACCATCAAGAAAATCACTGGCGGGAGTGAAGGCAGAAATTCTTTTCAATTGGTCCTCTGTGGAGCCCACTTCTGACCCCGAAATATCGGCGGCCCTGCCCGGTCCAGTCAGTCAAAAAATCTGGGCTAACGTAAAGAAACAACAGGAAAATAATCTCGCGGAATCTGCGACGTTTCAGTCTCAAGAATAGGCGTGCTAGCATCGTCCTGATGGTTATTGCTAGGTCCGTTTTAAAGTCATTGGCTAAGTTGTTGGGCGTTTTGTTGTTGGCCGTGCTGTGCTTTGCCTTCATCACCACAACTGCGGTTTCCTATTGGACTGTGACGACTTTGATTTCGATTTCTTCTGATCAGGACGTCGATCATAATCTCAAGGAAGTGACCCGCATCGGACAAAAATACATCTTGGAGCTGCGACAGTTCGAGGGACTTTTGTCAGATATCAACAAAACAAAAATGCCGCCAATTTGTTCGACTTTGTGCAATGGCGCATTCCTGGATCAGGAACGGTTTTCCAACGAACGAGCTGCCTATTTACACAGCTTTTTTAAAAATCAAAAGGCTGCAGCTCTACAAGACCCCTCTTTCCGAATAAAAGTTGAAGAGCTGACTTTCCTCTCCAAGGCTTTTCCGAAATCCTTGCGCGCCCTCATTACGGATATTCTGGAAAGTCCTGAAAGCAAATCACATCCTTGGGCCCTCACCTTTCGATTTGAGGGTGTGATGCTTTCCGAGCTATCTGGCATCAAAGCCCACCTGATGCAGTTGAAGGTGGACTCTCACAAACTGGATGTTTTCAAAGACCTTATGAAGTCCTGCCAGGGTGGTGCCCCCCGCAAAAAGCTTATGGAAGAATGTCGCAAAGAGTTTCCCAACTAAGCTTTTCTAGCGCCCGTATTGCCTACATTGATTGATGTCGCTCTCTGTCAGCGCCCATCTATATATTGCCTCGCATTAGCACCCACTGGACGTCTTGCAAAGCTTTAATCTCATAGTCGGCTGTGCTAATCTCGGGCGCATTGAGGTGCACATGAAACTAGCAGATCTTTCTCCTATCAACGAGTTTATTCCTCGCCATATCGGGCCTAACGACACCGACATTCAAGCGATGCTCAAAACTTTGGGCTTTTCTTCTTTGAATGAATTGGCTGACAAAATCATTCCTTCGCAAATTCGCACTCAGCACAACTTCGCTGATGTCGGCCCTGGTATTTCTGAATACGGTCTTTTGAACCAATTGAAATCAATGGTTTCAAAGAACAAAGTTTTCAAATCTTATATCGGCATGGGCTACCACGACACGATCACGCCAACGATCATTCAAAGAAACATCTTTGAAAATCCAGTCTGGTACACAGCCTACACTCCTTACCAAGCAGAGATCGCACAAGGTCGCTTGGAAGCATTGTTGAACTTCCAAACTATGGTCATTGATCTGACAGGCATGGAGATTTCAAATTCTTCGCTGCTTGATGAAGGAACAGCGGCTGCGGAAGCGATGTTCATGGCTCACGCTCTTTGCAAAAACAAAGCAAACGCGTTTGTGGTGTCTCCGAAAATGCATCCTCATGTGATCGAAGTATTGGGCACACGTGCAGAGCCATTGGGCTTTGAAATGATTTTGATGGAGCCTTCTGCTTACGATTTCTCTAAACCAGTTTTCGGTGCCTTCTTCCAATACCCAGATACAGAAGGTGGAGTGCAAGATCACTCTGCAACTGCAAAGAAATTCCATGATCACGGAGCCTTGGTGACGGCTTCTGTAGATCTTCTCGGTATGACACTTTTGACTCCTCCAGGAGAATGGGGCGCTGACATCGTGGTGGGTAATTCACAACGCTTCGGTGTACCACTCGGATTCGGCGGACCTCATGCTGCCTTCTTGGCCACTAAAGACGCTTACAAGCGCATGATGCCGGGTCGTCTGGTTGGTATCAGCGTCGACTCTCAAAACAAACCGGCTTTGCGTTTGGCTTTGCAAACTCGCGAACAACATATCCGTCGTGAAAAAGCGACTTCAAATATTTGTACTGCGCAGGTGCTACTGGCGAACATGGCATCTATGTACGCTGTCTATCACGGCCCTGAAGGTTTGAAACGTATCGCTCAACGCGTGAATCGTTTGACTGCGATCATGGCGGACGGTCTTTCTAAACTTGGTTACAATGTTTCAAAAGATTCTTTCTTCGACACTGTAACCGTGACGACGGACAAAGCGGCTTCGATCATTGCTGATGCTGAAGCTTTGCAAATGAACTTCCGTATTCTTGCTCCAAACAAATTGGGTATTTCTTTGAATGAGACTGTTCAGCCTCAGGATATCGAGACCATTTGGATGGCCTTCAACGGTGGTAAGAAAACAGATCTTACGGTGGATTCTATCGATGACACGTTGAAATTCGAACTGCCTGCGGCTTTGGTTCGTAAGTCACCTTACATGACAAACCCGGTGTTCAACTCTCATCACAGTGAGACGGAACTTCTTCGTTACATCCATCACTTACAAAACAAAGATATCACGTTGACTCATTCCATGATTCCATTGGGTTCTTGCACAATGAAACTGAATGCAACAACAGAGTTGATTCCGGTTTCTTGGCCAGAAATCAGCAAACTTCATCCGTTTGCTCCCGTGGCGCAGGCGCAAGGCTTGATCGAAATGATCAAAGACCTTGAGCACAAGCTTTGCGATATCACGGGCTTTGCGGCAGTAAGCTTGCAGCCTAATGCGGGTTCTCAAGGTGAATACGCGGGTCTTCTGGTCATTCGCAAATACCACCAGACTCGTGGTGAAGCGCACAGAAACATTTGTTTGATTCCATCTTCAGCGCACGGAACAAATCCTGCCTCTGCAGCTCTCGCAGGCATGGAAGTGGTCGTCGTGAACTGCGATGCTCTTGGCAACGTAGAAGTTTCTGACTTGAAAGAAAAAGCTGAAAAGCACAAAGCAAACCTGGCTTGCTTGATGATCACTTACCCTTCGACTCACGGTGTGTACGAAGAAAGTATCAAAGAAATCTGCCAGATCATTCATGACAACGGCGGACAAGTTTACATGGACGGCGCGAACATGAATGCCTTGGTTGGCATGTGCCGCCCTGGTAACTTCGGCGCAGACGTTTCTCATATGAACTTGCACAAAACCTTCGCGATCCCTCACGGTGGCGGCGGACCTGGCGTGGGCCCTATCGGTGTCGGCGCTCATTTGAAAGAGTTCTTGCCGAAGCACTCTTTGGTTAAAGAAGCAGGTCCTGCGAACGGAATCTCTGCAACAACTTCTGCTCCTTGGGGAAGTGCCAGCATTTTGCCGATCTCTTGGGCTTACATCACAATGATGGGCGCGCAAGGTTTGCAAAAGGCAACGTTGGTGAGTTTGTTGTCTGCGAACTACATCGCGAAGAAATTGGAAAAGGACTATCCAGTTCTTTACAAAGGTAAGAGCGGCTATGTAGCCCATGAGTGCATCATCGATACACGTGAGTTGAAAAAGACTTCAGGCATCGACGTGACTGATATCGCGAAACGTTTGATCGACTACGGCTTCCATGCTCCAACAATGAGCTTCCCGGTTGCCGGAACTTTGATGATCGAACCGACAGAGTCTGAACCAAAACAAGAACTCGATCGTTTCATCGATTCAATGCTTTCAATCCGCAAAGAAATCAATGCGATTGAGTCTGGTAAGATGGACAAAGAAAACAACGCTTTGAAAAACTCTCCGCACACAGCACAGATGTTGATGAAGCCAGAGTGGAATCATCCATACTCTCGCGAAGAAGCCGTCTACCCAGTAGAATGGCTTCGCACCAACAAGTTCTGGCCAGTCGTCGGACGCGTCGACAACGCCTACGGAGACAGAAACCTCATCTGCAGCTGCCCAAGCATCGAAGAATACAAATAAGACCCCAAAAAGAGCTGGAAACCCCAGCTCTTTTTTTTAGGGGTGCCTGCCGTTTTCTCGGAAAAGGTGCCAGGCACCTTTTCCGAGAAGATGGCAGGCACCTTTTGGGTTTTGCCTTTTCTTGGGGGGGCCTTTATAGTGGGGGTTATGAAACGGGTGCTTTTGGTTCGGCTTGATAAGATTGGTGATTTGATTTCCACGATGTGTGTGGATCAGGCGGAGCTATTGAAGGGCTGTGATGTTCGCTGGGTGATTTCTAAAGGGTTGGGTTTTGTGCCTGATCATGCGGAGCCTCGTAGAACCTATATTGAGCTTTCTAAAGAGGACTGGAAGACATCCCTTCAGAATTTGCGCAAATTCATCCGTGAATTTAAGCCTGAAGTCGCCGTGAGTTTCCAAGCTCCCTGGTGGGTGGGTTATGCACTTTGGGCTGAAGGAGTTCCGGTTCGAGCCGGGGTCCAATCTCAATGGCACAGCTTTTTGTTCTTGAATAAGGGCCTGCGCCAACGTCGCAGCCTTGCGACTCAGCATGAGGCCGACTACAACTTTGATCTTCTTCGTTATGCCTTGGACGACACTTCCGCGCGCCCAGCCACCCCGATTCTGAAACTAACGGCACCAACCAATCCCGAGCTTCTGCAGAAGTATGGGCTGACTGCCCAAAACTATGTCGTAGTTCACCCGGGCATGGCGGGATCTGCCTTGAACTGGCCTACTGCGAACTATATTGAATTGATCGAGAAAATCACGCCATCAACTCAAGTGGTCCTCACCGGCACCCCTGCAGATGAGCCTTTTCTTAAAGACATCAAAGCGCACTTTGCAAAGAACTCCAAAGTTTTGTCTTTGCAGAATTTATTAAAGGCACCAGAGCTGTTCACGGTTCTTAAAAATGCCAAAGCGGTTGTTGTTCCAAGTACGGGAGTTGCTCACATGGCAGCCTCTTTGGGAACTCCGACACTGGGCCTTTACTCCCCGATTCGCGTGCAACATCCACGTCGTTGGGCCGCTCGCGGGGAAAAAATTCAAATCTTTGTCCGTCAGAACGAAAATCCTCCATATGACAATGCTATGGAAGAAATCAAAGTGGATGATTTGCTTAAAGCCCTTTCCTCATTATAGATTGAAACCATGAACAGACATTTTTCCATTCCCAAGAATTTTGAAGACTCTATTTCTGCGGCTCTAGCGAGCTATAAACTCACACTTCAGGATTCGAAGACATTGGCGAAACATGTTCTGACTCTTTCAGACTATTTCATCCAAAATCCCGAGGGTATGACTCCTTGGCACGAGAGTTCAGCGCAAATCGCTTATTTGTGCTATTACCTGCCCCTCAATGCTGCCCGCCTTCGCGCGATTACCATTGAAGGTGAAAAAAGAGGATTCTTCGACGGCCTTGAAGAAGTCATCGATTTCGGCGCAGGTCTTGCGACAGCTTCGCTGTGCTTGGCCGAGTCACAAAAGCTTCAATATACTCTGATCGAAACTGCCTCCGAGCCGCAAAAACTCATCGAGACTTATTTCAAGGATTTCACCGCAAGAGAGTGGATTCGCACCTTCAGTGCAGCTCGCTTGAAGAATCCAAGAAAGACTTTGGCGCTGTTCTCATACTCACTGACTGAACTGGCGGATCTTCCGGATTGGGCTTATCAATGCGAGGCTCTGATGATCGCTGAGCCTTCCACACAGCAAGACGGCCGCAAGCTTTTGCAGCTTAGACAGAAGCTTTTGGAAAAAGGCTATCACGTCTGGGCCCCTTGCACCCACGAAGGCGCTTGCCCTTTGTTGACTCAATCAAAAAACGACTGGTGTCACGATCGTATTCATTTCGATGCCCCTCCATGGTTCCAAAAAATGGAAGAGCAATTGCCAATGAAAAATCGCACACTGACTATGAGCTATTTGTTGATGCGAAAAACGAAACCCGCTGCTATCAAAGCCGCTCGTGTCGTGGGTGACACTTTGAAAGAAAAAGGCAAGGACCGCCAAATGATCTGCCAAAGTCCTGAACGAGAATTTCTGGCATGGATGCATAAGGCCGGGATTCAGCAAGAAATCCCCCGCGGAGTCTTGATTGAAATGCCGGAAGACTTACAAAAAGTCTCTAATGAGCTTCGCGTAAAAAGCGAAATCAAAATCCTCTGATTCATTTCACAGAATGGCTCTTTGTTTAACTTTTTGACAGCCCTTTGGTACCAACTGCTCCATATACAAAATGAACTTGGAACAGCAAGTGCATCGAACTCCCCATTGAACAAAAAAGGAGTTCGTATGAAAGTTCTTGTAGCGTCCCTGGTATTGCTTGCAGCAAGCTCTTCGTTTGCAGCCTCAGCTTCAAATTTTGAAGGCTCATATCGTCTTACCAAAAGCCAAGTCGATGGCGACACCTTCTGTTATAACGGAATCATCATCGCCAAAGAGGAAAATCAATTAGCCTTCTATCGTGCAGATATCTCTTATTCTCCGCTCTTTAAAGCCGAAGTAAATGGCGAAGCGCGAGCAGTGAGTGGTTCGCACGGAGAAGCTATGAGCTCTTATAAAGGCACCGAGTCTGTGACTTTAGATGCAAAAGGACTTCTGACTTTTGAATTCAAAGCCGTGAACAAGTTCCTGGGAATCCCGGCAACACGCGAAAAAGAGACTAACACTCTTCAACTTTCTAAAGATGGGAAAAAACTTCGCGCAGTTCGCGCGACCTTTGAAGGCCCTGTTGCAGGTATTGGCAAAAGAGCAAAAGCCCTTTGCGAGTACGACCGCGAATAGCATTTAAAGTTCAATCACTTGAAAAAATAAAGCCGAGGTTTTACCGACCTCGGCTTTTCTATTTAGAAGATCTAAATTTCGAAGCTCAGTTGCACTTCAGCCCTGCGATATACTCACCGGCATAGGCGTGAATCATATCGTACTCACCATCAAATTGGCTCAGCTGAAAAAGTCCCGATACCACCATTTTATAAACAATCGATTTATCATTTATAAAATCAGCCAAACGCTGGCCTTTAATGATAAAGGTCACACCCTCCTGAGCCAGAATATTATATCCAGCCACTTCCTGCTGAGGGGTGTATTTTCGCGGAATATCCTGAACCTTCATCGAAATGTCGACGCCATTTTGCTCCATAAGAACTTCAGCCCGGTCATCGGCGGAGTGACAGTACTTAAGAATCGAATCTTCCGCTCGCGCGCTCAAAGACACCAAAGTCAATCCAGCCACAAATAGTGCTTTCATAGCACCTCCTCGTGAAAGCACCTTATTCACGAGGACTCCCCGCAACAAGTGACGCCTCTGAAATCTAATGCTCCAAAACGAAAAAAGCCGAGATCCTCAGATCTCGGCTTGCGAATTTTCAATCTTTATTACCTTAAATTTATTTTGCCAGAGGGAACACCTGATTTACCAGGCTCGCATCCCAGCTTGGAGTCAAAGTGTAGTTCTTAATACGTGTTCCACTTAGGTTGTAAGAAGAGCTCACACCTTTACCCGCTGTTCCGGCCACCGCCGCAGAAAGAACCGCCTGGAAAGTGAAGGCACTCGAAGTCAAAGACTTGCCCAGGTCCGCATAGGCCGTTGTAAAGGCCATTCTGTCATTGCGTTCCAATGCGATTTTCATGTCACGCAGATTGACGATGACTTCGCCCGTTGCATCCAAAGTCGCCTGTTGAGCTTGGCGCACGCAGGCATCAGCGTGGTAGTCATAAACAGTTCCACACATTTTGATAGGATCATTGTAGCTATCATTTCGTCTATCAAATTTGTTCATGCGAACATAACCCGTCAAGAACGCCTGAGCATCTCTTTCCAGTTTAGCTGAAGCAACACGGTCTTGCGCCAAAGCCATCAAGAAATCAGTTGCCGATTTATCGAAGGTCAACATGAACGTCACTGTAGAGTAGCCAAGATTTCCCGCTTTAGGAATTTCAACATAAAGCTCGTTGCGCATGCCCGTTAGCGCCACCAACTGATTCACAACACCTTGAAGTTCAGAATCTTTAGTGTGGGTATCTGTATAAGAGAATGCAAACTGCCCAAAGTAACCTGTGTCTTGCAGTGAATAAGTCGAAGCATCACGAACATTATATCGAGCCGCTGTGAAGGCCACTGTTGAGTTTTCAACCCAGTTGAACATGCGAGAGTCACGAGCCTTCATGTAAACTGAATAATTCGCATCCCCCAAAGTATTGTCAGGGAAATACTGAGTGATTTGAGTCTGATTGATGCGACCTTTACCCCAGCTTGCCGTCATATACGGAATACCCATGCTGAGTGTGCGCAAAGCACCGCGTGCCACGTTATCCTGTTTGGTCACTTTGAGAACGGTCGTTTCACCTTGAGAGTTCGACAACTTTTGTGCATCAAGAGCAATCCCTTTGAACACGAAGTTTTCCAAAGCTTTAGCACCTTGAGGATCCGCCGCATTGAATAGCCAAGAGAATTGGGAATCCGCAGACTTAAATTGGCTGGCGGTATAAGCCAAGGTCAATGTAGAACCAATCGCCGCTCCAAAGTTATTCATTTTAACAGCAGTCCGGTTGACGTAGTAAACAGAGTCAGTGACCTTTTGGATCTCTGTCTTCCATTGCCCCACAGCGATATAATTCACACCGACATTGGCTACGATATACGCCGCCCCTGCCGAGAACATCACGCCCCCCATTTGCCCAAAGCTCAAAGAGTCGCCCACTTTCAGCTTTTTGAGATCATTCAAAGCGGAGGGAGTCGCAGGGATAGAAGTATTTTCTGCTTCTACACCCGTCTTAACGATAGTTCGGTAGATCTTCTCAGTTCCCACGATGGGCGCCATACCCAGTGTCAAAGCAGTACCTGGCTTCCAAGCGGAATACTGAGCAACCACAGCACCACCGACAGCCCCGGTGATCGCCATTTTTTTCTCAACCAAGAAGCCCTTGTTTGTAGAACTGACTTCGATTTTTTTTACACCGGCACCAGAGGAAGCCATTGGCATTTTAAATTGCGAATCCAAACTGGTGATTTTCGTTGGCGTCTGAATATCCAATGAAAGAATCGGAGAGAAGCTGAACTTCCAAACGTTCTTTTTGTTTTCAACTACACGCGAAGTAGTCTCTGAACGTTCTTCGTCATGAGTTTCCGTGTGTTCCTCTTTGCGGGTACTTTCACGGTCTTCATTATGCGTTTCAGTGCGCTCTTCCTGGCGAGTCCCTGTACGGTCTTCATTGTGTGTCTCGGTAACCGTTTCTTCGCGAGTGCCTTCACGAACCTCATCATGGGTTTCTGAATGCTGTTCGATCACAGTCTTTTCACCCGTAACTACGGTTTCACCACTATCAACAGTCGTCACTTCAGTTTTGGTTCCATACTGATGAACATCGGCTAACTTGATGGTATCGGCGTCATCAACCACGCCATTCTCATTAGTATCAATCCATTGATAAGCGCGCTGTCTGTAGCGATCCTCCACCGCAGAGTAAGTCGTCGTCGTGATCACGCGAGCTCTGTAAGTCACACCATTTGAATCCGTGTAAGGAGCTGGTGTCGAAACACTTGTGATAGCTGAAGAGGTCCCAAAAGTTGAACTGCCCACACCATTATCGATAGCAGTGCCACCCATAATGCCCCATTGGCTCATGTCTCCGCTTTGAAGTGCGTTGTAGACATCTTGCTTGGATACAGGAACACCATTATTGACCCAATAGTTGCTCTCGGCCTCTGCCCCAAAAGTCACACTTTGATTTTTTATATAATTAGAATTGATGTTTGCCAAAACGCTATTGGCAAAGTCACTCGCTGACTGAGAGTTTTGAATGTTAACACTCATCCCGTACGAGGCGAGCGTGGCGCTATTCGAAACTATCGAATAAGGAGTCACCACTTCCGTCTTGATAACTGAAGTCGTCGTCCATGTTGTTGTCACCGGTACCGTATAAGTATAAGGAACAGAAGTTGTCGTCGTCGTCGTGACTGGAACTTGGTACGTGTAAGGGACATCAACGATTGTCGTGGTAGTCACTGGAACTTGGTAAGTATAAGGAACATCCACAATAGTCGTCGTTGTCACCGGAACTTTAACCAGGTGAGTGTCAAAGACAACCGTCTGTGTGATATCCGGAGAAACACCGTTGGGATTGACATAGATGAAGCCCAAGCCATTATAAATCGGCGAGTTTTTCATGAATGCCATCATGTCGGTCTTAAAGTTAGTTTTATACGTCGGTTTATAGATTTTCGCGGCCTCTTCAAGAGTCATCGCTTTTTGCTCTTGTGCCTGAGCAACCAATCCAGCCACCATTAAAGACAAAATAACTTTGTATTTCATTCCCCAACCCCATTTTGTATAGTCGGAGGGTTATAGAGCACGACTTTACAGTGGGATAGATAAGATTTCTTGTTGCCCAATTTTCAGAAAAAAATTCTCACTTTCCCTCTAAAAATCGCCTTTTTTCAGTCTTCCGGAAACTAAGGGAACAGTGCTCCCACTTTTATTGCTTTTCAAGCCAGAGTCCTGCAAGGTGGGCCTATGATTCCCGAGCGAAAACGAAAAACCAAAGACCCCTGCCCGAACTGCTATTTGCACCGGGAACGTTGCATTTGTGAGTCCATTCCCACACTCAATCTAAAAACACGTCTTTGCTTAGTCGTGCACGCCAAAGAATTGAAACGCACGACCAACACCGGCCGCTTGGCCATCAAAAGCCTGGTGAACAGCGAGATGCGCATTCGTGGGGTCAACTCCGGCAACACTCAAGAGGCCTTGGACTTGAGCGACCTCCTTGTACCCGAATATCGCACCCTTTTATTTTACCCTTCTGAGGACGCGGTGGCCTTGACCAAAGATTTTATCGGGGAAGATCCAAGGCCCATTCAACTCATCGTACCGGATGGAAGTTGGCGCCAAGCGAGTAAAGTCCATTATCGTCACCATGAACTAAAAGATGTGCCGCGAGTGATGATTAAAACTCCAAACACGGCAGTTTTACATATGCGAACAGAGACTACTCCGGAAGGTATGGCAACTTTGGAAGCCATTGCACAAGCTATGGGAATTATTGAAGGTGATTTTGTCGGACAAGAGCTGATGAAACTCTACAACGCCAAACTTGAAAACACTCTGATTGGCCGAGGTCAGCTGAAGAAGCAAGATGGCCAAAAATAAAAAGGCCGCCTTGGGCAGCCTTTTTATTCGTCGAATTTAGTTTGTTGATATGATTAGTCTCTGAGGCTGAAACCCGAAACCGGGAACATTGATACAGAGATCTGATAAGTCTTACCTTGGTTATTGCCACCAGCATCTAGAAATTGAGCAAGCTCACGGCGGAAGTTTTTGATTTTCTCTTTTGCTTCCGTCAAACGTGCTTCATCAACAGTAATAGAGATTGTTGATTGCTCACGCTCTTCGCTTGGCATTTTCTCAAGAAGACGCTCTAGCTTGCGCTTCATCTTCTTTTCGCGGCTCACTTCAGCGAAACCTTGGAGCTCTTCGTTTTGCAAGTTCAGACGCTCACCGAACATGCGAATAGTTCTCAAAGTCACCGTTCTTTTGCCATTTAGGATTTTGGACAAAAATGACGAGTCCACTTCGAGGTGTCGAGCGAACGCACGCAACGAATAACGTGGGTAGTTCTGGCTACGACGAGCGAGTTCATCTTCAAGAAACTGTCTAAAGTCTGAATTTATTTTTGAGTCCTGCATGTCGACAAGGATTATGTGTCGCACTCCGAATAATCAATACCTTGTTAACACCCTTACAGACATTTAATACAGCCATACGGGATGCGTCAAAAGGGACGCAAACATTACAGAATTTTATCGAAAATCAATAGTTTACGTATTCGACTTCCTTCTCGAACATGTGTTACGGCCGCACATTTGTAGGAGGCTTGAAAGCCTTCCCAAGCGATCAATTCACGCTCCAAAAGCTCTTCATCTTTTTGCGGAACCAAGATAAATCGCGAAGCTTGCGCCCCTTCTCTCTCGAATAATCCTCGTAAAATCTGTAAGGTCGTGTGGGCACCAACACCAGCAATAATGGCCGTACCCTTTAGTGGCGCAGAGATATTTTCTCCACTCTCAGCCCAGAAAAAAGCCTTCTGCGAATACTCCGAACGCTGATGCTTAACAAGAAAAGTCTGCTCCAACCGCGCAATAATATGTGGAACCTGATCGACAAAATGAATCTCAGGAAAAGCCCCACTATGATAAGCCTTCAACCCCATATACCCATGATCACAACAAAAATCCCAAACCGGCTCGCCCGGAATCAAAAAATCAAAAATTAGCTGCATACGATCAGAAAGTTTCGGCATAGATGCGCTAAATAACAGTATCCAATTCCTCAATCAACAATCTTCCCCGTAGCGATGGCGCAGCCAAGCTCCCCCTCCCGCAGAAACGGGCGAGTTCAAAAAGGGTCACATGCAAGGCGGAGGGTTTTCCGCGAAACGCAGGCGTGGCAGCGCCACGTCGGAGAGAAGCGGAAGGCCCGACAACGCAGTCAGGTGGCCCTTTTTCAACTCGCCTATTGACTGACTAAGAGGGTCGGCGCGATTATGCCTGCACTATGAAAAAGACTCCTTTAGCAGATACACATGTTTCCCTTGGCGCTCGCATGGTTGATTTCGCTGGCTGGTATATGCCAGTTCAGTACACAGGTCTTCGTGAAGAACACGATGCTGTTCGTAACAATGTGGGTTTATTCGATGTTTCTCATATGGGCGAAGTTCGCGTTAAAGGCCCAAAAGCTCTAGAGACTCTAGAGTGGTTGACGACAAATGATGTTTCTAAATTGAATGACGGCGAAGCTCAGTACTCTTTGCTTCCGAATGAGCAAGGCGGACTTGTCGACGATATTATCGTTTATTGCCTTTCTAAAAACTCAGACTATCTGGTGTGTGTGAATGCCTCCAACAAAGACAAAGACTTTGCCTGGATGACAAAACACAATAAAGGCGCAGATATCACTGACGAAAGTGATCGCTGGGCACAGATCGCGATTCAAGGTCCAAAAGCCTTGGAACTTTGTGATCGCGTTTTCTCTTTCAAAGTCAGCGAGATGAAGTCATTCACAGTTAAATCTGGTGAATTCCAAAATCACAAAATCATGGTGGCTACGACTGGTTACACCGGTGAAAAAGGCTGTGAAGTGTTCGTTGACGCTGCTGGCGCCGTGGCCTTGTGGAATACATTGCTCGAAAAAGGCCAAGACTTGGGAGTAAAATCCATCGGCCTGGGCGCACGCGATACGTTACGCACAGAAATGAAATACTCTTTGTACGGCCATGAGATTGATGACACAACGAATCCATACGCTGCGGGTCTTGGTTGGGTCATTAAACCTGCCAAAAAAGACTTCCTGAACAAAGCCCAAATCGTAGGCACAAAAGAAGCTGGTTTGTCGCAAAATCTTGTGGGATTTAAGATGCTTGAGAAGGGCATCCCACGCCAAGGATACAGCCTATTTTCTTTTGACAACAAAGAAATCGGCAAGGTAACTAGTGGTACACACTCTCCGACTTTGGATGAACCTATCGGTATCGCTTATATCGACGTGGCCTTCGCAAAAGAGGGAACTGAGTTCCTTCTCGATATCCGCGGTCGTAAAGTGAAAGCTGTGGTTGTTAAAACCCCATTTGTAACGAAATAAGGAGCCGAACATGGCATTTCATATTCCTGAAGACTACTACTACACAAAAGAACACGAATGGGCTCAAGTTGACGAGAACATCGTAACAGTTGGCATTACAGAATTCGCACAAGACTCTTTGGGCGAGGTTGTTTACGTTGAACTTCCAGAAGAAGGTCAAAAAATCACTCAAGGCCAAACTTTCGGTGTTATTGAGTCTGTTAAGGCCGTGAGCGACCTTTATGCACCTGTTTCAGGCACTGTAATCGAAGTAAACGCATCTCTAGGCGACGATCCGTCTATTTTGAATGACGACCCAGTGAACGAAGGTTGGTTGGTTCGTATCGAAATGGATACAGAAAAAGAGCTCGCAAACTTGATGAGAGCTCCAGAATACAAAAAATTGATCGCTGAGAAGTAGTTTTTCGTTGATTTAGCTAAAACAATTAGCTAAATCTTTGTTTCCGCAATCGTGTGCCCCGCTGGTGAAATTGGCAGACACGCTAGACTTAGGATCTAGTGCGCAAGCGTGGGGGTTCAAGTCCCTCGCGGGGCACCAAATCTTCTCCTTAAAAAGAAGATCGCGAGTAAGAAAAAAGCTGACTAAATAAGTCGGCTTTTTTTATGTCCGAAATCACTGAAAACGGTTTCTTCAACTCATAAATTAGATTTGAGCCTTCCAACTTCTGGTTCGAGAGTCTTGGTACTACTCGTCCTCTCGCTGCTCACTTGCAATAGTAGCAGCTCTATATTCATCCATAGTTTTGAGGCGGATTTTGATAATTTCACATGAGTATTTCAAATAATTAGTTCTTTATACAAGTATAGAACTCAGGAGCCGCCGCCGATAGTGGATCGTCCCCAAGGATCTGTGTTCTTGTATATCCAGATGGACACGTCGAAGAAGGAACAACACCACGACATGCCGTACTTCCCCGCGAAGTGTAGTAACCACAGTGAGTGCCTGGTGGATTGAAATCGGACCACAAGGTTCCATTGCAATACTCCATAACATTGTCCGTGGAATTATAACGAGTCGTTCCTTTTTTCGAGCTATCGCATGTAGAAGAGTCAGAACCCACCCGAACTCCACCATTGACGTCGAGAACTGCCACCGGAGCTGACAGGCCAATGCCGACATAACCTGATCCAGAAGTGTTCATCAAAATATTTCCATTTGTTCCGGTCCCATTTCCAACACCTGCTGAGATGGTAATATTGCCACCATTGCCATTCGAAACACCCGCTCCTGACGTAATTGAGACGGACCCACCATTGCGCGCTGTCGCAGTGGTCGTTGCACCTGATGAGGCCGTGATACCAATAGATCCCCCAACCCCATCAATGGGTGTCCCACCCGCAATACTCACTCCGCCAGCACCTCCCGAAATACTTCCTCCCGCGCCACCTCTTATCGTCATACCTAGCCCTATGGAGGTTGTCCCTCCGGAAGCACCGACGAAGTGAAGAGGATAGGAGGTTCCAGGTGTCTCACAAACTCGGCACGCCGAACCGCCACATGTTGCCAGTGAGGTTCCTGTTCCTGTGGGTCCTAAATCATTCCATGAAGACGGGCAAGTGGCCATAATAGTTCGCACACCCATCGGTAGAGAGGTGGCCGATGCAGGGCTTTGACAAGATGAAAAATTGATACCATCATATCCCGCCATAGCCGTACCAATGCCCTGGCCTAAATTGCTCCATCCTGTCGGACAGTTTTCCATCAGCATAATAGAACTTGCTGATATCAAACTCGCGTCCGTAGGGCTTTGACACATGCGACAGCTAGTACCGTTGCAAGTCGCATATCCAGTACCTGCGCCGGTCGATCCGTTGTCAGTCCATCCCGTAGGACAGGAGGCCATAACCACCACGGAACCTCCGGGAATTGCGGCACCCATGAAGGAAACCCAGCTAGACCCGTTGCACGTCTCTAGAAGTGAAGTCGTTGAGCTAAAGCGAATCGCTCCAGCAATGGCACTCGAACAAGTGGTTGAATCATCACTCACACGAACTGAGCCTGCCACATCCAACTTCGTAGCTGGAGTTGTCGTTCCAATACCAACTTTGCCTGTGTTGTAATAGATATCGGATCCCGTCGACGTCCATTGTGAACTTGTGGGGATCGTCGAGTTACAAATAATTCCAGTGGCGGAACTATTTGCCACGCACATTTTATCTCCGACCAATCCGCCGGTTCCTAATAGAGGAATATTCCCGGCGGTAGCACCTGTGTCCACTGTCGCGGAAGTTCCCAAACCTAAATTTGTGCGAGCACCTGCCGCCGTTGTGGCGCCAGTACCACCATTGATAACGGCAAGAGTTCCAGTGACATCTGTTGAAGCATTAATAAGGGCATTCACCCAGTTTGTACCGTCATAGCGAAGGACCTGGCCCGCAGCATAGGCCGCAGGGGAAATGGTTTTGCCTTTGATCTTATCAACACTTGTTGCGTTGTATGCTCCGCTCACGTCGCCAGAAAAAGCTGTAGCCGTTCCAAGCTTGTTGTTGAAAGTATTCCAGTCGGTGGAACTTAAATAACCGTTTGTCGTGGTGTCAGCTTGAGAGATCGTCAAATTCGGCGTCGTACCGCCAGAAGAAGATAACGGGGCACTTGCCGTGACGGAAGTCACGCCACCAACCGCTCCATCGCCAATAGCCACCCATGCTGATCCAGTATCACGATAAAGAGTGTTATTATCAGAAGCGATATAAAGTTGTCCCGCAGTTCCAAACGCAGGACGAGCCGCCAAAGTTCCGGCTTGAATGCTGGGAGTACCCCCCAGATTTTGAATTCCGTCGGTAATGCCATAGCCACTTAACGTTGTTGGTTTGCCAGAAGTGATCTTAGCCCAATCCAAATTTGGAATATCCGTCGCAGATAAAGTGGTTCCGCTTGTCACACGCCCCTGAGCATCGGTGGTGACTTTAGTATATGTTCCTGCTGTGCCTGTATTTTTCAAAGTCACAGTACCTGCGTTGGACATCGTCGCGTCGCCACTCACAGAGACGGGGACATATTGAGTTGAACCATCATAGACCAGGAACTGCGCTGATGTGGGAGCAGTCCCTGAAACAGCAATGCCTTTGACTTTGTCCACGCTCATTGTCGCGGAAGTGCCACTGACATCGCCGCTGAATGTTGAAGAGGTTCCAAGTTTATTATTGAAAGCATCGTAATCCGCTTTAGAGATCAAACCCGCAGTCACGCTGCTTGTTGAAGCCATGGGGATATTCAAGGTATGGGCTGTGCCTGATGAGGACCAGGTAGGGGCTGTTCCTGAGGTTCCCGGTGTAGCAAAGGTCTGAGTGTTTCCGGTCAAGCCGTTGAAAGATGTGAGACCCGCACCACTGGCAGCAAAGGTCGTCCAAGCCGTGCCATTACAATATTCGACGTTGCCACCATTGTAACGAATCGCACCGGCAATACCTGCAGCGCAGGCTGTGACATCCGTACCAACCCGAATGGCGCCGGCGATATCCAGTTTCGTGACCGGGGAGTTGGTTCCGACGCCCACATTTCCTGAAGAACGATAGACGTCTGAACCGCTGATGGACCAAATGCCAACATCACTTCCCAGTTTCACTGCTGTCACAGCACCATCCGCAATTTTCGCTGTCGTTACTGCATTATTAGAAATAGTTGCAGCCACGGAGCCAGAACCCGAAGCGGTCACATCTCCAGTTAGGGCTGTGATTGTTCCGCCGGAACTATCTGCGGGGGCCCATTTTGTCCCGTTATATTGCAGGATCTGACCTGATGTGGGGGCTGTTGAATCTACTGTGATGCCTTTGATTTTATCCACGCTCACGGCACCGATGGAGCCGCTGACGTCACCGGCAACGCTGACGTTGATGGCTTGGCACTGGAAGTTTCCGCTGACGGAATTCCAGTACATGGTCTGACTTTGAGTGCAGGAAGCCGAAGCCACATAGCCATTGAAGGCCGACTGAGTCAAATACGTTCCCAGCTGAGCGCCGAGACCCGAAACATCGGCGACAGCAATCGTGCTGCCACCCCAACTTGTTCCGTTAAATTTAAGGAAGTCTCCGGAGGCAGGGGCGGTTGCGCTGACTGAGACTCCCTGAAGTTTCGCAACTGTGGGGCCGGGGTAGGAACCTGTCAGATCGCCGCTCGCACTGCCTGTGGGAGCACGGGGATCCGTGAAGCGTGAGTCATTTCCTGCGGCGACGGTTCCCGCCGTCGTGCCAACACTGATTCCCACAGTCACGTTCCCGGTGCCGGTGACTGTGATGGGAGCTGTGCCTGATATAGAGCTTACAACTCCAGAACCGCCTTGGTCGGTCACGCAAATGAAGCTTGTTCCGTCATAACTCAAAATTTTTCCGGCACTGTTACAATCTGGCACGAGATTTTTTTGAATGAAATCGCTCGCGGTTTTATCGCCCAGGGTCTGAGCCGACTTTGCCACCATCGCATAAGGCACGGAGTGAATAACTGCATCAGGTGAAATTTGTTTCCAACCTACACCATCATGAAATTGGACTTTCAAAACTCGACCATCATCCACAAGGGGACTATAGGTCGCTCCTCCGCTGCAGTTTATGGAACTGGAGTTTGCAAAGGATTGTTCCAAATTAAATAGAGGATTCGCCGGAAAAAGCTTGGTTCCACCACCGATGGAGACATCAAAAACCCCATTGGAATTGACCATGTTAATACCATCGACCTGTTCTCTGTAGATGACGCAGGACCCGTTCGGATTGGCAATTTCAAATAGAAAGCTGACGTTATTGTGTTCCAGTGGTGTTCCATCGGATTTGAGAATGCGTCCCTGGTAAGTTAACGATCCGAGGTTAGCCAATGCCGGCTGTGCCAGCAGAATAGAAAAGAGAAGATGAAAAAAAGGAACATTCAGGAACTTTTTCATGACATACGCATCGGAATAAATCGTTTAAAACTTAGCCAATCTCTTAGATATTCATGAAAATTGTGTTGCTCGATATTTTAATGCATTCAATATTCCTCACTATCGAGCAAGTTTACGAATATGATTTAATTCTCATTTTTTGTCGCAATCTTTTTTAGGGTTTGAGAGGTGGTACCCTACACATATGTAAACTACAGGCCCGCCTTCAAATTGACGGTCACACCGGGTTTTTGAAATTGAAAACTCTTGGTCTTTTTAAATTTGTTGGTGATGTCACCAACGAGGTCATAGTTTTTAACCAAGGTGATTTTCTTCACACTAGCGTTTTTACGAAAATCCAGCTTTGGCAATTGCACCCACACAAGGTTGGGGGCCACGGAGCTTTCGTAAAAGTAAATTCCCTTGGTTAGATCCGCAACCACACGCCAACGTGTAGGCGAAATATTAGGTCGGGCGGGATCGGAAGTGCCGAACGGCTGCGAAACATTTCGAATCACGCTCAGAACACCCGCGACAGCTTCGCGATAGTCTTGTGGTTCTGGTAAATGCTCTGAGTAAAACGCAGCTCGCACAAAGCGGTCTGCCGCATCTGTCGTACCTGGTAAATCCTTACTTCCACCAAAACCCTTATACTGCTTCAACCCAGCAAGTTGCTGATCAAAAGGAGGAGAGTTCGTCATCACTCTGTAATCTTTGTCGTGATAGATTTTCACTTCGCCCTTAATGTATTCAATAACGGCAGTGTCACCGGTTCTATCCGAAATCGCCAAGTGGACAGTCCCTTCCTTTCGTCCTCCGACAGTTTCAATAGCTCCCGTAAGAACTTGAAATGGTGTCTTCTCCATTGATGCAATGGCCTCGGCGACGGTTTGGAAGTTGTCTAAATAGTACTGAGCCCAAAGACTCACGGCCAAGCCCGGCATCTTTTGATTGCGGGTCCCAAAATCACTTTCAGTTAGATAAAGAATGTTGGCCACAAGGCCTTTTTCATTCAGACCGTCAGCCGTTCCAACGTCGTAGGAAGTTAAAACAACACTTCCATATTTTGAGGTCCACTTCAAAGAGTTGTCGCCCGCCAGCCCGTCGCGCGCAATCCCGCGTGGAAACAACCACATATTGCTGCCGGGGTCTTCAAGCCAATCCATGCTTCGCCCGACGATCACATCTTGCTTCTGATTTTTTCCAATAGACACAAACCGCGAACATGGGAATGCAGGAATCGCCACCAGCAAAGACATAAGAATATAAAGTGTTTTCATAAGCAAAATTTAGCCTGAATAGGCTGCGCTTACTGCTTTATTTTAAATGTATTTTGATCTCGCCCCGTCAGTCGACAAGGGCGAGTTTCTTTTTTTGTTTAACGAAATACAATATTTTTTGAATCAGTAGGAAGGTAGCGAACTTCGCTGTAACCGTCATGAGTCACGAGAGTTGAACAAGTGAATCCTTGAAAGGTTTCAATGTTTGAATGTCCTGCAACTCCCATTTTAATTTGATGTTCAAAACAGATAGTTCCCTTTGTTTTGTGAATTCCGATCTTCACAAGTTTGAACTCTCCATAGACCTTATTTTGGTTAGAACATTGACTATTTGGATAGAAACCAGAGCCCCATCTATAAACATTCCCCGTCATGGTTTTCGCGAAATAGTCATCGTCCGCGGCAATCGCAGCGTTTTCAACATTTGCGAGCATCATGACATCGTAAGAGCTCAGCAAAGATCCAAGCTCAGAGTTTTCAAAATCAGTTCCCACAATGGGCAACTTCTCCATCGCTGATGAAACTGGAAAGCTGTTGGAATATCCAAAGCACAGTCCTTGCGCGGAGCCTCCGTTGGGACCAAGCCAACCACCGATGGCACCACCGATAATGCCGCCGACTGCGGATCCGCTTTCATCAGTTCTGGCAAAGCCTTGAGTGCCCATGAAAACTATGATGATACCGATTAATGATTTAGTTAGTTTAGACGACATAGAAACTCCTTGTGCGAATTGATGAACTAAAATTCCGCGCTTAGACTGATCAATTTTTTAAGTCCGGGAGTTTTGCGAGTCTTAAAATGAAAGCTTCACCGCGAGGGTTACTTATTTAACTCAAAGTCGGTGCGAACTAGATTACATATGGAAAATGTATAAATTTGAAAAAGCCGCCTAGAAGTTCGACAGCGCTCTATATTAACTTACCTAAGCCTTTCCGTAGGATTGTAAATAACTAATTGTTTGCGAGAAAACTGGCCTTATGATTCAATCTTCGGATGAATACAAGTTCAACTGCACTCATTTCAATCGTCAAAACTGACAACCAGATTGAATTCAATCGGGTCACGGAAGGCCTGCGCAAGCAGTATGCATTGAAATTTAATTTCGACATTGTCGCTGCTGCAAATATAGATTTCCAGGATCTGTTCAAGAAATATGAACGACTCATTTTTGTTTCGGTGAACTGTCTGATACGCCCTGATACGCCGAACTTACTGCAAGTTGTGCCTGCTGGAAAAATTGGGCTCATCAACTTGAGACCATTTGTCTCTACCCCGTTTGAATACTATAGCTCTGATGTGATGATCTTTGATCGCTGCCATGGATTTATCTTCGATCACATTGACGCTGACATAGGCACCTTGGATTTCGATAGGGCTTTATCCGCACTCCTTCCCAAGTTTCCTCTTCCAGTGGAAGAGCTTGGGATCAGCTTCAATCGTCAAAATATTATGGATTCGAAGATTCAAGATGATCGTCTGCAATCTTATATTGTGAACTACAAGAACTTAGAAACGATTCCTGGCCACCCCCAATCCAATGGAGTTTTAGAATTTATAAATCAGGACCTCGCCACCTGGAATTCCCGAGCGCCAAGCTACACTCCCCATAAAGTTATCAAAGTCTCAATGAATGGCGGCTTGGGTGATCATATCGACGCAGAGCCGGTACTTCGTGAGATCCGCTGTCTTTATCCAGAAGCCCGCTTGGTAGTGCGCTCTACCTGGCCGGAACTTTTTGAAAATCTGCCTTACGAGGTGGAAACTTTAGATCGCTGGAACGGTCCAGATGTAAACGCCTCTCTTGAATTCCTCACCTACCCGTTGCAGCACGAGAAAGAATCCAGGCCTCTGAATCCAGCTTTTTCTCACACCACAGACTATTGCTCTATAAATGCTCTTGGTCGCATTTTGCCTCCTGAGAAAAAACAAATCACTCTTGGTTACAAAAAAGATGATCTAGAGGCTGTACTGAAATTGATTCCCACAACAGTGGATCTTTCTAAAGCCATCTGCATTCATCCAGGCTTGAGTTGGCCGAACCGAACCTTGAATGAAAATACCTGGTTTGAATTTATCGCGGGCTTGCCACAGGACCGTCCAGTAATTTTGATCGGACAATCCAATTCCAATACTTCGGGAGTTATGACATTCAAGGCTCCCACTCATGTTATCGACTTAAGACAGAAATTAAGCTTAAAGCAAACTTTGGCTCTACTGGATAAATCATTTATGTTGGTCACCAACGACACCGGAACTTTGCACTTGGCTGGTGCTACAGACATATGGATCGCCGCGTTTTTTAGCGCAAGGCACTCCGCTTTTGTATGGCCCTATCGCAACCAAACACAGAACTATAAAACGATTGAACTCAATTCAAGGCCCCATTGCTGGCCTTGCACCATGAATAGGCCCCAAACCCACGGTTCCGAATCTCAATTAACCCAGTGTACGAACTGGGAAAACAAACTTTGCTGTCACCCCAATTCAAAGTTGATGCTGGAAAAAATTCAGATAGCTGTTAGTTCACATTAACACCCCCAAATCTGGACCCGTTGTGAATTCTTAGAGACAATTGGTGCAGGAGGCGTCGTGATGATACTGATCCATTTGAGATTTCTTTTGCCACTTTTTCTGACTGTTCTGCTGAATCCGGTTATTGAATCCCTCGCTTCACAACCAAAAAACAAGCCCGTAAGCAGCCCACTGCTTAGCGGAATCGAGCAGGTCACGAAGGACTTGAACAACTCCAAGGTTTTCAATCCGAAAACCTGCCCCACATATATCAACAACACTACGGATTATCTTTTTCTTCAGCCCGCAGATCATTTTCTTCCAAAAGCTCCCGAAGAGATTGAGTACTTCAAAGCCCATGGCACAGAGCTGATCAAAAAAATATTTCTAATCCGGGTGAAACTGCGCGAACTCCTGCAGGAGTATGACAAAAATAATGAACTCTCTAATGAATGTGTTTTGAAAATGCGCGAGGGCACACAGTACGCGCGATTCACGGAGGAGTATCTGCTGGAGTGGCTTGTACACGAAAAGGTTGTTGCTTTTAAGGATGCCCCCATTCTTGGTGGCGATGAGCCTTTTGTCTTACGCAATCCGAAATTCAGCGAACTGAAACTTCAAGCGGGTGATGTGATGCTCATTCGTGGAGTCAGTTTTGTCTCTGCCATGATTGCTCGTATTGGTGATGAAGAAGGAAACTTTTCACACATGGCCATTGTCGCCGAGGACGGCCAAGGGGGGCTTCATGTCGTCGAGTCCTTGATCCAATACGGCGTCATCGTCACTCCTTTAGAGAAATGGCGCCAGGCTCATGATTCCCGTGTTGCCTTGTTTCGCCATCCTGACATGGAACTCAGTCATCGAGCGGCCCGCATTGCCTACGACTGGAGCCTGACTCATCCTGACTATGATTTTGCGATGGATGATAGCAACTACGACAAGGTCTTCTGTGCGGAAGTCATCAGATACGCCTATGACAAAGCTTCCAATGGCGCACTGATCGTTCCTAAATTTCGAAGTCATGTGAGTAAATTCAAAGGCGGCCCGTATCCAAAATCTTTGGGTGTTACTAAGGATACGTTGTTTACTCCCTACGATATCGAAGTCGATCCCCGCTTTGATTTTGTGGCTGAAGGGAAATATTATCCAGCTCTTCGCCAGGTGCGAATGCAGGATTCAATCTTACAAAGTATTTACTCCTGGATGATTGAAAAGAACTATACCTTCTATGGATCAGCCAGTGTCACCGCGCAATCTTATGCAGGAAAGGCCATTCGCTATCTTGGATTTATGAAAGAGGACTTCCCCACCTATATGCCGATTGAAACAATGCAGTCGGTGATTCAGTTTCAGACTATTGCTGAATTGCTGGAGGCCAACCTGTATGCGAAGGAAGACGCTTATTATAAAGCTCATGGGTACTTGCCATCATTTCAGGAAATGATGGTTGCTAACGATGCTTATCGACGTGAGGACTGCCTTCATTATCAGAAGAAGGAATCGTCAAAGTTCCATTCGATTTTCAGAGGGAGCAGCTGTAATTAGAGAGCAGGTTCTAACTTACTAATGCCAAGTCTCAAGGCCGACTTATTCAGTCAGCCTTGAGTCAATTTTGATTTTTTGAACTATTTTTTCACAGATTCCACAGAAATTGCCAAAGCTTCAGAGTAAGTCGCTTCAATCTGATCGCCTTTTTTGATTTTGTCGAAGATATCCTTCTTCGCCACATGAAGAACGACAGATCTTTGTGGTCCCTTCACCGTCACGGATTGAGTTTTGGCGTCCAGGCTCATCACGGTTCCACGGGCCGTCACTTTTGCAGAAGCCATTCCACCCGGTTTCTGCCCCATCGATGCTCGGGATATATCAGAAGTTTCGGTCACAGCAACCGGGGCTGCTCCACCTTTTTTCAACTCCAGCATTAAAGACTCAAAATAGCGAACCTTCAAACGATCGCCTTTTTTAATTTGTGCGAAGTTTTTCACTTCATCACCGGCAATCATAGAAGTGACTTCACCATCACTACTTTTGAGCTTTATCTCCCGAGTTTTCTTATTAACAGAGACAACTTCCGCTTCGACTTCGACAGTCTCTTTGGCTTCGACGGTGTTTTCACCGGTCCTTTTGAATTCTTGATGTTTTTCCGGCTCCGCGGCTTGAGCGACCATTGACCATGAAAAACAAGTGACAGCACATAAGCCTAAAATTCCATGCTTGATCATAAAAATCCTTTTGATGAAGGTTCAAAGGAAACTTCATCAAGATGACTTCAGACCGTCAACTCAAAGTGAATTCGCTATGTCTGATCACAATGAATGCGCTTGTCAGCAGGCAGTTCATTTTGATAACGATGACTTAAAACGTGGGAATGAGGTTTTCAGAGACACTCCATCTGAAAACTCGTCCAACGGGCGCCCCTTTTTTAAGGTCCTCCGGATTTTGCGGAACAAGAAAGATCAGCTCTTGATTTGAAGCCCCCTCGAAACCCGTTCTAATTTTCACGATCGTCCAATGCGATGGATCCGCGGGATCAATCAACCACAACAAACCTTGCTCTTTATCTGCGTGAACCTTCAGGACATAGTGAAAGCCAACCAGGAAATCTTCTTCAGGTGCGTAACCGCCGGGATCCATAGGTGGCGAAAAGCGTGGATCCCGTCGGCCAGGACCGCGAGGCATCGGCGCGACGGAACGTCTGTCAGAATAGCGCAACATCAAAACAGATGGCTCAGGACTCAGCAAAGTCTCAAGATCAATTCCGCCCGCTGAGGAAGCGTGCTGTTTTGTCCACTTAATTTGAACATTGAACTTCTTCAAAAAGACGTCGGCAAAATTCACAAACTCATATGACGTTAAGCCTTTGCGAACATCGATATCTTTCAAAAGAGATTCTTGCTGAGACTTTGCCATCGCATTTACAAAAGTCTGAGCCGGAATGGTGCGACCCTTCATTTCAAATGCAAGAATCTGAAGCAGGTTTGCCAAAGTTGTAGGGCCACATAAAGAACTTGGTTGATTCGGCTCAATAAGCTGAGCCTGAGCCAATCGCTGATCCTCTTGATTCAAAAAAGAAGAAGGATCTATATCTGTGTAGGCAGCATAAAGACTTGAAGAAAATAGCAGACCCAATAACAAAAGTACTTTTGACACAAGCATCCCTCAGCCTCTAGTGAAGGTTCCTTGTAAGGGAAAATGCTTAATAAATCCACTCTGACGATCAGACTCTGTTTTATCAAAGATGGCTCCACAGAGGTCTTGTAAAAAGATCCTAAAATCCCTGCTGCCTATCTAAACTTTAGACAGTTCAGCCGCGCGAGCAATGATCTCGAAAGAGAGCAAGCGATTCGCATGTTCATAGGCATCTGAGACTATCATCAACTCATCGGCTTGAGTTTCGTCGATCAACTTCTGTAGCCCCGAACGAATTTTCTCCGGTCCCCCAATGACTGAAGTTCTGAGCTTGGAAAGGACCAGCTCTTTCTCCATGGGATTCCAAATCTCGTCCATATTGGCAACCGGTGGACGGAGATTGACTCGCTGGTTGCGAATAATACCCAAAAATCTCTGATACAAAGAAGTCGCCAGAAGTTCCGCCTGAGCATCACTTGAGGCCGCCAAAACCTGCACGCCGATCATCACCTTCGGCTCACGCAAAAACTCTGAAGGTTGAAATCCAACACGGTAAAGATCAATCGCGCGCATCATCAACTCGGGAGCAAAGTGTCCCGCGAAGGCATAGGGAAGTCCCATCAGTGCCGCAAGTTGGGCGCTGTAGAGACTGGATCCCAACAACCAAATCGGAATCTGCAATCCGGCCCCAGGAATCGCGCGAACTTTTTGCCCTTCAGCGACGGGAGCAAAATAGTGCTGAAGCTCTTGCACCAATTCGGAAAAATCAGCCTCCCGCCCCGTCATCTCACGACGAAGAGCGCGCATCGTAAGACCATCTGTCCCAGGTGCACGGCCCAATCCCAAGTCAATTCTTCCGGGATAAAGGGTCTCAAGAGTCCCGAACTGTTCTGCAATCACCAATGGCGCATGATTTGGAAGCATGATGCCACCTGACCCCACACGAATTTTTGAGGTGCCACCAGCGACATAGCCCAAGAGCACAGAAGTCGCCGCACTGGCAATGCCTTCCAGATTATGATGCTCGGCCATCCAAAAGCGGTGATAGCCCAAGCGCTCTACATGTCGAGCTAAATCCAAAGTGTTTCGAAAAGTCTCCGCAATGGATTTACCCTCAATGACGGGTGCAAGATCCAAAACGGATAATTTAGTGTCGGCAAGCTTCTTCATGAATACCTCTGTAAGCTTGGCTTTAATGTAACAGAAAGCCAATCACCTTAGGCCAAATAATTACGGCGATCTGAGTGTATTTTTATTTGGACTCCTGAACTTCTTGATCCGCAACACAAACTCACAAGATTCCTTCTGCATCGATTGCAAAGGGTAGACAATGTCCTCAACAACGTGGAAGGAGCTTAATATGGCTGAATTCACAGGTACCAACAAAAGCAGTACAAGTTCTTCCGGCGCTAGCTATCGTCCCACTTCGAGCAGCTCAGCAATGAACCTCCCTCGAGGTGAAGCCTCTTCAAGTAAGTTTGACCTCAAAGACACTTGGGCCAACGTGCAAAGAAGAGCACAGGGTGCGATTTCTAGTTCTGAAGACTTTGTAAAAGAAAGACCATTAAGAACCGTGTTAGGAGCGGCTGCAGTGGGATTCCTAGCGGGCATGATCGCGCGAAGAAGACACTGAGGACCTAGCACAACAGGAACCTGGTTCCTCCTTGTGGGGACAGGTTTCTGCTTTTTTGTGCATTCTTTTGGGGGAAACATTTCATGAAAAAATCAGATAGAAAAATTAAACTTGTCGCATTAAATTCTGTTCTAATGTTCGCATCAGCTCAGGTCGCGCATGCGATGTCGACGCCTGAAGAGATTCGCGACACAACCAAAAGCACCATGAGTACACCGAAGCAAGCTCCCTCGCCCAAGCCTAAAGAAAAACGAGAGATCATGCCTCCACCTCGCAAAACTCCCAAGCCTCACAACATGGAGCCGCCTATTGCACCGATGACAGATCCCCAGGCAACCAAAAAGCTTCCACCGACGGAACCGCCAGTTCCCGGGGCAGATCCACGAACTGACCGATAACCCTCTTGCTGATTTGGTTTTGAGCATGCTAGGCTGTCGCGCATGAATACACCTGCTTGGAACATTGAATCCGAATATCCGTCTATCAACTCGAAACCTTTTCAAAGTGACTGGGAAGCTGTTGTCACATTTCTGAAACAAATGGAATCCGGCGTGGCTGCTGTAAAAGACCATTTTGCAAATCCAGATGCTGCGACAATTAGCAAAGTCCAAGACCTTTATATTCTCGAAGAAAAGTGTTCGATCCTGCTGGGCAATCTTTTCACATACTTGCATTGCATCCTTTCAGTTGATGCGACTGACAGTGAAGCCAAAGGACGAGTTTCAGAACTCGAGTCTATTCACTCAAAAATTTCCCAGGCGCTGACTCCTCTTGATATCTTCATGAAACGTTGTGATGAGAAGACCTTCCAGCAACTGGTGAGTCACCCGGACCTCAAAGGCCATGAATTCATTTGGTCGCAAAAACGTTTGCAGGCGATCTATCTTCTTTCTGAAGCAGAGGAAACTCTTCTTGAAGGTCTCTCTGTGACGGGCCACAACGCCTGGGGAAATTTGTATTCAAATCTTAGTGGCAAAATGAAGGTTCAGCTGAAGTATCCAGACCGCACCGAAGAGGTCGGATTGGCCAAGGCCCATTCACTCACCCGCACTAGCAATGAATTGGATCGCAAAGTTGCTTGGTTGGGAATTCAAGAAGCCTGGACGGAACACCAAGAAACCGCTGCTGGAGTTTTGAATGCCCTGGCTGGATGGCGCCATGAAGTGAACAGCAAACGTTCCCACAAAAAAGAAATGAGCTTTTTGGATCAGCCTCTTTGGGACAATCGTATCAGCCAGGAAACTTTGCAGGCCTTGATGACCGCTTGTGAAAACAATATCGCAGATATTCAAAAAGCCCCGGCTTTGATGGCGAAAGTTTTAAAGAAGAAACAACTGGATCCATGGGACCTTTTGGCCCCAAGCCCTGTTTCTGCTTCTACGACTGAAATGAGTTTTGCTGATGGAGCACAGCTGATCAGCGACTCTTTCGCACAGGTATCCCCTGACATGGCTGACTTCGTAAAAATGATGGTCAAGAATCAATGGATCGAGGGTCGTGTTCTTCCTAATAAAACGACGGGCGCTTACTGCACCGGCTTCTCAAAAAGCCTTGAGCCCCGGGTTTATATGACTTACATGGGGTCCAACAGCGACGTTTCAACATTGGCCCACGAACTGGGGCATGCCTTCCACTCTTGGGTGATGAGAGACATGCCTCGTGCGCAAATGAACTATCCAATGACCTTGGCCGAAACTGCCAGCATCTTTGCCGAAACCGTGCTGCACGATGCTCTCATTCAAAAAGCTTCAAGCTTTGAAGAAAAAGTGGAATTCGCGTGGAATGACGTTGAGGGAGCCATGGCTTTGCTTCTGAATATTCCAACCCGCTTTGAATTCGAAAAGAAATTCTATGAAATGCGCAAAGAACGCATCGTCGACGCTTCTGAACTGCGCAAGCTGATGGATGAGACTTGGAGCAAATGGTACGGCACTACTTTGTCTAAGAATGATGATTTATTCTGGGCCCACAAACTGCATTTCCATATTTCCGGATTAAGCTTCTACAACTTCCCTTACACCTTTGGGTATTTGTTCAGCTTGAGCATCTATGCTCGCAGAAAAGAACTGGGCTCGAACTTCATGAAAACTTATGTCGAAATTCTGCGCGATACCGGTCGTATGACGGCAGAGGATTTGATCCAGAAACACCTGGGCGAGGACATCCGCCGACCTGAGTTCTGGCAAAAATCGATTGATGTGGTGAAAGAAAAAATCAATAAGTTCGAGAAGCTCATTCAGTAAAATAAAAAAGCCGACTTCCACGTCGGCTTTTTTATTTCCCAAACATATACTCGCTAGTGATTAAACTCGTCGTGACCTTCTTTTTTGAGATCACTGAGAGCTTTCAAAATGTCGGTCGCCGTGTCAATGTCGTTGGCGAGCAGTGCTTGTTGCAAGCTTACACACATCTCCACCGATTTGCGAATCTGTGCTTGATAACCTTGCAAGGCCTCTTGCTGACGACTGGCCGGAAGGTCCGAGATGGACTCTGGCACTTGAGAATAAGTCATATGAAAATAAGCAGCCGCATCGTAGGCTAAAGCCGCATTTTCCTCGTTCTTGGAAGAATCATTGATTGTCAGTGCAATCGCTTTCAAATTCTTCTCTGCTGCCTTCATGTTTTGTTTCAGGCTGCCACCCGGAGTCGCCGCCATCATAGAAAGCATTCTTGGCGCGACAACAGAATGCAAACTTCCAGCGTCAGACATCTTTCGATGAGCATGATTGATCAAATCATTCAGCTTTTCGCTTTCCTCGTACAAAGAATTCCAATCTCTGTCGGCAGCTTTGGTCACGCCCAAAGCTGCGAAGCTAGCCTTGTAGTGGATCATCGCATCGCGGAAATCGGTCATAAAGTAGACATAGTCTTCAATGTATTCTTTAAGAGCATCGCCTTCCAAAAAGGTCGCTTTGCTTGGAAGAAGATCACCCGTTGGGTTGGCGATGACAGCCTCTGCACAAGAGATGGCCAAGCCAATCTTGTTAACAGCATCTGCAATTTGCGCATCGGTCACTGTTTCATTGGGATATTTCGCCCCCAGCAAAGCAATATGATCTGCTTGGCCAATATATTTGCCAAAGTTAAGCATCACACGTTGCACCGTCAACGTGCTCTCTTTAGCTCCTAGCGGACAAGCTTGGGATTCCATAGGCAAAAGAGTGAAAATCTGAACTAAAAAAGCGAGAACGAACACTCGTGATTTCATCAAAAAACTCCCTTTGAAGAATCCACCAAGTATCGGATTGATTTAATAAAGTCATGTGTAAGACCAAGACCTCATATAAATGAAAACCAATTGGCCGATGACGTTGTTAAAATTTTTTTGCCGAGCTTAGGCACACGAAATGGGTTCCGCGAATATCCCCCAAAAGTTCAATGTGCAGGGTCCCTTTTAGAATAGATTTTGCTTCTTCCAAAGAATGCCAACCGTGTTCAGAAAGATCGCGTAGAAGCAGATATGCTTTTCCATTTTCAGCAAGACTTGCCGAGATCCCCAACAACAACTCGGCAAAACCCGAGTCTATAAAGAATCGGCAGCGATTTTTAAACTCAGACGGAGACAGGGTTCCTTTGTCGGCAAAGAAGTAAGGCGGGTTGCAAAGAATAAGGTCATACTTCCCGGCATTCTCAGAATTCTGAAGAGCGGTGTAGTTTTGATTTACAAATTGCAGACTTGAAGCAACTTGGCCAAGTCTTGTGACATTTTCCACAAAATGACTGCGATAGACATCCTGCACTTCCAAGAAATCAAAACTCCGAGGAGTCTTGCCCCACTCTTTTTGGCAGTGAAAAATAAAATCGAGGCCGATGATTCCGCAGCCTGAGCACAGATCCAAGCCTTTGATGTTTTGTATCTCTTCGGGCGTCATCAACTCAAACACCTGGCGCGCCAAGAAGACCGAATCATGAGAAAAGCGGTATTCTTCAGGCTGCGAGTAATTGAAGGTAAAATAAGGATTGATTGAGGACATCGTGAGGATGTCCTAACCTGCTGGTGAAGTTTCTGTAAAGCTTTTTTGCTAACGGCAGATTTTTTCCATCAAGGGTGCAGCTGGCTCCAGGCGATTGATGGTTCCGAAGTTTTGCGCGGCATAAGTGAGAACCTCTTTTGCGGAGGTGCTGCCGATTGGAAAGATTTCGGCCCCTTCCCGGTAGGTCGGAGTATAAGCGACACCGAAGATCTGCGCTTTTTGATTTCCCTGTCTGGAGAGTCCCAAATAAGCTACTGCCCCCGTCTGCTTCGGAATGCTTGGCTGACCGGCTACAAAATTCCCCAATGAATAAACGATCAGGCCTTCATGTCCATCTTTGGCCGTATATTTCTCCCAAGGCTCCAAAACATGAGGATGCGAACCGACTACAGCCAAAGCGCCGGCTTCGATAAAGCGTCGCGCATACAGCTTCTGGCTCTCATCAGGCAATGGCTGATATTCTTGCCCCCAATGAGGAAGCACAATCACCGCGTCCACATCCGGGCGGGCAGCGAGTTCTTTAATAATAGCCACCAAACGCTGCCCTTTATAACAAGCCAGTACTTGATCCTTGCTATCATCATTTCCGTTGATCATTTCCGTGCAGCCGATGAAAGCCACGTTCAGCTCTTTGATTTTGGCAATACTGAAGAATTCAGCATTGCGCTCCGTGGACATACGTACACCCACTGTCGGCAAAGCCAGGGTTCGCGCCGTCGCGATGGTTCTATCAATTCCCAAGAAGCCACGATCCAAAGCATGATTGTTCGCCATCGTCAAAAGATCGTAACCGGAGTCGACCAAGTCGCGCAGAATTTGCGGATGGTAGTTAAATACAAAATTAGTTCCTGAGTAAACCGTGCCGTCATAGACAAAGCCTATATCACCGTGATCGCGCCCTTTATGATCAATGCCCAACGCCGCTGGCCCTTCCAGATTGGCGACAGAGAAATCTGCTTTTTGAATCAAAGGATTCGTTTTCTTCCAAATTTGCGAAAACTTTTTGCTGCCACTCACAACCGACTCATAAAGAGCTTTGTGAACCAAGACATCCCCCACAATGGAAACCGTTGCCAGGTCATTGCGAGTGTCGCATCGGGTGGAAAATGTGATGTCACGTTTGTCGGCATGAGCCAAGGCTGGCAATAAGATTGCTAAAAAAAGAAACTGTCTGCACGTCACAGGAAAACTCCTTTAATGTGCGACAGTTTCTATCAAAATTTATCAGGCACCGTAGTTACACTTCACTAAGGATACCCCGCATCCTATTCACCTTTCGAAGATGTAACGCGATCCCGAGCCACTTGTCCTTTGCGGGTTCTTGCAGAGATGTAGCCGGCAACGCGTTTGGAATTCACAGCTCCTTGAATTTCTTTTTTCCGTTTTTCTTTAAGCTGTTTGGAATACATTTTCTTCTTTTCACCGTTCAGAAAGCTATTGCGAGGTGAGTCCTTCAATTCCAATTTCATCTTCGGCTGCGCTGTCATCGATTTCTTTTGTTTCACCACAGGCTTGGCATTCAGATGATCAATGCGATCCAGCCTTTTGGCGTAGCGCTCATGAGCCTTCGCTAAACTTTTCATGCGAAACTCTAATATCTTATTTTTGGTCTCGCTCGATTTCCCCCGTGACAGGCGATATTTTTGTAAAAGTTTTTCCGTTTTAATTTTTGCGGAATTCAAACTTCTTCGAGAAATTTTAGACATCTCTTTTGGAAAACTTCCACTAAACAACTTGAATTCAACCTTGGTTAATTTTTTTTTCGCTTGAACGTGTTTACCCATAGAATGAGCCATGAGAGTCTCCTTTCGTCCTTCACTCACTATCTTAAGACCTCAGACAGCCAGAGACCAAACCCAAGGCCGTGAAATGCAGGAATGCATAGAAAGCCCTGGCCTTTAATTCATGACGGAATTAAATTAATTATTCTGACAGCCTCGAAATCGGGGTCCATCCAGGAGAATTCGATGAGTATCAAAAGAGTTTGTGTTTATTGCGGCGCCAGTCTAGGTAACAATCCCAATTTTGCCAAAGCGGCAAAAGAGCTGGGCCATTTACTGGCAAAAGAGAACATCGAACTTGTTTATGGCGGCGGCAAAGTGGGTCTCATGGGCGTTCTCGCTGATGCTGTTCTTGAAAAAGGCGGCAAGGTCATCGGAATCATCCCTCAGAAACTTGTCGATAAAGAGCAAGCTCATCGTGGTCTGCAAGATTTACGCATTGTAAACGACATGCACGAAAGAAAAGCCACCATGGCCGCTCTTGCCGACGCATTTATTGCCTTGCCTGGCGGTTTTGGGACTATGGAGGAGCTTTTCGAAGTCCTGACTTGGTCACAAATTGGATACCACCAAAAGCCGGTCGCCGTTCTTGAGGTGGATAACTATTACGAGCATTTAAATAATTTTATCAATCATGCCAAAACTACCGGCCTTTTGAAGCCCGAGTTCGCTCAGTTCTTCCAGCTGACTCACTCGGTTCAGGACGCCTGGAAGGCCCTCCAAGGAGTTTAAGAGTCAGCTAGAGGTCCTCTACGTTTCAGTTAAAGCTCATCTGCGATTCGTTGAGGCAATTTACCCTGTATTTTTAGACATTTGCGGCATAAAAACTTGCCCTCCGGACCGGGCGGCTGTAGGTTCCACGGACTTATGCATTCACAAAAATTTTCCGATCTTCCCCTTATCGAGCCATTACAAAAAGCTGTAGCAGAATCCGGGTACACCACACCGACTCCGATTCAGATCCAATCCATCCCTCACCTTCTTGAAGGCCGCGACCTTTTGGGTTGTGCGCAAACTGGGACTGGAAAGACTGCTGCTTTTGCACTGCCTATTCTTCAAAACCTTTACAAAAATCATCGCCGTCCGGAGCCAAAGCATCCTCGCGCTTTGATTCTTTCTCCAACTCGCGAATTGACGATTCAAATTTACGACAGCTTTAAGACCTATGGAAAACACCTTCGTCTTAAGTACTCTGTCGTTTTTGGTGGCGTCAGCCAAGGTCCACAAACCAAAGAGCTTGCCGCGGGTGTGGATGTTCTTATCGCAACTCCGGGTCGTTTGTTGGATTTGATCAATCAAAAGTACGTCAGCCTGAACAAACTTGAGATTTTCGTTTTGGATGAAGCCGATCGCATGTTGGACATGGGCTTCCTTCCAGACATTCGCAAAGTTGTGAATATGCTACCAAAGCAACGTCAGAACTTGTTCTTCTCTGCGACGATGCCGAAAGACATCCAAAAGCTGGCGGACTCTCTTTTAACGGATCCTGTAAAAGTGGAAGTGACACCCGTTGCTTCGACGGCAGAGATGATTGAACAGTCTGTGATGTTCGTAGACCGCAGTAAAAAACGTGATTTGCTTCGCGATCTTTTGAAAGATAAATCTTTCGAACGCGTGATTGTATTCACCCGCACAAAACACGGGGCCAACCGAGTTGTTGAAGGCTTGGTAAAAACCGGTGTTCCCGCGGAAGCCATTCACGGCAATAAGTCTCAAAATGCCCGTCAAAGAGCCTTGGAAAACCTTCGTGAAGGACGCATTCGCGTGCTTGTCGCAACTGACATTGCAGCACGTGGTATCGACATCGACAACATCACTCATGTTATCAATTTCGAACTTCCCCATGAGACTGAAAGTTACGTGCATCGTATCGGCCGTACCGCTCGTGCTGGCGCCCAAGGTATTGCGATCTCTTTCTGTGACGCTGAAGAAAAATCTTTCCTTCGCGATATTGAAAAACTGATCGGCAAACAAATTCCACTCATTAAAACTCACCCACATCACTCTGAAGAAGTGGATAAGGCTTCGCTGGTATCCAAAGGCAAAGCGAAGGCGATTATTGAAGGGCGCGGCGAACGTGATCACAAAGGCGGAGGCGGACTTAAAAAACGCCGTCGTCTGAATCCTCGCAAGAAACCACCGACGTTTGAAAAAGCAGCAAAAGGTGGTGGTGCGAAACCCGCTCCTCACAACTCTGGTAAAAACGCAGGTAAAAGATAATGAACATGCATTCGACTGAAACTAAAATCCAAAAGGCCGTTCTGGTGGGAATTCAACTTCCTCGCACCTCCGATCAAGAACGTGAAAGCTCACTTGATGAACTTTCACGCCTGGTGACTACTTTGGGGTTTGAAGTCATCGGTCGAACTTCCCAACGTCGTTCATCGACCAAGGGTGCAACAGTCCTGGGTGATGGTAAACTCTTGGAGCTTGCCAAATGGACGGGCGGAACCGGCGTGATCGGTCCCATGATCGTCAAAAAGAAGCACAAGGCCTCTTTAAGACTGGATTGGAAAAAAGGTGGCAATGACGAAGAAGAGGAAGGTTCTACCGAGTCTTCTTTGCCAGACTTCCTGGAAGAGGAAGAGTTTGTCTTTGAACCTGAGGACTCTGTCGAGGAAGAAAACCCTCTGGAGCGCGCAGACGTCGTTATTTTTGACTGTGATCTTTCACCATCCCAATTGCGCAATGTTGAAAGTGCCACCGGCGCCTCTGTTTTGGATCGCACAGGTGTGATCATCGAAATTTTCAGCCGTCATGCGCGCACTCGTGCCGCTCGTCTGCAAGTTGAGATTGCACGCTTAACTTACGTTGCTCCTCGCATGCGCGAAACCGGAGCTTCTGACGATCGCCAAGGTGGTGGTGGTAAAGGGGCCGGTGAAACCAGCATTGAATTGGATCGCCGTAAGATTCGCGACCGTATTAAAGAATTAAAAAATGAACTTGAAGCCATTGGCCAAGAGCACCTGACTCGCCGATCACGTCGTGATCAAGAGCTTTGCGTCGCTCTTGTTGGCTACACCAATGCTGGTAAGTCCTCGTTGATGCGTGCCATGACTGGCAGCGAAGTTTTGGTTGCTGATAAGCTGTTTGCAACATTGGACACCACGGTTCGCGCTATTCAGCCCGAAACACAGCCAAAAATTTTGCTTTCTGATACTGTCGGCTTCATCAAAAAACTTCCCCATGACCTCGTGGCTTCTTTTAAATCGACCCTGGATGAAGCTCTCAATGCTTCGTTGCTCCTGTATGTCGTGGACGCGGCGGACCCTTCATTCCGTTCACAGCTTGAAGTAACCAAAACGACTTTGGCTGAAGTGGGAGTTAAAGATACTCCGACTATGCTAATTTTGAATAAGCGTGACCGTCTCACAGAGGAAGAGTCCGAAGCTTTGCGCCAGGAATTCCCTGAAGCAATCCAGCTTTCCACTCGCGATCCTCAGGATATTCATGATTTGCGCGAACGAATGATTAAATTCTTCGAACAATCCATGGTTGAAGAAGACGTTATGGTTCCTTATTCCATCCAAGGAATCATCGGTGATCTTCGCGCTCGCGTAAAAGTTTTGGCAGAAGAATACGACGGGTCTGGTGTTAAAATCCGTGCACGCGGAAGTGCTGAAGATTTCGCTAGAATTCGCAGCAAAATCAAGCAGGCGATTTACGACAAAGAATGAAAATGCCGTAATGAGAAACCGGTAACTGGACGCTCAGTTTCTGTTCTAAGAAACTGCGTCCAATGAAAAACGCAACCAGCTTTCCATTAACGGCTTTAGTCTCCACTCTGGGATTTGTTCTCGCTCCCCCAGTTCACGCAAAAAACATCAAAGAGATCAGTCGCAGCGCGGAACGCCGACTTTTAGGTCCTCACTATGAGGGTCGCCTCGTCCCTGTCGAAACAGATTTGTCACAGGGATCCAAGGAGTTGGCTGATGCAGAACCCCTCATCTTCGTTCACGGGATGTCAGGCTCTGCACAAAACTTTGCACAACTTGTTCCGGCTGTTTCGAAATTTTCGCAATATCAACTTTTCTATTTTGCCTATGACGATCTTCATCGATCGCTCAAGAGGTCCGCTCTGGAACTCGCGGTTTCATTGCGCCAGCTGCGCGCCCCCCGTATCACCGTAATTGCTCATAGCATGGGAGGCTTGGTCACCCGGGAAGCGCTAAATTTGCTGGCCCAGACACATCCTGCAGAACTTCTTCCCGAAATCCATGTCATCGCCATCGATTCACCTTGGCACGGTGGCAGCTCTAAGAACTGCGATCTGAAAGGTTCGCGGATCGATAATTTCATCGAACTCTTTTTACCAGCGGCCGTGGCCGACATGAGAACTTGTTCTGATTTTCTAAAGAATCTTTATGCCACAAAACTTCCTGGGAAACTTTCGACAACTTTATTCTTTGCGGAAGAAGGCGATCAAGCCTGGGATTATTCGGAAGGTCCTATCAAAGGTCTTCCACAAAAAATTGCGGATTATATTTCAACCGGTAAAGCGGTGACTGGAACTTTGGCGGAACTCTATTTCTGGGACGCCTTACGTTCGTCATCTCAGTATTCCTATTTTGAAGTGAGTTTGCACACCTTGCAGAAAGAAACGCCTCTCTCGGCTGCCTTGGTGACCAAGGAACTGCAAACTTACTTTCCACGCCTTCCTGGGGATCACACCAGTGTCTTAGCATCTCACCCAAAAAGAAAAATGGATCTGCCCAAATACCTGGAGCAGATCCTATAGAGGCTGATTTAGGACTATTCTCCCGTGGTGACCAAGCGGACCGAGATATCACTTGTGCGAGTGGTATCTGCCTTCTGCATTTTCACCCAAGAACCATGGTAAGACTGAGCCACCTCACTGTTCGGAATTTGCTCTAAAACTTTTTGATGCAGGGACTTCTCGTCCATGGAAGCCCTCTCAATCAAGCCGTTTAAGTTACCTACTGCCGCCATTGTCACCGACGACACCAGGACAATTAATAAAGCCGACATCACTGCGATTTGTACTCTGAAGAAGCGCATCCTTGCCCTCCCTTTTCCATAAGACACCCTTGGAATTGTTTCGGTTAACTTGCTGGACCAAAGTTTGTTTCTAAATTTAGACAGCCACTGCCAAAAACAGTCTCTGTTTCATATTGAGACGCTCTTTAGTTCTTCATCTGCAAGCAATGCTTTCTGAGCCCCCTGGCAAAGGCACTTATCTTGAATATCTGATTTATCGTGAACAGATTCATCGTGGTCGCCCTATTCTTAATGCAATTGATAGCTTCAGTGAGCTTCGCTGAAGACTTGCGACTTTTTGAATGGTCTCCCGGAAACACTCTGGCTCCGCTGATCCTGCCTGTTCGAGCTACTGAAACCCCGGAACAAGCCGCGCAAAGATATCTGAATGGTCTTTCCAAGAATTCTGATTTGATGGAGCTTTTTCAAGGTCAACTTCCTGACATTTCACTGCAGGGATTTAAACCCTTAAGCGATGAGACCCGTGAGTCGCGAGCTTTGATGATCGCCAACCTCCCCAAGGACTACACTCGCAATTCACAGCGTGTCAGTAACTTTAAGACGATCTTTCAAAAAGGCGGTCAAAAGTCTTTCATTCTGCCTATCAATGCAAATTTGGGTTTGAGCTTAAATGAAACACGGGATCTATTTAGAATGATCGCCGAGCACTTCCCCTTGCTGGTCGCCATGGGCGGCGACGATGTGACTCCTGATCTTTATAAGAAAGAAAACATTCACTCTCGCAATACTATTCCAGCACGCGATAATTTCGAGGTGCAACTGATCAAGTCTTATGTTGCGCAAGAAAAAGGATTTCTGCTGGGAGTTTGCCGAGGTTCGCAGCTTTCGTCGGTTGCGCTGGGTTATTCATTGATTCAAGATGTTCCCACTCAAGTCGGCGACAAAGTGGCTCATGGAAATGACTGGCATGACATCGAAGTGGTGAAGACAAAGAATAATCTCTTGGGAAGTCTGTTGACAGAACATTCCCCAGGAGGTTCTGCCAAACTTTACGTCAATTCTCTCCATCATCAATCGGTCATCTTTAAGGAAGGTGGACCTTTGGAGATCGCGGCCCGAGCCCATGACGGCGTCACCGAAGCGACGGAGTTCAAAAATGGGCGCGGCTTACTTTTACAATTTCATCCCGAGCTGATGAACAATTTGCTGGGTCAGAAAATTCTTTGGAACGTATTGCAACAGAAGAACCGCGTGATGCCGGGACGATGCGCTAAAATATTTAGCTTATAAAATTCCCATCCTAAAGCTTCGCACCTTTTCTTTTCGCGACAAACATCAACAACAAACTCATCAGACATAAGAACGACGCAAAGATATAGGGCATGCCCGGGTAAATAAATGAACTGCCGGGCACAGTGAATCGCGCAAAAATATCGGTGTAACACAAAGGCCCTATGATCGCAGTCAAACTGGCAATTGAGATCAAGCTTCCTTGCAACTCCCCTTGTTCCTGCGGAGGCGTATTTTTAGAAATCAGGGATTGCAGTGCAGGACCTGCAATACTGGAAAGCGCATTCAAAGGCAAAATTGCATACATCATCCAGGCCTGATTGGCGGCACCGAAAAGAAAATACGAAAGAACATTCACCCAGGCGCCGAACTTCAAAGACTTCACCTCACCCCATTTAGGGATCACAATTCGGGTCAAGTATCCTTGACCGATTGCAATCATGACACCGACTGCTGACAAAGACAGCCCCACTTGAAAAGGTGTCCAGTTGAATTTGTACTGGGTGTACAATGTCCAGATGCTTGGATGCGACTGCCCAGCCAGATACAGCAACATATAAACCCAAACCAAAATGCCGATCGCAGAAGGTTTTAAAATTTTCAGCAAAGAATGAAAGGGATTCAACTTTCCCAGCAAAATCTTGCGACGATGATTCTCAGGCAGGGATTCTGGCAGAATAAAGTATCCAAACGCAAAGTTCAGAAGATTCAAAACCGCCGCAGCGATAAATGGGGCTTGATAGCTATATTGCCCCAACAATCCACCTAATCCTGGGCCAATGATAAAACCCAAACCAAAGGCAGCACCAATCATACCGAAGTTGGCGGAACGATTGGAATCATCAGAAATATCTGCCATGTAAGAGCTGGCAACCGTCATACTGGCTCCGGTCAAACCAGAAATAACTCTTCCGACAAACATAATTCCCATGGTGGGAGCCAGTGCCATCAAAATATAATCTAAACCGGCTCCCAGCAAAGACACCAACAAGACAGGACGTCGCCCATAACGATCCGACAATGAACCCAAAATCGGCGACGCTAAAAATTGCATTAATGCATACACAGAAATGAAATAACCAAAGTAGTGATTCACAAAAGAAGGATCATGACCAAATCGACGAATAACTTCTGGAAAGACTGGCACTAATAATCCAATCCCCAAAGCATCTAAAAAAATGGTCGCAAAAATAAATCGTACGCTGGCTGCTTTGTTAAAACTTTTTGTCATAATTCGAACCCCTAAAACGAATTCAAGTGTAGACCAGCTAGTGTAGAAAAACTATGAGGCTTTGCTCTGTTTCCAAAAAAACCTGTGCTAACCTTCCGACAGTGGGAGGCGCCTATCTATCACGGTGAACGATTCAACAGTATCAGTCACTTGATCGGAGCCGTTCTGGCTTTGATCGGCGCCTCTGTCCTGGTCACCCTGGCGACTTTGCAGGGAGATTCCTGGAAAATCATTAGTGTGAGTGTTTACGGCGGAATGCTGGTTTTGCTTTATACGATCTCGACCCTTTATCACAGCCTGCGTGGACCTGTGAAAAAAATCTTCCAAAAGCTCGATCATATTTCGATCTATCTTTTGATTGCAGGAACATACACTCCATTTACTTTGATCACCTTACGAGGTCCCTGGGGTTGGTGGCTTTTCGGAATCAACTGGTCTCTGGCAGCAATTGGTATTCTCTATGAACTGACTTTATCCCATCGCACACGCACCCCGTCTTTAATCATTTATCTCGTGATGGGCTGGCTGATCGTCGTCGCATTGAAACCACTGACTTCGCTTCTTCCTGTTCACGGTGTTTTCTGGTTAATTCTAGGTGGATTGTTTTATACTTCTGGAGTTGGGTTCTTTCTTTATGATGAAAAAGTCCGCCACTTTCATGGCATCTGGCATTTATTTGTGCTGGGTGGAAGTATCTCACAGTATTTTTGCATTTTATTTTATCTGATTTAGCAAATTGCCGCGTGGTGAGCTGCAATCAAAGCTCTGAGACAGTATCCCGTCGTTCTTGTCACTAAGACCTAAAGAAGCTGCCATCAGATCAATGTCTTGTGGCAGCCTCTTTTCTAAATACCTCCGCTCATGATATCCTTGCTTCATGAGCCGTGAAATCTCTCTCGCCATTAGTTCCCAAAAGCCTGTGGATCTTTCGAAAGATCTGGAGAAGTACGCCTGTGTCGCGATCATCCTGCGCGGCCCCGTGGACAATCTTGAGATCGGCTTCATACAAAGAGCGGCCAATGACAGTGATCGCTGGGCCGGTCAAATTGCCTTTCCCGGCGGAAAAAAAGAAGACTCTGACTTCAGCGATCTAGGCGCAGCCTTGCGGGAAACTTTCGAAGAGATCGGTATTGATCTCCTCCCTGAAGAACTGATGGGTCGCCTGAATGATATTCAAGCACGCAAGCACGGAACGACTTTAGAGTTCTTTATTCGTCCTTTTGTGTTTTATACCGAGCGAGAGTTTACGATTAAATTGGATCCCGCGGAGGTCGCTGACTTTTTCTGGATTTCATTGAATGAGCTTTTAAATCCCCAGCGTCACATAAATTACGAATTGAAACGTGGAGAGGTTCATGTCGAGCTTCCGGCGATTTCTCTGGATCGCGATCCTCCACTTTGGGGACTCACCTACATGATGGCGCAAAACCTATTAGATGTACTGAAACAGCAGCAACTTTTAGAAGCGCAGACTTAACAAATGATCGCTCAAATAACGGGCAGAAATCCCCTCGGGCGTTTCAAGAAGTGACGTTTGAATCTTCCATTGTCACAGTCGGAGACAGTCGATGAGGAGCGAAGAGATTCCGGTATCTCTGGCCTTCAAATAAATCAGATATTTTCAATTTTTTGCGATTTAGCCCTCAACTATCCAAAGGTCCAGCCGATAAGTTTGCTACCTATTAAGAAGGAGGCCTTGAATGGCTAAAAATGTAGTACGTCACGAATACATCTGGAACAAGGAGATTCGTGAATTGTTAACTCGGATTGAGACGGGTCCGCCTTAACTACATTCCAATAATTTTTTGGTGTTTAAAATAAAAAAACCAGAGCGAATAGGCGCCCTGGTTTTTTGCTTTTGGTACGGACTTTCTTTTGGTAGAGAAAGCGCGGTACGGCAGTAACGCGATTGCGCTACCAAAAGTAAGTCCGTACCTTTTCTTTGCTATAGAATCGAGAAAGTCGTCGAGAAGTTGATTGTTGTAGAATCCATCTCTGCACTTTTCGGATAGAAGTTCAAATAAGGTGCGAAATAGATGTCACGAGTGAATGCGTAACCCATGCCCAAACGTTGGCTCAAAGTTCTGTTCCACAATACAGAATGATCTTCCGTACCACGTGGATTGATGAAGTTAATTGCCAAAGAAGTGTAAGCATTCAAACGGTCAGAGAAGTTGTATTTAACCTGTGGGAAGAATGACAAGTTGTAACGACCTGACTTCATCTCTTTTGATTTGCTTGCGTCCGGTTGTCTCTCATAAAGGTAGTAGCTCAATGAAGTATCTACGCCCACGCCCAAACCAGAAGCTCCGATATTGTAGATCATCGAATTGTCATAGTTAAGACCCGCATACTCACCAATGGCGCGGTATTCAGGATTTGTTACGAAAGTAACGCCGACAGAGTTGCGCATTTGCATTTCATAAACGCGCGCATTGCGATCGTAAGTGATGAAGGGATTTTTAACGTCGTAACGTTTCACACCTTGCACGGGAGTCAGGGCACTGGCACCTGTACCGAAGCCGATCGCACTTTTTGTGTCGATACGGTATCTGGCGCTGATCGAACCACCCAAAGCCGTTTCAAAAGTTCCTACTGAACCATCCGGATTGGGTTGCATTGTGTTGTTAAGATCTCCCACTGGAGGTCCGTTGTAGCTCAAGTTGAATTTCAAAGAGTAACGAGACAAAGACCCTGAGTCTGCTTTCAATTTTGAATCCGTGATGTCTTTATCGTCTTCAAATTTTTTGTTCGACAAAACATCGCCGATTTTTACAGTTGAAGTTTGTGCTGCAGAAGCACCTTCAGAAGCTGTTTGAGTTGATGAGGGAACCGAAAGAGTTGTCGTGGAAGTCTGCGCGTGGGCAGAAACCGACAAACCAAGCAGGGCACAAAGTACGAAGCTTTTCATGAATTCTCCTGAGCTCTTGAAGTGTTTTAAGGACCTCAAGTTTCTAACTGCTTCGTAACAAAAAGGAAAGTCAGGCTTAGGTTAATCCCTATATTCTGCTCCTAGAAGGGCCTATTCTTGCCCCAATAGGCACAGTGCGATGAAAAAAATACAGCCAAATTCAACCTTTGCGGACCCTATGAATCACCTCCGGCAGGATCTCTATGACATCCGATGCCATGAGGGACAGAGAATCCCTCCCCTTTGCCACCCAAAGATCGGCACAGGCGCCGTGCAGATAGGCTCCTAAAAGGGCGGCTCTTGCGGGTCTCAAACCTTGTGCGCGCAAGGCCGTGATCATCCCCGCCAAGACATCCCCGGTTCCCGCTTTCGCCAAAGCTGAGTTGCCCGAAAGAATTTTATAAGTGCGCGCGGATCTTCTGATCAAAGTGCCATGACCTTTCAACAAAACAACACATTGGAATTTCTCTTGAGCCAACTTCACAAAGTGCTCGCGATCTTGATCGATGTCTTCACTGGTCACTTTCAAACAACGAGCAAGCTCCCCGGTATGAGGAGTCACAATCCAAGTGCGTGGCAGAGGAAAAAGATTTTCTTGGGCACAGACGGTCAGCGCATCCGCATCTAGAATCACTTTTTCAAATTGAAGTTCTTTAAGTCGCCGAATCACTGAAGCCGTGAACTCATTCACTCCAAAGCCAGGACCAACAAGAATGGCATCAAACTTCAGTTCTTCCCAACGCTTGTCGTTGAGATCGCAGAGCAAAAAATCCGGATTTTCCAAAGAAGAGACGGCGATGTTAGGCTGAGCTAATATCACATAGCCACTGCCCATGCGTAAGGCGGCTCTGGCCGCAAGAACACCTGCTCCTGGATAATTATGACTGCCAGCAAGTAAAAGACTGCGTCCACGGCGGGCTTTGTTATCCCTCGTTGAGACTGCAGGCAGCAATCGCCCTGCTGATTTTCTTCCGAAATTAACAACTGAATCACTTTTTTTCATCCCGCTCAGTCTATGCCTTGGATCTATATGGGTAAAGTTGTATAAGTGAAGCATGATCGTTAAAACTCAGGCTGACATTGAAGGGCTCCAAAAAATTGGCAAAATTGTCGCCAACTGTCTTCACTATATGTTGGGAAAAGCCGAACCTGGAATGACCACTAAAGAGTTGGATGATTTGGGCGGCGCTTATTTAGAATTGCATGGAGCTCGCTCGGGACCCAAATTGGCCTACGACTTTCCTGGCTTCAATTGCATCAGCCTCAATCAGGAAGCCGCTCACGGCGTGCCATCCGACAAGAAAATCATCCAAAAGGGCGATATGCTCAATATCGATGTCTCTGCGGAGCTCAATGGCTACTACGCCGACAATGGCGGCTCGATGGTGATTCCGCCTGGAACTGAAAAAGATTTTCTACTGCTTGAAGCCACCAAAATGGCATTGGACATGGCGATTAAAGACGTCAAAGCTGGAATGCCCATCAATCGCATTGGCTACAACGTCGAGCAAGTTGCCGACAAATATGGTTTTAGCATCATTGAGAATTTGGGCAGTCACGGTGTCGGAAAAAGTCTGCATGAAGAGCCAAAATTCATTGCCGGATTTTATGATAAGCGTGACAAACGAGTTCTCAAAGAAGGCCATGTCATTACTATCGAGCCTTTCTTATCAACAGGCGCATTCGGAGTGGACGAGGAAGCCGATGGATGGACTCTGGTGACAGGTCCCGAACATCGTTCAGCGCAATTCGAACACACCATGATCGTTTTGAAAGATCGTGCGCTGATTGTCACGATCCCTGACTTAAAGTAGCCACAGCCCTTTGTTACGGAAGTAAAACGAACAAATCCTTCTAGACACAGCGCCTAAACACTAGGACCCCTCCCAAAAAGATGAAAGGCTTTACCTGTTCATTTTTAAAAAGGGGAACTTTATGAAACTTATTTTTGCTCTTGTTGCGACTTTGATCGCTTTCTCTGCTCAAGCTAACGATCGTAAAATTGGCAACGTGATTGCAGTTGAAAGACAAATCACCAACCTTTACGAAAACTGCCTCAGCAATATCTCGACGGATGTATCGAAAGAACAAACCTTCTTCTATTGCAACATCAGCTATTTGAAATCTCCGCTTGAAATGCCGGTAACCAAAGGTGGCGTGATTCGCTTCAACGACCAAAGATGCCGTGTGGATGCTGAAGCTGGCAACGGTGTTCTCATCCTTTCATTCGGAAGAGCAAAAGGATCCGTGTCTGACTTTGCAACTGCGAAAACTTGCTTGCAACGCGCGCTTCAGAACTCAAATTCAGTAAGCGTTCTTGTTTACACGATGGAGTAAAGCTGCACAGCAGTTTTATTGCTCTGAAAATAAAAAAGGGAAGCTGTTCTAGCTTCCCTTTTTTTATTTCTTAAACGCTTTGTCTTAGTGCGAGTCTACGATCTTCGTTGTTTTCTCTTTGAACTTCAGCAAGTACAAAGGAACGAAAGCAAACACCATCACAATCATAATGATAAACATGATTTCTCTAAAACTCAGAACGAAAACCTGCGCCTGCACACGCCCATAAATACTGCGAATCGCGATCTGCGCTTTAGAAGCCATCCCGACACTGGTCGAAAGCTTTTGACCACTCATCGCCTGGTTATAGGCAGACCAAGTGTTGTGATCAAGCAGAGTCACGTTGTTGGTCATGTCAGCGTAATGCTGCTTTCCGGTTTTGGTCATCATCGTACCAATGAAGGCAATCCCAATACTTCCGCCAATTTGACGGAATAGATTGAGCATCCCAGATACCTGCCCCATGGTGATCCCCGAGAACTGCGACAAAATCGAAGAGTTGATCGGAACAAACAAGAAGGCCATTGCAAATCCGCGGATGTACAGAGCGTGCAACACCTGTTCTTTTGACGACTGCGGCGTCAGTAGAGTCATCGCATACAAAGTTCCTAACACACCGATGAAACCGATCGAGATCAGAAGCTTTGGATTCACGCCTTTGCCCAAGGCCTTACCGACAAATGGCATCACCATCGCGGTGATGATCGATCCGGGAATAAAGAGCATCCCTGTTTGAGTGGCATCGTAGTGGAAAGTCTGCGCGACAAAAACCGGAAGTGCGAAGACCAGACCGTAAAGGAAAAATCCAAGCATCCCCTGCAAAGCCGCGCCGTTTGCCACGATTCCATTCTTGAACAGTCTCACGTTCATAATAGGATCTTTGACTTTCGTTTCCCACCAAACAAACAGTGGCAGACAGACAACCGTCAAGAATGCACAGAATGAAATCACTTTAGAGTCGAACCAGTCATTCGATTCCCCACGCTCGAGCATGTACTGCAACGAACCAATACCCAAGACCAGCAAGACCAAACCCCACGTGTCGAAGCCTTTTTTGTTTTCTTTGCTGCCAGTTGCAAACGCAGGATTTTCAATACAAGCCATACCGATCAGAATCGCGATGATTCCCATTGGTAAGTTGACGTTGAAAATGGATCTCCAGCCGAAGTTATCTGTCAGCCAGCCACCCAATGTCGGCCCTAATGTCGGCCCGATCATCACAGACATACCGAAGATCGCTCCGGCAGTGCCCGCTTTTTCTTTCGGGAATTGCTCGTAAATCAAAGTTTGCGAAGTCGGCAGAAGAGCTCCACCCGCCAAGCCTTGGAGGATCCGGAAGAAAATCAATGTGTAAAGATTGGGAGCAAAACCACAGGCAACAGAGGTGAGTGTGAACAAGCCGATACAGCCCAAAAAGTATCTACGTCGACCAATGCGCTCCCCCGCCCACGCGGACACGGGAAGAATGATGGCATTGGCAATCGCGTAACCGGTGATGACCATACTGATATCTTCCAGCGTGGCCCCTAAGTTACCCATCATGGTCGGCAAGGCTACGTTGACGATGGAGCTGTCGATAATCTCGAGCAGCGAAGCCATCACAGCAACCAGCACTATCAATTTGGATTTCGTATTCATAAAGTCAGCTTTCATGGGAAGGCCTTAGCCTCCCCTTGTCTGAGTGAACTCTTGCCTAGCGCTAGTGAACTCTAACGGTCACGTTCGCAGACAAGCCCGCCTGCAATTTTTCAATATCTGCCGGAGTTAGATTCAAAAGCTTGATTCTGACAGGAACGCGTTGAACCACTTTCGTAAAGTTGCCCGTCGCATTGTCTGGAGGAAGCAAAGAAAACACGGCGCCGGTGCTTGGGCTCATGCTTTCCACTTCACCGTGGAAATCAGAACCTGGAAGCGCATCCACTTCAATTTTTACCGGTTTGCCTTTGGCGATATTCGTGATCTCGGTCTCTTTAAAGTTCGCTGTCACCCAACGAAGTGAAGAGTCGACGAAGCCGAACAAAGGCTGGCCCACCGGAATCACCATTCCCGGCTCTACGGCTTTACGTGCGATGCGACCATCGGAAGGCGCTTTGATCTCGGTATAGCTGGCATTCAGTTGCGCTTGTGCCACCTGGGCCTGAATCGCCACCACACGTTTGTTCAACTCACGGTAAGTTGCTTCTGCTGTGTCATATTGCTGGCGAGATACCACGCTTTTTTTGAAAAGCTCATTCATACGGCGATAGTTCGTTTCAGCATCGCGGAATTTTACTTTCGCTGACTCCAGCTCAGCTTCGATCTGGCGAAGGGAGTTGTTGTAGTCCTTGCTGTCGATACGTGCCAGAACCTGCCCCTCTTTTACGGAATCATTTTCTTGCACAAGAACTTCCATCACAATTCCTGAGACTTTTGAGGAAAGCATCAAAGTGTGAGCCTGGATTTGCGCATTATCGGTGGAGACATGAGACCATTCGTACCAACCGAAGACAGCAATCACGATCGCACCTAGAATACCACCTGCGGTCATGACCTGTTTGCGTTTGCCTTTGAGTTTTTCCATAAAATTACAATTCCTTCCCTATAGCTAATTCCAAATTCACCAAAGCTTCTGCCGCATTCACCTGAGCGTTCACGACGCCGGCGCGGGCTCTGAACAAATCCAACTCGGCATCCAAAACTTCAGAACTTGTGCGCGTTCCCGCTTTAAATGATTGAGTGGCCAAACGAACACTTTCTTGAGCTTTCTCTACATCCACCAACTTTGCCTGATACAAAGAGGCCGAATAAAGATAACGACGCTTCCAGAAATCAAAGTCATAATTGCTTTTCAGACGAGCCTGGCGAGTGGTCTCAACCGCTTGCACCTGACGTGCATCCGCCTGTGCCGATCGTGCGGAAGAACCAAAACCATCGAAGGCATTCCAAGTCATCGCAAGACCCACTTGATAAGCATTGTTATAGTCCTGATCATCAATGCCTTTACTGATGTTGTTGTAGTAGTCCGCCTGACCAAATAATGAGAATTTTGGCAGCCAGTGTTTGTACGCTGCCAAGTGAGCTTTGTGTGCACTGAGCTCACGGTCTTGAGTTGCCAAGTAATCCAGACGCTCAATTGTTGTAGGCTTTTGCAAGCCAGAAACTTTTTTCGCACTTGGAACCGGCAAATCACCGGTCACAGTTTGACCTTCATCCTCAACACCCAAGTTGTTCAATAGGTTTTGTCTGGCCAAAATAGTGTTGTCTTCAGAGTTCAACTTTTCAGACTGCGCTTCATTCAACTGAACTTCCACACGCAGGACATCGAAATTTGTGCCGGCACCGCTCTGACGGAAAGCTTTGGCCCGATCGAGATGTTCTTGCAAAGTCTTGACGTTTTGATTCGCCACTTTTTCAAGCTCAACAGCCGAAAGCGCCTTATAGAATTGCATCTTTGTCTGCTGTCTTACTTGAAAACGCGCCCAGTCCGCTTCTTTCTGAGTGGCATCGGCCACCAAAGAGTTCGCTCTGTAGCTATCGTAATTTGCCAAAAAATCAAAAAACATCCAATCAGCACGGGCTGACCAGATCGTATAAGGCTGGATCAATAAAATGGTCGTCGGAGGTCCCCCAATTGTGACCTGCTGGCGCATGAATTTTTCATCAAGAAGATGTGAGCCAATAACATTCAGTTTTGGAAGAAAGACCGAAAAGGATTCAACCTTTTTCCATTTAGCTTCGTCTTTTACGGCGTCAGCCTTGCGAACTTGGGGGGAACTTTCCTCGGCAACTTTCAGGGAGTCGGAGAGCGACAACTCTGCAGAACCCGCAGCTTGAACGAAAACGCAAACTGCTGAGAGGATCAATACTTTTACGCTTTTCATGGAATCACCAAATTTTCTTGATTTTTGTTAGGACGCTAACTAATATAGTTAGGTATCTAATTATTGTCAATCTTCGACTTCACATTTGTCCATTTTCAAGATGCGCGGATAATTTATCCGAACCAAATGTAAAATCGAACTCGGAATTGGAGCCCTCTATGGCTAAATTGTTTCTAACTACTTTGCCCTCCCAAGAAGATATCCAAGCCTCGAGCTGCTCACTTTATCCCGATGCAGATCCGGCGTCACTTTACACAAATCTACTGTTTCGTAAGGCTGCCACTGACGTTGAAATTCATTACGACAACTACTTTGCAAAGTACGATCTGTCCCCAGGCCGCTTTACCCTACTTCTTCTGCTTAAGAAGAAACCTGAAGGCATGATGCCGTCGGAACTCGCACAAAAGGTGGGGGTCACCCAAGCGACGATTTCTGGTCTGATTAACAGCCTCGAGAAAGCACAACTTGTTGCAAGGGAGACTCATGAAAAAGACGGCCGAGCTTTTGTCATTAAGCTCACTTCCCAAGGTCAGGGTCTTTTGGACAAGATCGCACCGGATTGGTACCCACGAGTCATGAAATTCTGGAGTGTGTTTAATGAAGAGGAAAAAAATCTTCTGAATGGCATGCTTGATAAAATGATTCAGAACATTCACTTATTGAAATAATTTTGAGATCTCGAAGTCTCCACCCCCATGGGGTATCTACCTAAGTCAGTATCAAGGATTGCACAGACTCCGAGCCCAGCTTAAAATAGAGCTCGGAGTGTGCCATGCAAAAGCGACATATAGATAACTGTCCGATCTGTTCCACTCAAGAAGAGGCCGTGACTGAACAAATACTCTCGGTCATTCAAAAAAAGAGCTACGCAAAAAACGCCGTGATCTTCGAACCAGAAGAGAACACTCATGGACTTTTTTTGGTTATCAAAGGCAGCGTAAAAATCTCCAAGATCTCCGCGAATGGAAAAGAAATTGTTCTCGGCTTACTTGGGCCGGGAAAAACATTCGGCGAAAGCAGTTTGCTGGGACAGGATAGACAAGAGGATTCAGCGACAGCCTCAGAAGCCACGGATTTGCTCTACATTCCGAAAGGAAGTTTTCAGACAATTATTCAACAAAACCCTCAGCTCTATCAATCTGTGGTCGCCTCACTGGTCAGATGGATGTCCAACCTCAATCAGATCATTGAAAACATCAACACGCCTTCTGCGCGAGACCGTGTTTGGAGCTATCTCTGTCGATTAAAAAACGACCAGCCTCATCCGCTCATCCAGCTCGATGGAAAAAAGCATGAAGTTGCTTTGATGCTTGGCTTGCGTCCTGAAACCTTCTCGAGAATTTTATCGGACTTGGAAGCTGAAGGAAAAATTAAGATGAACCACCGGCAGATTCAATTTCTTGAGTCCTAAAGTCACGCCCCCACTAGATGTGGTGATGCAAATCATGATTCCATACGATTCCTAGTGATTAAATAAAAGCCCTCTCTATTCTTGAAGCATGAGAGGGCACCATGAACATCTACAAGTACGACATCGTTTATCAGGAAGTTCCCCATCATATTTCTTTGGCGCTTTATGTTTGCGGCTGTCCTTTACAATGCCCCGGTTGTCACTCCCCCGAACTCTGGACTGAAAAAACAGGAACCCCTCTAACCAGGGAGGGGCTCTTATCTTTGCTCAACAAATATTGTGACCGCATCAGCTGCGTGCTCTTTCTCGGTGGTGAATGGCACGAGCAGGAACTCGTCAGTCTACTGCAAGTAGCGCGAGAACAAAGTCTTCTCACTGCGCTTTATACGGGATTGGACGTCGTTTCCCCCGAGTTGGAAAAGCATCTGGATTTCTTGAAGACGGGCCCCTGGCGCCGCGAGCTCGGCGGCTTGGCATCCCCCAACACGAATCAAATCTTTCGAGACCTGCGCAATGGCCAGATTCTCAATCATCTATTTCAAACTAACAGCAAGGAGACATCTTTATGATAAGACTCAGCCCAGAACAAATTCAGAAAAAAATCGACTTCATCAATCACTATAAGGCTGCCGCCAATCCCGCGGAAGGCTCCAAATTGGATGCCAATGCCAACGTCACACATAAAAACGTGGCGACGCTGGAAGCAGAGATCAACAAAGACATCAACATCCAAATTAATCGTGCCTTGGTTGCCAATAAAATCAGTGCCCTTTTTGGTGCGGACTTGGCAAAAGAATATCACCGCCAAATTGAAGAGCATGAAATTTATGTTCATGACGAAACGTCCCTGAAGCCTTACTGTGCCTCCATCTCCATGTATCCGCTATTACTGGAAGGACTCAAAGGTTTGGGAGGAGAATCCAAAGCACCTCAACATCTGGAGAGTTTCTGTGGTTGTTTCGTGAATCTGGTTTTTGCGATCTCCTCTCAGTTTGCCGGGGCGGTCGCGACAGTGGAATGGATCATGTACTTCGACCACTTCGCGCGCAAAGACTACGGTGATGACTATCTCAAGACACACACCAAAGTAATCAACAATCATTTACAGCATGTGGTCTATGCTTTGAATCAACCTGCGGCAGCTCGAGGCTATCAGTCGGTATTCTGGAATATTTCTGCTTACGATGAATACTACTTCAACTCTTTGTTCGGCGACTTTGTCTTTCCTGATGGCCAACGCCCCGTCTGGAAAAGTGTTGAAAGTTTGCAGAATCATTTTATGTCCTGGTTCAATCAAGAGCGAAAAAATGCCATTTTGACTTTCCCCGTGGTGACAGCCGCCATGTTAGTCGATAAGCAGGGCCCCCGAGATAACGAGTTTGCCCAAATGTGCGCTCGTGAACTCAGTGAGGGCAACAGCTTCTTCATGTATATGAGTGAATCGGCAGACAGCCTGGCAAGCTGCTGCCGCCTGCGCAATGAAATCTCTGACAACACTTTCAGTTATTCGTTAGGGGCCGGAGGTGTTGCTACCGGATCGATCAATGTGATTACTATCAACATGAACCGACTTGAGCAAAAAGATATTAGTTTGTCGGAAACCGTTGAGAAAGTTCAAAAATATCAAGTCGCCTATCGCAGCTTGATGCAGGAGTATCTTGATGCCGGTCTGCTCGGCGCTTATAGCGCAGGGTTCATCTCTTTGGACAAGCAATTTCTGACTATTGGTATCAACGGCATGGTTGAGGCTGCGGAATTCGCAGGCTTGGAAATCAAGAACGAAGCTCCATACAAAAATTTTGTCCGTGAAAAACTTAAAGTTATCTTCGACGCCAACAAGAAGGCTCGTCAGGAATACGGTTTTATGTTCAACACCGAATTTGTTCCCGCCGAAAACTTGGGTGTCAAGAATGCCACTTGGGATCGTAAGGAAGGACTTTATGTTCCGCGCGATTGTTATAATTCTTACTTCTATGCCGTCGAGAGTGATCAACTCAATTCACTGGATAAAATGGATCTGCATGGGCAGGAGATGATGCAGTATTTGGATGGAGGCTCGGCCTTGCATTTAAATCTTGATGAGAAGCTGACCCAAGAAGGATTCATGAGGCTTATTCGTGCGGCGGCGATTTCTGGTTGCAACTATTGGTGTGTGAACATCAAGATCACCATTTGCAATAAGTGTGAACACATCGACAAAAGAACTCTACACCAATGTCAAAAATGCGGCAGCCCCGATGTCGATCATGCCACTCGCGTGATTGGTTATCTGAAGAGAATCTCCGCCTTCAGTTCTGCTCGGCAGAAAGAGGCGGCGAAACGCTTCTATCACCCTACGACTGTTTCGTCCGTACAATCTTTGGCAAAAACACCCAACCCCAAATCAACAGACCAAGAATCCATGTATAAGCCGCATAAAGCAGATGCGACTGATAGATTCCAGGAGCAAACCCTGCTGATAAACGCGTGAATCCGGCAAATAGAATCAAAAAAGCTCCAAGGCCCAAAGCCTTGGAGTTCTTCTCTATAACCATATCATGCCCACCATGAGATAGGCTGACGCGAACTGCGATCATAAAAGTCATGAGAGCTAAACCTGATATAAAAACCACGTGCAAAAGATGAATGCGATAGTTTTCTAAAAACACCAGCCCCCACTGCCCCAATAGCAACATCCAGGCAGAAGCCCACAAAAAATAAGGTTGAATGGCTTTTCTCTGAGGCACGCGGTGAATTTTCCAGAACAAAGCAAAAATCAAGGTGACCACGATCGCTCTAAGCAGGTTTCCTAACCAAGGCTGCACCCATACTTCAAGAATATAGCTCACCATGAAAGCCGCTGCCAAAAGCACAAACAACCTCAACTGAGATGACCGTTCTTTCTTTTCTGTTGGCAGCGGGGCCCATCCCAAAAGAGCGGGAATCAACCGACTTCCAACTCCTAATACTAAGTACAGAATATACACTTGCAAAAACAGCAACCGACCAAACTGATAGATATCGGAGGGAAGATTATAAAATTCCTGTAGCGACATCAGAGCACTGCCAATCAGTCCTGAAAGCAGTCCAAAGCCCACAAAGATAAATGAATCCGGTGGATTTGATTTCCGATTCTTGAAACGTCGAAACATAAAAGCAATCAGAAAAAGAAAAGTCGCATCGACTGCCAGAAAAAATATCAGTCGCTGCGGACTAAACAATGATAGAAAAAGAGCGCCAATCAGCGACCATGAAATTCTTTGCTCAAAGCCGGTTGGACCAAAACTGGAGGTAAACTTTGGCGCGGCAGTCATCAAAAAGCCACATACAAAGCATAAAAAGAAACCGCCCATCATAATTTCGGGATGACGAATCCCCGGATAAGACACCAGATTCCACGGAAAAAGAATCCACAGCATCACGCCCCAGATGCCCATAAGCCAACCCGCTGGAAAGAAGTATCTATAAGCATCTATTTGTTGTTGTCCTGATTTCATCGCGTACTCCTGTGATACATCCTGCCCTAGGGCGCCCCCCTTCAACATGACCGTGATCAATAAATGCTAAATAAATTGATCGGGATCATGTCGGAAAGGGAATTTTCATGAAATTCTTCCAGATAGAGGTTACTCCCATGCACGATATTAATAACTTATTGAGAAACCTGGATCTTTTTCGCGGCCTATCAGAAAGAGAGATGAAAAAAATATCTCCCTATCTGGAGGTCGTGCATGTTCCCAATAAACAGATGGTCTTCCTCAAAGGTGAGCCCATTGAAAATATATTCCTGATTTTATACGGCTCCGTCAAAATTCAGGAAACCTTGGATAAGAGAACCACCAAGATCTTTAACTTTCTCACCCAGAAAGAATTTCTGGGCGTTGCTATGGCAGGTCTACCTCAACCTCGTTATCCCGCCTGTGCTCAAAGCAATGAAGACAGCACCTTATTAAAAATTCCACTGCATTTGTTCTTCAATGTACTTATCAAGATCCCTGAAATCCGCCAGGCTGTCGCGCAACAGATCTCTGAGAGATTTTTAGAATTTCAAAATGACCTTTGCCGGGCACAGAAACTTGCCCCCTATCGAATTGCTGACTTTCTGCTTCGCCTGCTGGATCGCCAAGGTTCGTCCAGTCATGGGCGCATCGTAATTCCTTTATCACGTTCTGACATTGCCGATCGTGTTGGCGTTCAAAGTGAGACCGTCATACGCATACTCAGCAATTGGACAAAACGTGGACTCATCAGAACACAGGATCATCATATTGAGATCTTAAACCGTCAGAATTTACTGGAGGTGCGACGTGAACGTCCTTCTAAAAAAGCTTCGCGAGGAGCATCAGATGATTCTGCAGATGATAGATGCAAACGAGGACATCTTTAAGATCATTCATTTCGTCGAAAACGTACATCATCCGCGGGAAGAACAGCAGCTTTTTCCTTTAGTGGCACAAAGTCCACTCTTGCGCCAAGGCGGACCTTTATGCACTTACTTCAAAGGGATAGAACTTGATTTAAATCCACTGTCAGCCGCACGCAAACATCTTGCTGACCTTTATCAACAAGGCTGTCCACACCCTGAAGACTATCCGGATTTTCAGTGGCTCAATTCACAGAGCCCTCTCAGTATGCCGATGAATGAGCATCAGTTGGGGCATGAATTGGCAGCAGCACTCAACTTCTTGAGTTCCAATCAGGAATCTTCCCTTTATAAAATATTCTTTTCTAAGATTTCAGAAGAGTATAAGAAATTACTTAAGGCCCACATAGACAAAGAGGATCACTGCCTCTTTGTCATATGTGAAAGAATTCTGGATTAAGACTCGCCACAGAATCCGCAGCAGCCCTCTTTTTTCTTCTTGGTTAAACGCAAGCGCCATTCCGTAGGACCCTTTTGCAAATATTCATCCACGAATTGCTCTGGTCTGGTCTCTCGAAACTGACGAAGTAAGGGCAAAGGATCATGATTATTTACGATCAAGATACTCTCCCCTCCCTGCAAATTATCAAACTGTTGAAAAATAAAGGCATGGCGGTGCTGCGGCTCCATTTTTTGAACTTCAATCACAAACTCAGTCATAAAATACTCCTTTATGACCTGATTTTACTGGAGCCTTCTAAGAAGTTCCTTGATCTCGATCAAATCACGACGAATATTTAAGGCAAAAATTTAATCAGATCCTTAGGATTTCCACCGGCTCCCACTTGCTTACCGCGAATCACACCTTCCTTATCCAGGACACTAATAACAAAGGAATGATCGTAGTCACCACCTTCAACCTTCTTGTACTTAATGCCCAGAAGATTTGCGATCTCACGAGGCTCCTTGTCGGAATGAGAGGTCAAAAGACTCCAGCGCTCGCTGAGTTTTTTCTTCGCGGCGAAGTCAGACAGAACTTTTGGCGTATCTTTTTTAGGATCAAAACTTACCAAAACAAAATGGACATCTGTTTTTCCCGCCTCGACCAGTGCCTTTTCAATCTGCTGCATTTGCGCGACTATCAAAGGGCAAGTGTAAGTGCAGCTGGTATAAGCCATGGATATCACAACGGGCTGACCGCGGAACATTTTTAAAGATACCGATTTCCCATCTTTATCGAGAAGTTCTGAATTCAAATTATAAATAGATTCATCGTTCAGATTGTCCGCGGCGGCGGCAACGGCGGGCTTATTAGTGGCCCCCTGATGATGTTCGTGAGTTTTCGCATTTGCACTGTGAATCCAAATCACCGCAGACATCAAACTTAAAACCATTTTTGGTATTTTCATAACGGCTCCTATTTCTCAGCATTCTTTTCTGTATTTAACTCAACAATATCTTTGGCGCAGCGGAAACCCAAATTTTGAACCGTGTAACGGGCTTGCAAACTGCTTCTAAATGCAAATCTCATGAAGGCTGCATAGTCCGAAGGGTCCGCAGCGCCAGATGCGCCGGCACCACAAAATAAATTTTTATCCAAACTTCCATCCGCCCGGGACTCCCCGGTCACCAATGAAGAATTGAAATCTTCAACCCATTCCCAAATCACGCCATGCATATCGTAAACCCCCAGGCTGTTGAGGGATTTCTTTTTTACGACGGGCAATGGCCATTCCGTTCCCTTGCCGTACCATTCTAAAATCACGGACTTTATATCACCCTGATTTTTTAACGGTGCGGAAGCGACATACTCCCATTCGTTGATTGAAGGCAGGCGTTTCCCAACCCACTGGCAATAAGCTCGAGCCGCATACCAACTTACTTGGACGGCTGGAGACTGTGGCAGTGCCACCTTGCCAAAATCATCATCCCGTTTCCAATAGTTCAGGTAACTGGCATCAGCGAAAATCTTCTTCACCCGCGATTTGCGCCACTCGGGAACAGCTTTTACAAATTCCAGGTACTCACGGTTCGTTACGGCATGTTCATCAATCTGAAATGAGGCGACGGCGATACTTTTCTTATTCAGTACCGCCGGCATCTTAAACTCCCCTGCTGGTACCGGTACCAATTCCTTGGCACTGGTACAGAGAGGACTTACCAGAAGGAAGAAAAGTGCTAATTTTCGAATATCAAAATTGATGCTCATTTCTTCCCTCTATCTGACTTACTTTTTACCGGCCGCGCGCACGGCTTTCACTTCTTCAGGAGTTACAACTTTTTTCGAGTTGCCCCACATACTGTAGACATAAGTCAAAACGTTTGCGGCATCTTCATCTGACAGCAATTGCGCTGGCATCACTGAGTTGAATTCTTTGCCGTTAACTTTGACTGGGCCTTCCAAACCGTGAATGACGGCTGAGATCGCTTTGTCTTTATTCTTATTCAAGAAATCAGAACCAGCAAGCGGAGGGAAGGCGCCCGGAAGACCTTGGCCATTGCTTTGATGGCAGGCAAAACATGAAGTATCAAAGATACGTTTACCGCCAGCTAAGCGTTCTTCCAAGTTTTTCGCTGGAACCTGCTTAGGAGCTTCGGCTCCCATCTCTTGAATGACACCGCCTTCAGGCTGATAAATGCCGTCTGCAGTTTTACCAGAGTAGATTTCTTTATTTTCTTCGCCCTCAACTTTTATCATTCCCAACGCTCCTTTATTGAAGGCACGGAAGATAGAATGGTCCACGAGGATCAAAGTTGAAGCTCTCTGAGTTTTGAATTCCACGATGGCAGAGCCGCCCGCAGGAATCAAAGTTGTCTGAACGTTTTCGTTCACAAGTTTACCGCCCTCAACATAGACCTTATCGAAAATCTCCCCGATCACATGGAAGGAAGATACAAGATTGGGTCCACCGTTACCGACAAACAAACGAATTGAGTCGCCCACTTTCGCTTTCAATGCTTTATCGCCAGTGATGGCTCCGACATTACCGTTGAAAACGACATAGTCCGCTTTTTCCTCAACTGCTTTTGCCATGCTGAAAGGCTGCAAGCCTGGGGCTCCGTATTTTCCTTTTGTATAGAACTCACTTTGCATCACATAGAATTCACGATCGACTTTAGGAAGACCGTCTTTAGGTTCGACCAAAATCAAACCATACATTCCATTACCGATATGCATACCCACGGGGGCAGTCGCACAGTGATAAACATAAAGACCAGCGTTCAATGCTTTAAAATTGAAAGTTGAGCTATGCCCTGGCGCTGTGAATGAGCCTTCCGCTCCCCCGCCCTGTCCAGTTACTGCGTGCAAGTCGATATTATGCGGCAATTTGCTGGATGGATGGTTGTGCAGATGGAACTCCACCTGATCTCCCTCTCTGATACGAATGAACTTACCTGGCACTTTTCCGCCAAAGGTCCAAAAAGTATAATCCACGCCGTCAGCCAAGCGCATCTTCACTTCTTTAGTTTCCAGATTCACGATCACTTTAGTTGAATGTTTGCGAGTGATTGGTGGCGGAACTTCAGGCGCATCAGTCAGTACTGCGACTTCTTCACCTTTGATCGCATCCGCGGCATTCACGGTCGCCGGCAAGAGGCCAGCAAGCACAATTAACAATGCATTCTTGTAATTCCAAAATTTCATAACGTTTCTCCTTAGAAGATATTGGGACGATATCATAATCGGACAAAAAAGCATGGGCTCCTATGATGGCCGTCAGTATTAACAAGATTTTTGCTCTTTTAAACCCCGGTGGGACACTCCCTCGGGCGTCAAAAGTCCTCAAACTTGATCAGAATCAAGGAATTCTGATTTCCCCAGTCTTACCATTCAGCCAAATATTCAAAGAAACTCTGGAGACACGTATGGGGTTGCTCAAAAAGATTGTTTATTCTAACGCTATTGGATTCTTTATGATTGTCGGAGCCTGTGTAGGAATTGTTGGCGGTTCCATGGTGATTTGCGGAGCCAGTGTGATTGGCTTGCTTCTTTCCGGCGGCTGAGCTTGAACGTCTGGATCTCTAATTCTAAAAGTTGAAATGATTTGAAACAACGGCACTGACCGTTTCAACATCTAAGACCGTCATAAAATCATAACAATCCAGATCCGGGTCGAAGACAGGCTGAAGACAGACCAAAGCTCCAGCCATTATGTAGGCCCGTAAAAGACTGGGAAGCAGTCTTTTCTTCATAGAAGATTCGGGTCTCTCCAGCACCAAGGCCTTATCAGAAAGAAATCCGTTACGAGCCTTAATGTCCTTGTGTGAAATCGTATAATTTTGATTCCTCAGATAGGCTACGATATCTAAGAGCTTGTCGGACTCGTCCAGCGTGATGCTCGCCAGACCAAATACATAACGGACTTTATGAGTTTTAAAAAACTCACTCAACCCCCGCCACATCAAGTGAATCACCCGTCCGTCACGATAATCTGGATGAACACAAGCCCAAGCCAGTTCAACCTTAACTCCGGGCTTCTGTAACAGGTCACCCAAAATAAAATCCTCTTCCGACTCAAAGGCATTTACTTGATGAGATAATGTGACCCGATAAGCTCCACACAATAATCCGTCAGCAGTGCGAACAAGCAAATGCTGGGCAATAAGGTCTGCATTGGTCAAAGAATCCTTAATCGCAGGAAAGCATATCTTCCGAAGCTCGAGCACATCGTGAAGATCCTCTTCACTTCGGCTCCATTCCATCCGGAATTGATTCCCTGATTCATTCTTATGTTGAGCTGTCCCCAAAAAACTTCTCCCTGGCATTGAAGTCATTCTAGCTCATAGTCTTAATTTAACAAATGTTAACCTTTAAAGAACCGTCACTTAGTAGGGCGTGCTATCGTAAATGAATGAAAAAGACTCCCCACTTGAAAGCCTTTTTGAAGCAATATGAGGATCTTCTTACATCCGAAGAGTTTGAAAGCTTTGATCGAGAGGTCACCCGACTTTTGGGGTATTACTCCGAAGTACTGGGCGCATATCCTCCCGGTGCCGAGCGAGGCCGCAAAGTTCATGAACTTATCAATGAACAGGAAGCCTTAAGCTCGCATATCAAAACAAGTTGCCAAAGGGGTTGCGGCGCCTGTTGCCATTTGGAAGTGGAGATCACTAAAGACGACGCTACAATTCTGGCGGATTCTTTGGCTGAGGGTCTATCTGATGGATTGGGTATTGATATGGCAAAGCTGTATCAGATGTCTCTGCGCAAGCGCCTTGATGTGGCTTGGGAACAGGGCTTTATCGAAGCCAATCGTTGTGTATTTTTAGGTGCCGACAATGCCTGTCGGAATTACTACAATCGACCGACTGTGTGCCGAAAGCATTCGGTGATTTCAGCAGTGGACGAGTGTGAAAAAAAGGGTGGGCAGCCAGTTCCAAAACTAATGCCCGTAGCGGAAATCATTATGAGCGCGGCAGTCAATCTACCAAATAATGAATTTGGTGCTTTGGCAAAAATGCTGCAGCAGACTTTGGAGGAAAGAGCTCTGGCCAAAGTTCAGCTCTCTCCCCTGAATATTTAGTATTCGCCAGCAAGTGTACAACCTAATACTTCTTCGAGATTCGTTCCGACTGAGTTTTGGAACGGCCCGAAGTGGTTGTATGATTTTCCCGACGCGAAGTGCGGGCTCACACAACGTTCTGCTGCTGGCTTCAACTTACCACCGACTAGATTAGCCGGATGAGTGCTGCCTGATTTTGTTGTATTCACTTGCACCGCGAACATTCCTGTTACTTTTGCAGCTCCGCAGAACGCGTTGAAGGTTTGCAAAGAACTTCCCACGACACGAATCATTTCCGCCTGATTTGCCTTCGGTGAAATCGTGCACTTTGGATACAACTTGTTCCACTCACGAATACAAGCTTGCACGTTCCCGCCGGAATTTGGTGTGAATTGGAACAAGCCAATGTTCAATTTAGAAGCGGCGTCTTGGTATGGATCTTCATAGAACAGTACACTTGCTGGGCGACGATAACCTGAAGGTGCATATTTGCTGGCGACACTATTTGATTTTGAAGTATTCGCTGAAGTTAAAGACTCTGTGTATGAAGTACACATCATGAACTTAGACCAAAGCTTCGAAGCTTTGACGTAACCAGCACGATCCCCAGCCAAGGCCTGACGGCGATACTCGTTCATTTTATTTGCGAACTCATTTGCTTTTCTAATTGTCGATGCTGATGGAATCTTTTTGCCACCCAATGTAGTGTTTAAAGTATCTGCAGTCACCGTACAAAGAGGATGAGAAATCAAACTGTTCGGGAAATAGTTTTCTTCATTGCTGCTCAAACCATATGCGGAACCGACATAGCCCAAGCCCGCTTTTGATGGGTGCATCTTTACTTCCACCGCATAAGCAATACGGTCAGAAAAACGATCCTGTCCATCCGGAGTTGTGTCGCAGCTGTCTGAGTAATGGCCTTCCTGCGCATTTCGTTGTGGAAGCAGTTCTCGGTAAGATTGGAACTTTGAATCCACCAATTGTCCTACTGGATAAGAGACTTCAGAAAATACATCAAAGTTTGCCGGCGTGATGGAGTCCGTCACCGCTGCTGGTTCGCGCACCGGCGGTTTGGGATTCGATGTCACTGGCGGTGTCGTCGCTTTCGGCGCGTCTGTTTCAGTTCCCGTCTCTTTGATCGGAGCCTGCGCCATCGCGAAACCATTCGATGAAATCAATGTTGTTACAAGAAGAGTAGCCAAGATGTTTGTCGTGTTGTTTTGTGTTTTCATACCTCCTAGATCGGATCTAGGTCTTAGGACTTTAGACTTCCTAGACCTTTTTCCCCGTAAATTAGTCTTGTTTAAAAAAGTGGAAAATTATTATCCAGTCACTCTCAGGACCATGGTCCAGAGGGAAGCTCAAGAACTCGAATTATCCGACCGATATATTGAGTGAGTTCCAATAAATGAAAAAAAGGGAGTATCAAAATGAGTCAGCAATATGATGTACCGAACCTCTACAGTTTCCTTGTGCACACACCAGAGGGCGGACTCAGAAAAATGCTTGTCGATAACAAACCGTTCTCAGAAGCCCACTTCAATCTTATGATGAAAATCGTGCGCGCTTGTGATGAGTCGAAGTTCACAGAGCATTTCGATAAACAGGATTTCCCAAAAATCAAAATGGGAGCTTCTGATATCAATATTAAAGAAAAATTTTGGGCTGAAGCGATGACGACATGGAACAACCGTGGACTTCTGACTCCGGCTGTGGCAACTAGAGCAGCGTGATTGCTTATCTTACTGTTGAAAAATTTCTTCCGGAGCTGCTTAAAGAACTGAAAAATGTTCGCTCAGTTCACGGAAATCTGGTTCTTACCGATGGGCCCATTCAGAATGCTGTCTGGGCCCATAATATTTGGCTGAACGCCGAAATCATCCCCTTTGAATCCATCACTCAAGCGGCAAAAGCTTTGAAAGGTCTAGGCAAGCTCTGGACTCACTACTCTTTTGAGAATCACCGCCGGGCTGAACTGATTCAAGATCAGCTGCCCAAACTTCGCCCCCGGGTGATGGACTTTTTGGGTGAACTTCCCAAGGATCCAATTGGCGCGTGGACTTTGCTCGATAAGAACACCCTGCTTGCAGCCAGCGAAACCAATTCACCCTTTCCTCTGGGTGAGGTTCAATTCAATGAGAATAAAGAGACCCCTCCTTCACGGGCTTACTTGAAGTTGTGGGAACTATTCACCGTCTATGGAGTGCGCCCTTCCCCAGGCCAGAGAGTTGTCGACTTCGGCAGTTGTCCCGGTGGTTGGACTTGGGTTTTACAACAGATGGGCTGCGAGGTGATCAGTATTGATCGCGCACCTTTGGATGAAAAGATCGCCCGTCTTCCCCGCATTCGATTTATGAAGACCAATGCCTTTAATGTGAAACCCGAAGACATCGGGGCCATCGATTGGTTTTTCTCTGATATTATCTGCTATCCCGAGAAGCTTCTTGAACTTGTAAAGAATTGGCAAAGTTCAGGACTATGCTCGAACTTTGTTTGCACGATAAAATTCCAAGGTAAGACCGACTTTGAGACCCTAGCGGCATTTCAAGGTTTGGAAAACTCGCGTATCCAACATTTGGTTCACAATAAGCACGAGGTCACTGTATGGATAAGGAAATCTTCAGCCTAATCAGCAAAGTGGAAGAGAAAACCAAGCTCTTCCAGGACCTTGCCAATGCGCGAGGTGAAATTCTTTGCAAAGGCCAAGATGAGAACCTGGTAAAACTCCGTGTGCAGACCTACACCGAAAAGACTCAGTTTCTTGATTGCATCAGTGAATCTCAAGCCTCTCTAAAGAATGATGAAGAATTTTTGGGCTACTTCTTTCTGGGTGGTGAAAAATACTACTTCGAAGGCAAGATCATCGCTTATCAAAACAGATACTCTGTGCAACTGCCAACAGAGCTCTATCATCTGCAAAGACGTCAAAATTATCGTGTCAAAGTTCCCGATGGTTATACGTCTTCATTCAATATTATCACCGTCAACGGGAAGGCCTCAAATATCATTGGCCAACTGGCAGACATCAGCAGCCAAGGCTGTCGCGTGATCTACCGCATGGACAATCCCTTAATGAAAGTGGGTGACCAAGTCGTCGGCCATTTGATTGTGGGCAAGCGCGCCCCTTTTGAACTTCAGGGCATTGTTCGACATATCAAAGTCGATGAGGGAAACAAGGTCATTCAAACTTTCGGGATTGAGTTCACTCCTCTGTCGCCGATCCTTGAAAACAAACTCTTTGCCATCACCATGGAACTTCACAAGGAAATCTTCAAACGCCCTTAAGCAAAAGGTGCCAGGCACCTTTTGCTTCACTCGTCGTGTTAAGAAATATGGTGGCAGGGACACACCTACCGCATGTTCTAGCATCTTCCAGAACCGACACGTTTCACTATGAGAAAGTGTTGATTGCTACAGACGGTGTCTAAACATCCTCCAGTTATAACAAATAAGGGCGCCCTGGAGGCGGTCTCTTTTTTGCTTTAACATTTGGTATGAAACAACACATCTGTCTCACGAACGTTTTTCAAAAGAGCTGCAAGTTTGTATCTCAACCATTGGTGTTATGCGCGTTGATTGCAACCGCCCAAGCTGGCAGCTCTAGAAATGTCTGCAGCAGTGACGTTGCAGTTTCCAGCATCTACTTCATTCCGCATATCAAAGACTATTGCCGTACTTCTACCCCTTGTGAAAAGTTCAAACGCCAAGTGCGTCTGCAAGGTTCTGGAACTCTATCCGGGAACAGACTTCTTACTTATACTGGTAAAACTCGCTCTATGGGCTCTTGTGATACCTCATTCGGCGCCAGTGGCAATTGCTTGATTCCATTTATTTCCGTTGCCGCAGATCCAAGATTTTACAGCATGGGTGATATCATTCAAATGCCCAGCATGAAGGGCAAAGTTCTGACACTTCCGAATGGCAAAACCATGGTCCACCCCGGTTTTTTGATTGTGCATGATACAGGCGGAGCCATCAGAGGCAAAAATCGTTTTGATTTCTTCACGGGATCTTACAGCATGCGCGACCCCGGAAACCCCTTCGGATCTAAAGGCCGAAAAGACCTGCAGATGCTCGACCGCACTAGCTGTACAGACAACAAAAAATTTACGGTCGTGCGCAGAGGATCCTATTACTATCAGAATTCTTTGTTAGCGATCGAGGATTCATTGAGAGACGTTTACTCAGATCGCAAAGTGATGGTCGCATCAAACAGCCGAGGAGCAAGATAATGAGACTTTCAACTTTCACTCTTCTTCTGGCTTTTTGCCTTTTATCTTTGGGATTGACCTCATTTGCGAAGGCTTCAGAAAACGTGGAGCAATCTGAAAGCATCGACATGTCTGAGCCACCCTTTTATATGTCATCTTATGATGAGTTTCATGATCTTCAGCCAGAACAAAAAGAATTCTATCTGGAAAAGTTTTTGCCTTTGGTGAATACAAAAATTCCCAGTCTCGAAAAGGTTTCCAAAGAAAAGCTGCAAGAAGCCTCTGAGTGGCATGAAACCTGGAACAGTCTTCGTAAGAAACTTTATGAATCTTGCCAAGACTCATCCCTGAAAGACTCGTGCGAACAAATCGCCGAAGTTCGAATTAAGGCATTGAATCTGTTCGCGAATCAAAAAGAAGAAAATCGCAAAGCCGACGAAGAAGAGGAAGCCGCCGCAAAAAAATAAGCAAAAGGTGCCTGGCACCTTTTGCTTCACTCACCGCGTTTATCGCGGCGAGCCTCAAAAAGGTACGGCGTACCCTATTCGCCTTCGGGGCCGAGGGGGATGGCTGGTTTTTGACGGATGGGTTCGTATTCTTTATCGAGATCTTTTTCCAGATTCTTGCGCTTTTCCGCGGTTTGTTTTTTTAGATCCGCTTGGGCTTTCTTATTTTCCTCATAGCGTTTGGTGTAATCACGGTGAAGCTGGTTGAACTCGTCGGTTTTTGCGCGCACATAATCATCGAAATTTTTTCGTTTATCACGCATGTCTTCTTCAAAGGCATCGCGCTTTTCTTTTTGTCCCGCATAGAAGTCTTTGCGTTTGCCTTCAAGGTCATCATAGAACTCAGAGCGTTCCGAGGAAGAAGTCTTTTTCTTTGAGAACTCTTTGCGTTGCTCACCTTGGTCTTTGGTGAATGTTTCGCGCTCTTTGGATTGAGCTTTTGAGAAATCTTCGCGCTTCTTGGTCATATCCTTGCTGAAAACTTCGCGCTTTTTATTCAGGATCGATTGAAATTTACTGCGAACATCCGATGGGTTCTTTGAAAGATCCGACATCATGTCATCCATGAAGGCCTTTTCATCGTTCTCTTTCTTCACATTTGCCGGGATGTTCTTACGAAGGGACTCCAGGGCTTCGCGATCTGCTTTCAACGAATATTTTTCATCCACCAAGGTGGATTCATCATTGGCGAAGGCGCTCCCACAAATCAGAATTGCCAAGGGCATCAAGACCAAGGTCTTGAAAGATCGCGAAGGTCCTGTATTTTTCTCAGTTGCTGAACTCATGAGGGCGCTCCTAGGTTGAAACTGTGCAATCTGTCTTTATTTGAGAATAATTGGACTCTCTGGAAAACTCAACTCACCGATAAGAAGACTATGCTTTATGGAAGAAGAGTTATCGAGCCACAGCGAGTACCCCATGGACAAAGTCCTAAGCGGTATATTTTAAACAAAGCCTTTCAGTATAAATACTGTTGGTACATGATCACGGCCGTGGCCGGTGGCGCTCTTTTGTTTTTGCTTCCCGCTTACTACTTTATTGCTCAGAACTATGAGCTCTTTAAAAGCATTGCTTACGACACTCATCCGCATTTTATTCAGCATTTAGAACGTGAAGTAACGTGGTTACGGGTGTTCTTGACTGCAGCCTTTGTGCTGATTACGGGTGTTACTTTGGCTTTAAGTATTCGTATGACGAAAAATCTTTTGTCGCCATTAGTGACCATGGAAAAGCATATGCATCGCTTGATGCTGGGACAGTGGGATATTCCTGATTATCATATCCCGGAAGAAGATGACTTCCGCGATCTCTCCATGACCTATGACTATTTCTATCGTTCTTTGAAAGCCAATACAGAGACAGAATTAAGACTTCTGGAAAAGCTTAGCATCGACCCGCAAAATCGTGAAGCCTATGCCGCTTGGAAGAATTTGCTGACGATTAAAAGATCACGCTTGGGAATACAAGAAGAGTTTATCTCTAACGAGAGCGTCTTAGTGTCGAACGAATTTGATCGGAAACGTCACGCTTCTTAATCGCCTCGCGCTTATCGTGGGTTTGCTTACCCTTCACCAAAGCGATCTCAAGCTTAGCCCGACCTTCTTTAAAATAGATTTTTAAAGGCACACAGGAGTAGCCTCTTTCACGGAGGGCTCCGTAGATTTCATCGAGCTCTTTACGGTTCATCAAGAGTTTGCGGTGACGTTCCGGCGCATGATTGTTGTAGCTGGAAGGCTTGTATTCGGCGATATGAGCATTCTGCAAGTAAGCCTCATCGCCCTTAAAGCTGATATATGAGTCTTTCAACTGCACGTCTTTCGCGCGCAAGGACTTCACTTCACTCCCCATAAGCATCAGACCCGCTTCATACGTTTCAACAATCGTATAATCGAAGCGAGCTTTCTTATTTTCCTGAATGATCAGAATGTTGCTGAGGGGTTTACTCATGATTCAAATCCAAATTTCTGGTAAAGCTTCACAAATTGAACTGGGCTGAGTTCTTCGGCACGTGCGGTTTCCGGGAAACCAAGTTCCGCCAACCAGCCGATCAGCTGCTCTTCAGTTATCTTTTTTTGATTTAAAACACCAGTTAAATTCTTCTTTAGAAGCTTACGTCTTTGCGCAAAAGCGCATTTAACGAAGGTTAGGAAGGCTTTCCTGTTTTTGACCTCAGTCGGAATGCGCGAGAAAGCCAAGACCCGGCTTTGCACCTTCGGCGCCGGCTGGAAGTCCCTCGCCCCGGCTTCCGTGACCATCGAGATCTTCCAGAAAGTCTGTGCGATAACACTCAAAAGTCCGTAATGATCATCACGAGCGATGCCACGAATTCTTTGCGCCACTTCTTTTTGGAACATCAAAACCATGTGCTCGGGACCCACATCTTCCAAAGAGCGTTCAATCACGATACTGGAAGAGATTTGATAAGGCAGATTGCTGACGAAGACTAATTTTTTGTCAGAGTAAAACTGGCTCCAGTCCATTTGCAGGGCATCCTGCTCAATGACCGGCAAACCTTGATCACGCCAATAAGCGGCGATCACATGGTCCAACTCGATCAACTGAAGCGGCACATTCATTTGTTTTAAGAAATAAGTCAAAGCGCCAGGACCCGGGCCCACCTCAATCAGAGCTTCCGGTTTAAAATCTTTAACTTGATCAATGATTCTTTGAATAACCACATCACTGACCAGAAAGTTCTGTCCGAGAGATTTTTTGGCAGTTACTTCCAAGATGGCTAAAGCTTCTTTGAGTCTTTCACGGGCGGTACTCATTTAAAATCCGATGCTAGGGCTTGCGGTGAAGGACCCAAATCAATCGCAGACGTTTCACCACGTGCCATACGAAGAGCGCCAACATAACCGATCATGGCCGCGTTGTCTGTGCAATAACGAATCGGCGGAATAACCAAGCGAAGATTTTTTCTTTTCGCCAGATCTTCCGCGCGCGCACGAAGGCGAGAGTTCGCGCTCACTCCACCCGTCAGAATAATACGTTTCGCTTTATAAAATTTTGCAGCTTTATCCAATTTTGCAATCAAGACATCGACGATAGCTTCTTGGAAAGAGGCACACAGATCCGGCAGGTTCTCTTTCACGCGTTCCGGCCCTAATTGTTCGAGCATTCTTTGGCCTGAAGACTTCAAACCGGAAAAGCTCATATCAAAAGTGTCGTCGTGAATCATGCTGCGTGGAAATTCATAGGCCTCTGGGTTGCCGGTTTTGGCAAGCTGATCGACTTTCACTCCACCCGGGAAACCCAAGCCTGCCATCTTCGCAAACTTATCGAAACATTCGCCGGCAGCATCGTCCTTGGTAGTACCCAAAACATGATATTCGCCCAGACCCGTGATGTGATAAAGACTGGTGTGTCCACCACTGATGGCCAAACCCACATAAGGATAATCAAAATCTTCAGGCGGAGTATGTTGGGCATCTTTCAAGAAAGGTGCAAGCAAATGCCCTTCAAGATGATTGATCCCCAAAAACGGAATGTGTTTTGCCTGAGACAAAGACTTCGCGGTCACCAAACCCACGATCAAGGCACCAATAAGACCGGGACGATTGGTTACGGCAATACCGTGAATATCGTTCCAAGACATATTGGCTTTTTTAAAAGCCTCTTCAATGAGTGGGATTAACGCGATGGAGTGATTGCGAGCGGCGATTTCAGGAACGATTCCGCCATACATTTCATGTTCCAGATCCTGCGAAGCAGCCACCACAGAGTGTACGAACCCCGAGCGATCCACGATCGCTACGGAGGTATCATCACAACTGGTCTCGATGGCTAAAACTCTTTCAATCACGTTTATTTCTTAAGTCCTTTGATACGGATCTTAGCACGACGGGCCTCTTCTGACTTCGGATATTTGCTAACAACTTCGTCGTAGAAAGTCTTGGCTTCGTCCTTCATACCCAATTCCTGGAAAGCGACTCCGATTTTGTAGGTCGCATCCGCAAAATGTGAGCCTTTGGGGCTTTCATCGCGGTATTTTTGATACTGCAGAATCGCCTGTTTCCAGTCTTTTTTAGTGAAAAACTCTTGGCCCGCTTCGTAGCCGTCTTTACGAGACTCTTTTTTAGAAGACACTTCAGAAGCGCGAGAAGCCGCTGCCGCTTGGTTCGCTTTCAAAGCCTGGATTTCAGAATTCATCGCATCCATTTGCTTATCCATTTTCACCAAAGCGTCCTGCAACAAAACCACTTTCTGACTCAAGTCCATGTTTTGCTGTTGAGAACTTTTAAGAGCCGATTCAACGCCAGAGTTGCTTTGACCAAGCTTGTTTTCCACAACATCCACACGTCCTGTTAGCGAACGCATTTCCTCTTCAAGGTCAGAGAAGCGATTGCCCACATCAGCGTTGGTTTTTTGCAAAGTCGATACTTGTTGTTGCATTACGTGACGTTGTTCATTGTCGCGAACGTCATTTCGGGTTTGCAAGCAGCCTGTCAGCATAAGTCCTGTTAATGCGACAACAACTAGTGACTTCATAATACATCTCCGGTTCTTTGACGAATTAGACGAGCGGAATTCTCTGCTTTTTCAGCAGCGATCCTTGCGCGTACAAATTGTTCTTTTGCTTTGGAATAGTCGCGATCTTCGTAATAGAAGCGACCTTTGCGATAAGCTTCTTCCGCCTGATGCCAGAATCCTGGGGAATGGCGAGCCGCTTGAACTGAACGGGCCGCATCGATAGCGGCCCGAGCAAGTGAGTAGTCTTCAACAGGTGCTGGGACAGTCTGACAACCAACGATCACCAAAAAAATAATTCCGATGAATAGTCTAGTCGCTTTCACTCAACACCTTTCAAAAAACGATTTACTGAGCTGGAACGAAGTTCGCTCTGCGGTTTTTAGCCCAAGCCGCTTCAGAGTCACCAGCTTCAACTGGTTTTTCTTTACCGTAGCTGATTGTGCTCAAACGGTCTGCAGCAACACCCAAGCTTACCATGTAAGCTTTAACAGCGTTAGCACGACGTTCGCCCAAAGCTACGTTGTACTCAATAGTACCACGAGAGTCACAGTGACCTTCGATTTGAACTTTCGCGCCAGAATTCTTTTTCATCCACTCAACGTTCTGAGCGATTTCCTTCTTCGCAGAAGCATCAAGGCTAGACTTGTCGTAGCCGAAATGAACAGTCACAAGACCGTCGATTTTACCAGAATCAGAACCCATTGGGTCGAAGCTCAATGGAGCTGAATCAATCGCAGTGGATTGACCTGTCTGTGCCGTTTCAATATTTTCGTTTGATTGAGTTTGTTTAGATTTGCAACCAGCAACTAGTGCGCAAGCAACAAGACCAAGAGCCAATTTACGAACCATGATGTCCTCCTATGAAGTTCGGAACTATATACTCTAAAAGAATCTTTAAAAACATATAGTTTTATATACTTATTAGTAAAAACTTTGAATTTATAGCAGCTCATTGTCAAACCTTAGATTTTCTAAAGTGGTGTTGCGTTGCCATAACGAGTTGAGAAAAAATATGCACAATTGTTTACGCATCTTGAGTTCCATCATCTTACTCTGTCTTCTTGCACTTCGTACAGAGGCTCAATGGGAAGTTCGCCCCGAAATTCAGTGGAAAGTGATTCATACGCCTCATTTTGAGGTGATCTATGACGCCAACCAGCAGGACCTCGGACTTCTCTATGCAGAGAAACTTGAGAAAGCCTTTTATCAGCTGCGCTCGTATTTCAGTGAGGCACCTGAAAAAATCTCGGTCGTCATCAATGATAAAACCGATATCACCAACGGCTATGCAACTCGCCTGCCGTATCCACACATCATGGCCTATCCGGTTATGCCAGGACCTGAAGAAAGCTTGGCTGATACCGGAGACTGGGCTTTCGAACTTTTGGCCCACGAATACACGCACGTTCTCAACTTCGAACCCGCTGGCGGAGTGATGAAACCCTTGCGCGCCATCTTCGGCAATGTCATCGCCCCCAATCTTCTGCTGCCGACGTGGTGGAAAGAAGGTCTCGCAGTTAATATGGAGACTCGTCTTGGTAAGTTCGGTCGTTTACGTTCCACCTATCAAGAATCTGCAATACGCGCGATGGTCGAAGATCAAACTCTATTTAACTTCGACCTTGCCCAGGTGAACGAAATGATCCCTTCTTGGCCAGAGGGAATGCGACCGTATTTATTTGGATCCTTGATGTGGAGTCAGATGATTGCCGATCAAGGTGAAAAAGTCGTGGATGAGCTCAACCAACGCCACGGCCGCCGTGTGCCTTACTTTGTGGAAACACCTGCCCGCGAATACCTCGGAGTTCCCTATCAAGTTGCCTATGGAACCGCAATGTCACAGACCTCTGAGCGGGCGATGACCCAACTAAAGACTTTGCGTGAAGAAAAACCCACGCCGATGACGATAGCAAAAAACAGCTACCAATACATTAGCGCCCCTTCGATCTCTCCCAGCGGCAAACATCTGGCATTTATCGCTGAGGATGACAGCAACTCTCGCTCGGTCAAAATTCTTTCCCGCGAAGATTTGCAACAAAGCTTCCTCGATTCTAAAACCGCTGACACCATCGAAAAATTTGACCAAAACCTGTCTCCGCCATTGTCTTCTCCCGATGAACCGATGTCTGGCAGTATCCAGCGCGTCAGCTGGTTCCCCGACTCAAAGCGCTTGGTTTACGACAAGATTGACCTCACCAATCGCGTCGAAAGTTTTTCCGATCTTTACGTCTACAATCTGGAAACAAAAAATACTGAACACCTGAGCCACGGCCTCAGAGCACGCGAACCTGCCGTTTCAACAGATGGAAATTTGATCGCCTTCGTAAAACTTTCAGGCGGCAAAACACAACTGGCAGTGATGAAGCTCGATCAGGAATCAAAACCTGTGGAAATTCTGGTCGCTGCCCCTATGGAAGAACGCATTTCTTATCCGACCTTTGTAAACGCCCAGGAACTTGTGTTTTCTTGGCGCAACAACGAAGGCAGCGAGCATCTCTATCGCTATTCTTTTACAAGTGGCAAAGTCGAGGCGATCTTAAGCGACTATCCGAATGCTCGTTACGCCCGCATGACTTCCGAAGGTCTGCTGTTTGCCTCAAATAAGAATGGTACAAACAATCTGTATTTGGCCGATGCAAATCTGCTCACGGCTCGTCCGATCACTCATGCTTTGACCGCCTTCTTCATGTCGGATATTGACCCTGCCCGCAAAGATATTTTTGCGACCACGATGACCTCCAAGGGCTTCAAAGTGGCTTCGATCCTCAAACAGGATTGGGAACAAACTCCAAAAGAGCTTCCACAAATCAGCCCGATGTTTGGCGATCGTCTTCCTGCCGTGACCAATGATAGCGAAGCAACTGCCGCCGCCAAAAGTGCCGTCGCCAGTGCCGAGATCAAGGATTATTCTCCTTATGGATACTTGTGGCCTCAATACTGGATTCCCTTCATTGTCGGATCCTCCAGTGAAACCGGTATCGTTCTACAGGCGATGACTTCGGGATTTGACCCGCTGAAAAAACATTCCTATAGCCTCATGGGATCTTGGGATACGCGTTTGAATAAAGGCAGCATCCAGGGAACTTATCTCAATCAAACAACCCCTCTGCCTTTTGCGCTGTCTGCGTACCGCCGAGCTTCTTATTTAGGCGATGTGAACAACAATATCGAAGACACGTCTCTGTCGCTGGCGGCTCTGCCGGATATGTTCTGGCTGTCTCGCTATGCCAGCTTACAAATGGGTTGGCAGAATTTTGAAAGATCCACGGACACCTCTTCAACCAAACGCACCGGTCCTTTCGCGATGTTGTCGTACACCAATTACACTCAATCGGGGGCGCAAATTTCTCCTGAGAGTGGTGGCGGCGTTTACTTTGGAATTTTCGATTTTATACCTAAAGACGATTACCTGACTCATTGGCAGTACTGGCTGGGCGGTGAAAAGTATTTGAATACCTTCTTACCGAAACATCATGCCCTGATGATTCGCGCCAAAGGCGTCTATACTCCGGAAAAGATTCCTTCTTTGTACGGGGTTTCGACCGATGCTTTGGTCTTCATTCCTGACAACCCGTTGCCCGAGTACATTATGCGCGGCTATCAACGCGGGCAGTTCTTCGGAAGAAACTTGGCCAACGTGAATTTGGAGTATCGCTTCCCCTTCTGGAATATCTATCGCGGTTCAGGCACTGACCCGCTGTTCCTTCGCCGTATCTCAGGAGCCTTGGTGGGTGACGGTGTGGCCACGGACGGTCTTTTTGTAAATACCGACACTGGCAAGTATGAATCGGTCTCAATGAGTCGTTCATTCTGGAGTGCCGGCTTTGAAGCTCGTATTGAAACAACGATTGGATATGTCTTCCCGGTGACCTTGGTGGTGGGTGTTTACGATGCCTTCAATGCGCCCAAAGGACCTGAAACCGTGGTGGGTTCGAGCCTTCAGATTTCTGGGTTCTAACTTTTTTGATTAACCTCTCCGCCAAGTTGGTGGGTCCTACTTATGAGAGCCGATGGTTCCCCATCGCTTCCAAAAAAGGTCCCCCACCTTCATGGAGCGATGGGTTCGTCCCCCCTTTTTAGGGCCCCTCCTCTATCTTATTGCGTTGAGCCAAACTCCTCCATCTTGACAAAGCGCGAGGCCCCCGAAACTATTGAAGATATCGACAACTAGCGGCGAGGATGCTGCTTTTTGCTGGGGCACCTTTAATTGAATTCATTTTTGAATTCCTGTTAGAATCCCTTTTTTGCCAATCCTTTTGGAGGACCTCGTGGAAAAAATCAGCTGGATTAAAGAACTTGTGAAAGCTGAACAACAGATGGAAGAGTCTGGACTCGTAGATATGAGTTTTGGCTTCGACGCTGATAAGATTCTTATCAGCGAAACAATTCAGTTTTTGCTCGCACTTAAAACTGAATTCGTCGATGCATCTTCTTCGTTCAACGAATTGAAACCTTCTGCTCTAGGTCGCATTAAGATCTATGGTATCGCAAAGACTCACGCTGACTTTATGTTGTTCCGTAACGGCTTCAAAATGATCTTCTCTTTGAAAGCTCCAGGACAAATCAGTGTGCGCTTTAACTTCATTGGAACAAACTACATCCCAACTCCAGGTGCTGAAAATGCAGCAGCGGCTTCAAACGTCATGGATGAACATATTGTCGAAGCAAAATGGGGCGCGTTCGGTGAGATCATTTGGACTTACCAAAACCAACCTGTGAAGTTGGAGTACATGGTTCGCCACTATCTGACTCTTTTCATCAAAGAGAGCTCTAAGTAGTTTTGTTTTGAAATTCGAACTTCTAAAAACCCACTTGGAAACAAGTGGGTTTTTTCTTTTAGATTTAAGCTTGAAAGAACCTAGGTGGTGGTGACATGAGCGGAAGACAGGGCCATATCTCGCTTGTGTTTTAACTTTTGAATTATCGCCTCCAGATCTCGAGAGTCGATCATGCAAATCATCATGACTATCATAGCCCACTCAAATACTGGAATGCTCATAGTGTACTCAATACCCAGGTGCAAGGCCACGCCTCCGAGCAAAACCCAGTAGCGAAATTCCTTGATCCAAACCAAGGTGCCCATAGACAGCTCCACCAGCAATGTGGACCAAGTGAGGAATTTCACAAAGTACATGGAATTTAGCAAAGGCAGCTCATACCTGACAAAATCATCCAAACGAGTTGCCACATAAACAGCAGTTCCATCCATCCAACGCTCTCCCTTTAACTTGAAAAGAACCGTCGCAATGTAGATGGTGCAAAACTGCAATTGAATAAGCCGCAAAGCCCATGGGGCCTTCTCCAATGGAACCTCTGGAGCCAATCCTCTTAACCTTAAAATCCATCGATCCACCGAGAAGGCATCCGCGCAGGGAGTAAACAAAAGAAAAAACAGAAAAATACGCAAGACTGAATCCGCACTGTTAATAATAAACCCATTGCGGTGGTGGAACGAAACCAGCGTCACAAAAGCTATAAAGATAGATCGTTTCGTCCAAAACCCAAATGTAAGCGCAAGAACGGCAAGCAAATGAATCACCGCCAGGGCGAGGGTCGTATTTGCAGTGTTTGGCAAATAATCAAAAAGTGAAAAACGCAGTTGATTTCCATAGTTTTGCGCTGTTGCCAGGGAGATGATTCCATCGGGTCCATAGAGAGAGTCCAAATCACAATATATCATGGCCCAATTCAAAAGCAGCAAGCACCCCATACCGATACGCAAGAGGGCCACACTATAGACAGGTTGAGCTTTGAACAGAAATTCATCAAATAGATTAGCGAGAGTTTTTAGCTTCATGTCCTATTTTCTCCGTTGTTGATGCATAGACAAACACTGGTTCTGCTTCGAAAGAGGAACTCAGAGTGCCATGAGGTCTCAATGGCTCCTCTGGTGGAGGCGAAACTCTGTTGGTATATCTCTTAAAAATAATCCTGCTTAAAGTGCGATGGCGTCCTTTGTTCTCATTCAGCAATACTTGCCTTGAAACGAATTTCGAGACATCCAGCCAGACCTCTTCATTTTTATAGGGTAATAAAGACTCCTGAGCCAATAGACGATAGCGATCGCCAACAAAGATCTTTCGCATGCCGGAAAGAATCTTTTGTCTCGGTAAAGGCCAAACCTCACTGGTTCCATCGGTAAAGTAGACTTCAGCATCCACGTAGGCATTTGTATTCATCGGATTGGGGGCAAACATCGCCCATGGCTGATAAAGCATGGTGAGCGCCTCATAGCGCGCAATGAGCTTGATAAATTTAGCACCTACGACACTTCGATCGGGAAGTCCGTCGATTATCATGATACTTACGTTGAGCGCAAAAAATAAAACAATGGCCGTTTTCTTCAGGGAATTGGTGGCATCCATGTATTCATCCTACCCGTTGAGGAATTAATTGCCCTGATGCTTAACATGGTTTGAATAGGAAGTTTCTTTAACACTTTGAAACCAACATGAAACTTGAGTAAGGTCGATGGCCCAAAAATAAAAAACCACAATCCGAAGATTGTGGTTTTTAAAATCATTTATAATTTTCTTAAACGATTATTGAGCGTTAGCCATGATCCAGTCATAACCAGCATTTACTTTGCTGTAAACACCTGGGTAGCCCGCGCGAGCGCAACCACGACCCCAGCTTACAACACCGATCAAGTAAGTTTGACCGTCGTCAGCTTTAGCAACAAGAGGTCCACCGCTGTCACCTTGGCAAGAATCTTTTCCACCTTCAGTGTAACCAGCACAGATCATACGATCTGTAATTTTGTTTGGATAAGATTTGTTACAAGCAGCTTGAGATACCAATGGTACGTCAACTCTTTGAAGAAGATTTGGCAAAGAGTAAGAACCTTCTGTTGTTGTTCCCCAACCAGCAACCGTTGACATGATCGGAGCACCGCTGTCAGAGATAGCGATTTCAGTCGTGTTCAAAGCGATTGGTGTGAAAGAAGAATCTCTGCTTAGTTCGATCAATGCGAAATCATAATCAGTTGCAGATGCATTGTACTGAGGATGAGCGATAATACGCTTAGGAGCGATTTTTTCAGCGTTTGTTGTGTTTTTAAGATCGTGAAGACCAATAACAACATTCTTAACAGATCCGCCCTTTACACAGTGAGCAGCCGTCAATACCCAGTTCTTCTTGATCAAAGATCCACCGCAGAAGTGGCTAGATGATTGAAGTGAAACGATGTAAGGAAATTCATTGATAGCAGCCTCCGTGCCTCCAACGATTTTACCAACAACTTTATCGGCTTGAGCTGAAACGCTCGCAGCAACGATAAGACCCGCAACAAATAGATGGTTCAATACTTTCATTTTATTCCCCTCTGGTTTTGAATCCGTTCAAAACACCTATTTAGTCTTCAGTCTTTCAGACCAAGGTTCAAAGGAAAGTAAGAATAGTGCATCAACTCTGGTCCTAAAGACAGTTGATATTTTGTCAGCAAATTCATCTCTGTTAAGAGAAAGGGGTGGACGCAAATCGACAACATTACTCCAGCAAAGCTGGAGTGTAGAAAATTACTCCAGCTTTGCTGGAGTGTAAACCAGACGCGCTTCTTAGACGACTCGCTGGAATCTTGTGGAATGAGAATTGAATACTTGAAACTGCAATGGCTCAAGACTCATCACTTGAAGGCGAATGCTTTGTCCTTTGGAAATCATCTGACCTGTCAGATTGGAGATTCGCAGAAGATCACCTTGAAAATTGAGAAGAATACCGGTCACTGAAGAAATATCCTCCACTTGTGCGTGGAGGATTTGGCCCTTCTTTAAGGAAGTCAAAAAGGCCTTACTTGCCATTTATTATCCAAGATCTCTGGAAAGATCGATGCGACGAAATTCCACCGGGCGAATCACGGGCTCACCGATATTTTTAGTTGGAATATGTTGCTTCTGAGGTGACTTGGCTGTGGTTTGTGTTTTCTCACCTAAGAAGTTTTGCGCCATATCTTGGGTCACGCCAAATATAGTCGGCGACGCAGGTTTTTCCTCCTGCTCTTTCACTTCCATACAGGCCGCCTTAAAGGCCTCTCCCAGCTTCTTCAATGATGCGCTCTCGTTTTTAGGAACTTCAAACACTGAACTGATATCTTGTTTGTTTTCCCTTTGCAAAGGAGCCATGAAAGACATGTTATCCACATCACTCAAATCCGAAGCACCCGAGGTCTCTTCATCCTCTTGTCCATTTTGTGCCCATTCCGGCAGGCTCTCTTCGCAGAACTGCAACTGATCGCGATTGATCTTGGCGATGAATTCAATTTCACCGCGAGACAGATCCGTCACTTGCTCTGCAATCTCATCAACGCTCAGACCTTGATGCGCCAAGCGCGCAGCTTTGACATACTTTATGGTATTTTTACGCTCCACAATTTCACTGTGCGGAATGCGATCCTGGAAGATTTTTGCGACTTCCAGACTCTTCTGCATGCTCATGTCGATTTTTGACAATTGCTTTTCTGAAGATTGAATCTTGGCTTGAATGTCTTTCACTTTTTGTTCAAGCAAAGCTGTTAGTTGATTCACTTGGGTTTCAGTGCGATCCGAAAGATCTTCTAAAACGGCGATCTTACTTTGCAAAAGCTGCAAACCTTTGCTTAAACGTGGATCATCTTTAGGAGGACGATTGAGGCGCACCCACATTCCCACAATTCCCGCCAAAAGAATTACGTTCACCAGCAGTTGAAGTAGAAACCAAAAACTCACACTGAGCTCCCCTCGATACGTTTTCAGCCAAGCTGAAATGTAGACCCAGCTTTGATTCTAAGCTGCCTTTGGTCTGTCTCACAATGAGACCTAGGTCTAATTGTCTTTACCCGCGCTTCAAACCCAGACTGGACCTGGAGAATTTTGAGATGAATTACTCTTATATGTTATTCTGCATAAAGGGGGAATTGAAGTATGTTTACAACGTTATCTGAGAAGACCGTGAAGCTTTTGCCAATGCTTCTTCTTGTAGGTCTTTCTGCTTGTGGTCCCGTAAAATTTTCTGGGTCATCGACAACGTCTACTGAGGGTGCCATCCCCGTGACACCAGCAACACCAACTCCTGGTGTTTCGCCAACGGCCACGCCATCAAATCTTAGAGATGTGTCTTATGTGAGTACAGTCGCGGCATCCAATAATAAATTGGACATTATTTTGGTGCTCGACGACTCCAACTCCATGCTTACAGACAATCAGAAGTTGGCGGCGAAGCTTTCAAACTTTGTGACCACTTTGCAAAACAACGCCAATTTAGACTGGCAAGCTTGTGTGACGGTTACTCGCGCTCTCCCAGTGGGTGGCGGCAACACAGCCTGGGGCGCATCTCTTTACTGGCAAACCAGCGCCACTTATTCTCCTAACCTGGGCGTTGTTCTTAAAAAAGGCCAAGCCAACCTTCCTGCGATTTTTGCAAATACGATCAACTACATTGGTGCGGGCTGGGCTGGAACAGATGATGAACGTGGTATCAAAGCCGCTTATCACCATGTTTACAATGGCGACTATCATTACTCTAACGTGAGCGGTTGCTACCGTGATGGCGCGGCTATCGCCTATATCATCATCTCTGATGAAGACGAACGTAGCATTGCTGGCGACGCTTCTCAAAAATACTATGCCAATGAATTGCAACCCCTTGAAGCAGACGATCAGCCGGCAAATTTTGTTTCTTATGTGAAAAACACTTTCGGCAACGACAAACGCTTTACTGTGAATTCAATCATCGTAAAACCCGGTGATACAGCTTGTATGACCGCACAAGATAACGCTGTGGATGCTCAAGGTAAGAAATCAAAAAGTCACTACGGCACTAAATACAATGAACTGTCTTATCTTACGGGTGGTGGCATCGGAAGCATCTGTGATGCGGACTTCTCGACAAATCTGAACTTGTTCATTGATAAAATCACTGACTCCCTCAGTTCAATCCCTCTGGAGTGTACTCCTGTTGGTGAAGTCAGCGTGACCATCACTCCGACGGTAGGTGTAATTAGCGCTTCTGTTCAAGGTATGAACTTAGTCTTTGATAAACCAGTTCCTGCGGGCCGCAATATTGATGTGCAATACAAGTGTAACGACAATCGCGTCCCAAGTTCTGTGAACAAACCTGTTGTTAAGGTCTCAGAGGACGGTTTCTTCGCTCGCATTGTTTCATTCTTTAAAGGCTTGTTCTAAGCCTAAGAATTTGTCACATCTTAATTCACTTCAGGAGACACCAGCATGGTGTCTCCTTTTTTTACCCTGACCTCACTTACGCCCACCACCTGACGGGCTGCTTTGCAAACTGATGGTCACAGTGGCCGTCGCAGTGAGACGTCCATCCGTGATCGTATAACTAAAACTATCGCTGCCTTTAAACCCCTTGGCCGGACTGTAGGTCAAAGTACCATCCGCATTCAAAATAACCTTTCCTTTAGCTCCCTGAGTAAAGCTGCTCACACTAATGACCTCAGCATCTGGGTCAAAGTCATTTGCTAAAACCGAGATCACCACGGGTGCTATTTTTTGGATCAATACATTATCAGCATTCGCGACCGGTGCTTGATTCGGTTTCGGCACTGGATCGTTACCAGACGCAGACCCGAACTTTACACTGACCGTGGCAAGAAGACCGTCTGCCTTGTCAGCAGTGATTGTCAGACCTGAAACTGGATCGGTGAAACTTTTTCCAATAGGAAGAGCGGGATCAAACCAATCCGCATAACCATATGTGGCATAAAAAGGTGAATCCATATGCATATGTAAAAGCTGACTGCTGTTAGGTGAATTGTCTTCCCCTAAGCGAATCACGACTCCATTCGTGACCTCTTGGCGGTAAAGGCGATAAGATCGTTTACTTAAGAAGCTGTCGTACCCGACTGCTTGACGGTATTCCACATAAAACCACGTCTGATTGCCCGTCAGAGGATTGATACCTCGTGGAATCTTCAAAGCTTTGGCTCCACTACTCATGGTCTCAAAAACAGACACTGAATAACTACCATTGGCTGTCGCACTGATGATCGCAGGCGAGACATTATAATTCAACCAGCCAAGTCTTTCCTTTTGAAAGGCGGAAAAATGACCGAAGTCTGGGTTGCCCATAGTGTCGTAGCTATCGCCGTACTCGATAGAGGAACAAGAAGTTCCGATGGTGACGCCGCCACAATCCAAAGCATGTGAGTGATAGAGTCCAAAGTTATGACCCATCTCATGAGAAATATTGTCGGCCGTGAACGCCCCACTGCCATTGATATAAGCTCGGGAAGGAACATCCCCGACCGTGCCCATGCCGCTGACATTGCACGGAGTTTTCGTAAACAAATAGACAATCCTCGTGTAAGAGGAAAGATTAACTCCCTTGGAAATCGCGATTTGATCAGCCGCCTTGCCTGCGGCAGAAAGATCGCACACGGCATTTGAAAGAGGCAGGGTATACCAACCGTAAACATCTCCAACCAATTTAGTTTGCTGATAAGACGCCTCATAGAAAAACCCGCTGACTTGGCCAAAGATCAAACTGCGTGCCTGATCTGCGGTAATGGGCTGCGAGGTGGAATCTTCCTGGAAATTTGCCATGATGACGAGAGTGCGCTGATCTCCAAGAGCGGACGCTAAAACCCCGGGAGTCCCACCGTTGGTACCGCCATCAGTTCCCCCACCTAAAGCCAGAGTCAGAACTGCATTATCCTTCTGGTTGAGCAACTGCTCCGAGTGTTGCGAGTGACAGACCGTTGCAACAAAAAATATAGATACTAAAACCCAGTGACTACTGCTTACAAGTTTTCCAATTTTCTTCACGCGCTTCCTCCGGTTATTCGATATAAGGAAAGGCTGCAAGTGCAGCGCCACGTAGACATTTGCAGGATGAAAATTCTGTTCAGCAGATCACAACATTGATATGCGGTTTTAGACTCCGAATTCATTTCACTCAATGTTAATGAACTAGACGCTGCTCATACCTACGACACCTCCAAAATTCAATCTCCTCTGGGAAGTATCAATGTGGGAGTCTCATTTTAGATGAGGACTTTATAGTAGCGGCAACAGCAAGCTCGTCAAGGCCTCGGGCAGTTTATGCGGATTAGGTAAAATCTGAATATTCGCAGCGCCAAACATTTGTGGCAGATAGAACTTGGCCTTCTCGTCTATGGCAAGGCATTTGACTTGGACTTTCTGTTGCTGAGCCTCGCGCAAAGCTTGCTTAATATCCTCCATGCCATATCTGCCTTCGTACTGATCATAATCGGAGGCCTTCCCATCACTCAGAAGAATGATGATCTTGTGGCGAGCTGAAGATTCCTGCAGTAGCTCCACACCGTGGCGAAGTGCTGGCCCAATCCGCGTGTAACCTTCTGGCTCCAAGTCATTAAGATGTTGCTTCAAATGATGCCAAGAATGTTGAAAGCTCTTCATTTCATCATAGACGCAATGATGACGGGTGTTGCTGTGAAAGGCCGCGACACTCACACATCTTTCTTCCTGAATAAGTGCGTCCGCAATCAGACATACGCTGTTTTTAATAACATCCAAAACTCGTTCATTGGCAACCCAGGAATCGGTGGAAAGACTGCTATCGATCAAAAGAAGGCACTGCCACTCTTTCAGGCCCTTTTGTTTGCGCATATAAAAGCGATCTTCCGAAGAATTTCCACTTTTCAAATCGGCATGCCGAACCACCAAAGAATCCAAATCCAACTCGGTGCCGTCTTTTTGCCGTTTCTTCCAAAGAGGCTGATGACGAACCTGTTCAAAGAGCTTCTGCATGTCACGTTTTTCTTTGGCGTAGCTATCTTGCAATTGAAATGGCGGAACTTCACTTTTTCTGTTCCAAGCCTCAATACGACACCAGTCCTTTCTATAGGACTTGGTTTTGAAATCCCATTCCGGATACAGAAACACCTGGGAAGAATCTGAATCTGACAAGTTCCGACTGAGCATATCGGGTATACCCGCATTGATGCGAATGTCAGCTTTATAGATGGAATTTGTTCGTTCCTGACTTCGCACCACTTCCCGCAGTTTCAGCTCTTCCAAAGCCTCTGCATGATCAGCCAGATGATCGTCGCCATCCTGAGTCCGCATTCCTCCTTGATATTCCTCTAAGGTTTCAACCTTCTCAAAGGTGTGCATAACGGGATTGCTCTCATCCCCGGCTTTAGCCAATTGAACGGTCACAACTTCTTCGCGATTTTTCCCTTGAATCTCGGTTCCATTTGCCAACGCCTCGGCACTCAATGGGTCTTCGCCATTTTCGATTGAATTTTGCAAAGTCCCCGGAGCCATCAAAACGCCCCATAACACGAAGGCCTGCTCCGGAAGAGCCCGGCCCACAGGCAGGGGCGCCACATGGGTTTTATAAACGGCTTCAGCAAAGCTCCAAAAATCTACCTGACTCTTGTGATCGCAATTAAGAATATTTTGCCATGGGCTGCTGACGTTGCCACTCAAGATCTGATCTATCCACTCGGCGATCAAGCCATTCTGTGTGTTCCGGTCTTGCTTCAGTAAAATCTGCAATTCTGTTCTTATCTGCTTTCCAAGGACTTCCAAAACCTGGGCCGCACTTGAAAATTCGTGGTGAATATACTGATAGATCTGATAAAGAGCGAGACAGGTATAGACTTCCCTCTCGATCTTCGAAAGCCCCGCCACTGGCAAGGAAAATCCCAAATGTTTGGCTGAGCTGTTAAATAAAGTCCTTTGAATATAAATCGACTCGTTCATCGATTTGGAATTAAAGAGGCACAAAGATTTCGGATAGTAAAAATGCTCCCCCGAAAATCCTCCCATGGTTTCAGCTTCAAGAATTTGAATTGATTTTCCACACAGAGATTTCGCAATAAATTGCAGTCGAGACTCGAGTTCACTCAGTTCCGCACGCTGATCATAATAAACCGGCTTTGGCTCTGCGGTGAATTTTTTAAAAAGGCGATGGCCAAAGGCAAAAAGCGCCTCATCAAAGCTCATAAGTTAAAATATCATGGCAGCCACGTCCCGCAGGGCTATCATGACATCTCCATCATCTGTAAGAGGTTGTATGATGGCCACATCACATGCCAAGCGCGCCTCCAGGCCGTCCCTCATAAGTTTACCAGCATCAACCAGAAGCCGAGTGGATGCGGTTTCAGTCAATCCCAACTCTTTGAGGTTGCGAATTTTATGACCGAACTTCACTAGTTTTTTTGCGATCTCAAGAGAGCACTGCGCTTCCTTGCTGACAATCTCGGTTTCAAGCTCTGCCTTGGGATAGTCAAAGTGTATGGCGACAAATCTTTGCCGCGTCGAAGGCTTTAATTCCTTCAGTCCTTTTTGATATCCGGGATTGAAACTCACGATCAACATAAATTCCGGAGAGGCTTTAATTTCTTCGTTGCGCTTATCCAAAGTGATTGTACGCCGATGATCCGTGAGAGGATGCAAGACCACGATGACGTCTTCCCGAGCCTCTGAAATTTCATCTAAATAAAGTATCGCGCCCTCACGCAAAGCGCGTGTCACTGGGCCATCCTGCCAAACCGTATCCCCCCCTTGAATGAGATACCGCCCAAGTAAATCCGTTGCCGACGTGTCTTCATTGCAAGCAACAGAAATAAGTGGGCGGCCCAATCTTGCCGCCATGGCCTCAACAAATCTCGACTTTCCACAACCTGTTGGCCCCTTGAGCATCAAAGGAAGACAATTTCGATAAGCACATTGAAGCACTAACTCTTCGTCGCCAACAGCTTCATAGTAAGGATATTTAATTTGTGGCTTTAGCATGTTCTATTTTTCCTTTGGGAGGTCCATACTTAATAAATATCCAAATAAACGCGAAGATTCCGAGACTGAATAAGGCCGCCGCAAGTACCAATCCTAAAAAGTGGACCTGAATTTCCTTTTGCACCAAAAGAAAATCCATTCCCATACGCCGCTCTAAATAAACTTGTGCAATCCCCGCCACACCAAACGCCAAGGTCATCGCCACCATACCAATATTCGAAGCCCAAAAGGCAAAGACGCTCCAGCCACTGTCAAAGAGCTTTCGGCCCGTCAAATTCGGAAGTGCGTAGGCAATCATCGCAAAGATCAACATCGCATAAGCACCCCAGAACGCTAAATGTCCATGCATCGCAGTGACCAAGGTTCCATGAGTGTAGATATTCACCTGTGGCAGAGTGTGCGCGAATCCAAGAAATCCCGCCCCTACAAAGGACATCACAGCGCAGCCGATGGTCCAAGTCAGAGCCAGTTTATTGGGATGTTGTCGTCCGCCTTTTTTAGCCATCGCAATCGCATACATCGCCATGCCAAGGAAAGCGAGGGGCTCTAGAGCACCAAAGATTCCACCAATCATCAGCCAATAACGAGGAGTCCCGATGAAATAGTAGTGATGGCCCGTCCCAAGAATTCCCGACAAGAACGTGAAACCCACGATGACATAGAGCCATTTTTCAATGATCTCGCGATCGACCCCCGTCAATTTAATCAACAAGAAGCTAAGAATCGCGCCCATGATCAACTCCCAAACCCCCTCAACCCACAGATGCACAACCCACCATCTCCAGTAGGAATCCATGGTTTGATTTGTCGTAGGAATCATGCCCGGAAGATAAAGAAGAGCGGCACTTAACAAACCGAAAAAGAGCACCATGCTCGTGGTGCTATATCTTTTGCCCTTCCAAATAGTTCCACCGATCAGGAAAATGAACAGCAAGACGTCGACGACCACCAAATAGTCCAAGGGACGTGGAATCTCCAAGAACTTACGACCTTCCCACCAGTTAAAATGAAACCCGATAATTGCCGTAACTCCCACAGCAACAAAAGCCCCGAGCTGCACCAACGCCAATTTAGGAAAAATAAGATCACGGCCGGATTCTTCGGGAATAATGTAGTATGCAGACCCCATGAACCCCGCCAAGAGCCACATCACCAAAAGATTGGTGTGCGTCGCCCGAGCGGTATGGAAGGGTATGATACTGTGAAGATTGTCATACCCCATGTGGGCGAATCCCATGATGAAGCCATAAACAATCTGCAGCGTTAGCAGCAACATACACACGGCGAAAAAATAATATGCAATTTTTTGTGTTTTAAATTTCATGACGGAGCCCTTACTTCAACTGTGAAAGGAAATTTGCTAACTCTTGAACCTGTTCATCTGTGAGGGGCAGCTTCGGCATTTTTGAATCTGCCTTGACTGCCAGCGGATCTTTTAGCCAGGACACTAAGAAATCATGATTACGACGATTTCCCACACCATCCAGTACGGGGCCGACGGCTCCACCTTTCCCCTGAAGAGCATGGCAAGCCACGCATACTTGATCGAAAACAGCGGGTTTCGTTGGCAGTGGCAGTTCTGAAAGCTGTGCGGTGTTTGCTGTCGGCGCCGCAGGAACTAGATCCGGTTTTTTAGGGAAGCCATTAAGGTCTACTTCTCCGATCCACTTTAAAAATGCGACCAAGGAATCAATCTCGGTTTCTGTGAAATTATACTTTTGCATGTTCCTTTGCCCCGGGAACATGGCTTGAGGATCCTTTAACATGGACTTAATGAAAATCGGCCCTCGACGTTCATAGACCTTAGTTAACTCCGGAGCATAATAAGCTCCCTCGCCCATAATAGTGTGACACCCCATACAGTTGTTATGATCCCACAGATCCTTTCCGTGAATGACTTCGGGAGTGATATTTTCAGCATGACTTTGCTGCGGCACCTTTTGGACAGTATCTACAGTCAACAAGACGAAACAACCTGAACAAACAACCGTACCAATAAGAAAGAACTTCTTCGCGGCTGACTTTGATAACATGGAGACTCCTTTAAATATAACTGGATATTAATCAGGAAGAAGCCCTATAAAAATGATTTGAATCAAGAATTGAACGAAAATTCCAGCAAGAGCCGTCAGTGGATATTCTTATTTTGACCGTTAACGATGAGATTCAGACCGTTCACCACCACCAACAGACTGCGCCCATGACCTGACATCTTGCTACTTAAGGCTGAGACTTCTTCCGCGGCGGCGGCGTTTCCCTGAGTCGCAGAATCAAGTTGATTCATGGCTTCCGCAATCTGAGAAAATCCCGTTGCCTGCTCTTGACTGACGCTGTTAATTTCCACGTTTAAGGTGTTTATTTTACGGATCCCTTGTGCCAGCTCTCGCAACGAGGTCCCACTGACTTCAACGATGTTGGTCCCGCGCTCAATTCCTGCGACACTGGTTGAAATCAGCGAACTGATGTCTTTGGCCGCCGATGCACTTTTTTGCGCCAAAGAACGAACCGCATCCGCCACAACGGCAAAGCCTTTGCCCTGCTCACCAGCCCTAGCGGCCTCTACGGCCGCATTCAATGCCAGCAAATTTGTTTGGAATGCCAGATCATCAATGACAGCAATAATTTCCTGAATTTTCTTAGAATCCCCGGTGATTTCGCTCATGGATTTGACCAAATTGTCTGTATGAGATTCGCCCTCTTCAGCCTTCAAGGCTCCATCACTTGACAATGAAGCTGCCAGTTCAGCTCTTTTTGCTGTTTCCCGGGCAATACTGGTTAATTCTTCGACCGAAGCCACAGTCTCTTCCAAGGAGGCTGCAGTTTCCGTGGTTCCTTCAGAAACTTGCTGGCTGGAGTTCGCTAAAAGATCACTCGCGGTGGCAACCTCGAGGGCAATTTCATGAAGAGTCTGCATCGCGCCGTCGATGCTTTTCACCAAAGAATGAACAGTTTTTAAAACAAGTCCTACCGTCGCCAAAAGAATCAAAGCCGCGAGCCCCAGCGAAAGGTAGATCGTTGACGTAATCGCCTTTGCCTCCGTTTGCAAGGCAGCAGAAGATCTTGCGCTTTCCCGATCAATCAAATCGTTCATCAAATCCAAAGAGGAAGTAATAGCTGTATAAAACTCCTTCGGATCAAAACCATAGTGTCCTGCACCTGACTTTTCATTCACACCATCAACGACATGAAGAACCTTTTTCCAGCTCTCAGAGTTCACAAAAGACTCAATTTCGGCCATGCCTTGTGGTGATACATCCATAGCCGGTGAGTTCAGATTGACCAGCATACCGACTCTCAATGCATTCAAACGACCGATTTGCTGAGCGGTTAGAGCTTTGTCCTCGGTCAGAATACTAATGACTTGCGCACGCAGCTGCCCGGCCGACTCTTTAGCTGTGTTGAAAATTGCCAGAGCCAAAATATGATTTTCAAATCCTCGAAAAGTGACAGTACGAGAAAGTCCCACCTGAACTTTCAATATTGATGCAATGGATCTGCTATACTGTTCAGACGACTGAGGGGCATCAATGACACTGTCGTTAATGCTCCTTCTTAAATTTTCCAGGTTCGATTTTAGTGGTTTCCAAGCCTCCAGGCTTTTGCTATCCAGACGCGTTTGAATCAACTCTTTATCAGCTTGATCAAGAAGTATATCTGTCTCTTTGCGAACTTGATTGAGTTCCTCCAAGGATAAATTCTTCCCTAAGAAAAGACTACTTCGGGCTCTTTCCTTCTGCATATTATGAGTTAAATGAGAAAAGGCTACGAACGCAGAACTATGCCGAATAAGCTGGCTGGCTTCATCCACATCGTGAAGTGCTTCCCGGGCCAATTTACCCCCCACCACTCCGCTAAGGAAAAAGGGGATAAACATGAGAAGAAGTATCTTTCTTTTTAAATTGAGTGTCTTAAGCATGGGCCCTCTTTGCGTTTAGATTATTCTATACTTCGCAAAGGCCCATTTTCTTTGATCTCGATCAAGTTTCCTCAATCATTTTTTTATGATAGCTGAGAAATGAAATCTTTCATACGAGTGATCGCACGCTTCATGGTCTCTTCCGAAACCGCAAAACTCAAGCGCATGAATCCCTCAGAACCGCACTCGACTCCAGGAACGGTCGCTACAAAGAACTTCTCGAGTAAAATATCACAGAAGTCTTTGGAGGTGCGAATATGGCGATCACCAAAGTTTTTTCCCAAGCAGGCTTTGATATCCACCCAATAGTAAAAAGCACCTTCCGGGTTGGCGACTTTGAATTGTGGAATGCTTGCAAACTCTGCCAAGCCCGAGTCTTTTCTTGCGATCAATTTTTTTACCACTTCCGCAATATCTGGTTCACAGTTTTTAAGAGCAGCCACAGCGGCGTGCTGTGAGATACTTGAAGGCGATCCCGTCGATTGGCTTTGATAGTCGGCCATTGCGGTGATGAGCTTTTCAGGGCCCGCCGCCCAACCGATTCTCCAACCGGTCATAGAGTAAGCCTTCGAACCACCATTCACAACAACCGTGCGATCACGCAGATCCGGTGCCACTTGCAAAATATGCGGAGCTACAGTTGTTCCATCGAACACCAAGCGGTTGTACATATCATCGGAGATCACAACCACCTGAGGATGTCTTCTTAAAACATCTGCAAGTGCCTTCAGCTCTTCCGCAGAATATAACAAGCCCGTCGGATTGCTGGGCGAACAAAACAAGAAGCCTTTGGTTCTGGCGTTAATGGCTTTTTCTAGTTTTTCAGGAGTGATCTTAAAGTTTTCATCTTCGCCGCATTCAACAATATGAGGAACGCCATCCGCCAGTTCTACCATTGTGGGGTAGCTGACCCAATAAGGTGTCGCAATGATCACCTCATCGCCAGGAGAGCAAATCATCTGCAAGGCTGCGAAAACGATATACTTTGCACCGGAGGCCACGGTGATTTCTTTTGTCGAATAGGCCTGGCCCAATTCATTCTTAATCTTTACACCAATAGCCTGACGAAGTTCGACGGTTCCATTGGCCGGAGTGTATTTCGTAATACCTTTTTCAATAGCTTCAATTCCCGCTTTCGAAGGAATATCAAAAGTCGGCCAATCTGGCTCTCCTACCGTCAAAGAAATCACATCATGTCCCTGGGCCGCAAGTTCCTTGGCTTTTGCCACCAGGAAAAGGGTCGGAGACGTTTTCAGATTTTGCGCTCTTTTCGATAGTTGAACCAAGTTCGACTCCTATTTTGCCCACTGCTTCTGCAGCTACTTTTTCAATTTCTTCGCCATCGCATCAATAACCACATCGGGAACCAAGTCGGTCAAAGCACCACCATTAAAGGCCAATTCTTTCACACCGCGAGATGAGATGTAGTAGTACTCGGGGCTGGCGAACACCAGAAGCGTTTCTATCTCTGGCGCAATTTTCTTATTCATATTCGCCATCGTCATTTCATATTCAAAATCAACCACCGCACGCAACCCTCTGACGATGACTTGAGCGTTGTGCTTTTTCATATAATCCGTGGTCAAACCTTTGAAAAAATCCACTTTGACGTTTTTTAAGTGCGACAAAGATTTCTCAATCAAAACTTTTCGTTCTTCCAGTGTAAACAAAGCACTCTTTTGAGAAGACTCTGCGACCAACACGATCACTTGATCATAAAGTGGCGACATTCGATTAATAATATCCACATGCCCCATTGTGATCGGATCAAAACTTCCAGGGTAGACTGCAATCTTACTCATGATCTTCTTCTTCCTTCAGAGCGCTTTCGTGACAGAACATACTCAAATACTTATCGCCGTAATCTTTTTTACTAAAACGAACTAAAGATCCATAACGATCTTCCATTCTTTCTTTTGCTTGCGACTCAATCGCCAACTGAGTATTCGGTCCGAAAGCAGCACTGGTACTGGCAGCTTCCATCACATCGTGAGCCATTTTTTCAGTAAATGGCGGATCGGCAAAGATAATATCAAAAGCTTCCCCGGTGTATGCTTTCAAAAATGAAATGACATCCATATTAACGATTTTGTAAGAGCCCGGCGGCACTTTCAGTTTTTCCAGGTTTTGGCGGGTGATCGTTAAAGACTTGGGATTCTTTTCTACAAAGGTACAAAACCTGGCATCACGGGAAAGTGCTTCGATTCCCAAATTGCCTGTCCCACAGAAAAGATCAGCAACTTTGGCATCCCCAATATCAAACTGGAGTTTATTGAATAATGTTTCCTTCACGCGGTCGGTGGTGGGACGAATATGATCGGCCTTAAACGCCACCAACTGATGTCCACGATATTTTCCTGCAATAATTCTCATGACAACAAATCCTCAGCCATCTTTACGATAGCGAATATATCTTCAAATGGCTTCGGTACGAAGACATCGGCGCCCATCTGCTGAGCCGTCTCCATATTATGCTCTCCGGCAAAAGCTGACATCAGGACAACCTTTCCAGAACGCAGATGCCCCATCTCTTTAAGAACCTCGGGCCCATTCAGACCGGGCATCAAGACATCTAAAAAAACCAGATCCGGATGAACCTTCTTCCATTGTTCCAGTCCATCATTGCCATCCACGGCCTCAATGACCTCATGGCCTTTTGAGCGCAATGCACGACTCAGAGATCTGCGAACAAGAGCCTCATCATCAATCACCAAAAACTTCACAATAACCTCACAATAACTTAAGCCCTAAAGACTTTTCTGCGGAAGGGTTATTACAAAACAGGCCCCATGAGGTTTTATGTTTCGCACCTCAATGCCACCACCGAATTTCTCGATGATAGACTTAGACATACTTAACCCAAGACCCGTGCCATGTCCTTCTTTTTTTGTCGTGAAGAAGGGCTCAAAAATACGACGCTGAATTTCCACCGGGATGCCAGGTCCCGTGTCTTCAATTTCCAAAACAATTTTATTGCCGTCTTGGCGAGAACTCACACTCAAACGACCTGGATCCTTCATCGCCTGACAAGCATTGTTAATTAGATTGAACACCACTTGCTGTACCAAATGCGGCTCCACCAGAACAGTCTTATCCAGAGTCTGCAAATTCACGTCAAGACGATGTGTGCGCAGAGCCGACTTCACCATTGGCAAAGTTCTTTCCACAATCTCATCCACGCTAATATATTCAGCCGGCTGGTCTTCACCTTTTGAAAAGTCGAGGAGGTTTTTGATGATTCGTTGTGAACGTGCCGTGGCCTTTTCAATTTCCAGCAAATCCGAATAGAGATGCGATTTTTGATCAGCTTCCTGCAATAGCACCTGACTCAAAGAGCGCAAACCTGTCAGAGGATTATTAAGCTCATGGGCAATGTTTCCAGCCAACAAACCAATCGCGCCCATCTTTTCATTCTGCAGCATTCGCAAATAGAGTTCACGTGACTGGGTGATATCGACATACTGATTCACTACATTCGTAGGATTGCCGCCCTGGTCAAACTGCACCGGATAACTGTGCACCTGAAAGATGCGACCATCCACTTGGATCTGCCCACTTTGGGGCTTGCCCTCTTTGAGGGCTTGCGAAACCGGGCACCCTTCGCACACGCTTTTTCCATGTGCGAAACTTTCGTAGCATTTGTTTTGCAGAAACTTATCACTAAATTTACGATTGGCGCGAACCACGCTGTAGTCAATATCCACGATCGCAATCGGATCCCGCATGCCGTCGAAGGTTTTCTCCCAACGGTACGAGAACGCTGAAAGTTGATTTTCCAAAAGAACACGGTCCAAGGCCATGCTCAAAGGGCGCATTCGATCCGTCATAAAATCAATGAAGGGTCCCATCTCTTTATCGCTTAAAGAATTCTCGATACACAGAATGGCTTCACCCTTGCCACCCAAAAGATGATTGGTGAGGCGAAGCTCTAAGGGCACCACGTAGGCCTTTACAAAAGGACGTCCAAAGTGATTTGCGAAATAGCGCACCAACTCTGCACTTGGAACCTGGGCCGACTTCGGGAATTCAAAACTGACAGTAGATTCAGTTTGCGTAAGATTTCCAAGCTGAAAGCTCATGAAAACTGTTTTGGCCTCTTCCAATCGATAGGCCAAAATGGGATCGCCAATCTTATGAAACTTGCGAATCTCTTTTCTTAAGATCACCAGAATGTCTTCAAAGGAAGTCTGCGTCGCCAAGTCCTTGATAAACCTTAAAAGCTGTCTTTCACGATTGAGCTTATCTCCCTCTTCCTGATGCGACATCTCGATGTACTGAGTTCTTTCATCAACCATGGCTTCCAAGGAATGGGTCAAAGCTTCGAGTTGCTTATTCTGATGCGAGGACTCTCTTAGCAGCAAAGAGCGAGAGAAAAACATGGAGTGCGTCTGCAAAGCATCTTCAAGCTGTGCCCACACCTCGCGCTCTGTGAGCGGCCAACGAATAAAGCGATAGACTTGCGCCTTATTAATCCCCTCGCGCACCTCTTCTTCAGACAGATCAGATGAAATATAAAAACGAGGGGCCATCGGCTGATATAGGCGCGCCTGCACCAACAACTCCAGGCCGTCACCGGTGCCGGAATCCTGGACTAAGATCGAGGAAAATTTCTGAGTTTGTAAAAGCGGCAGAGCTTCCTGGACGGAAGCCCTGATGATGATCTCAACTTCCCTTTTTTGAAAAGGAAAGAAGCGAGGAAGCCTAATTGGCGATACGTTTCCGACCCACAGTATCGGATCCAGTCTGTTTGGATTGGACAGTAGGTCCTGAGTATTCCCCATTGAGTGATTTCTCCAAAGCCTGCAAATGCTCAAACCACATTTGCAGAACGTTGTTTAGATCATACTCTAGGACATCCGCTAAAAGAACAAAATCCTTATTTTCCAAAGCGCGCAAAGCTTCCAAAACCGTTTTCTTGCTTTCATTCTCAGCTTTGAGCCAATCCACTGGACTAGCTACCAAGAACTGGTCGCCCATAAGTTCTTTCAAGGACATTACGCTATCAATCAGGAACTCACAGTTTTGCACGAGATCATGAATGGGCTTTAGCAGACCACTCAATCCCTGGGCGCGCATACGCTTCGAAAGGTTTTCCGTTCGTTGCATCAACTCAGGAAGAGCCTCAATCCAACCGCGCAAGACTGAACTCATCAAGTCGTTGCTGTTCTCAGTCAAATACTCAAGAGTTTCAATTTGCTCCAATGTCACAGTTCCGAAACGCTTTTCATCGGATTCACTGATCTCAAGGCCGTTGATCACATAACGACAAACCACTTGATTGGTGGAACGAAGATCATTCTCGATATCTTTAAAGACGCGAGAAAGATCAACATTGCCGTTATAAAAATTTCTTAGCTCTTCGCCAGATACTTTAAAGCGTTCCATCAACAACCTCCGCCTTCTTTTCTTCTTCTTGAGGAATATAGGCTCGAAGTTGCTGATTAAAGCGTTCATGGACATTCAAAGTTGCGGTGCGAATTTCCTCTTGAGTGCCCGGTGCCACGCGGATTTTCTCTGCATGGTACCAGTTAATAAGAGGACTCATCTCAGGGACGATTCGGCTAATCGTTTTAATGATTTCTTCGCCCTGCTCGATCAAAGGCGCCACTTTTTCAAGTCCCAGCACTGAGATCAAATTGAACTGCTCAATCATGAAGTTATTAACATCTTGAAGCTTCATGGCCGCTTGGATCACCTCCAAACGCTCTGCCATTGGATAACGCCCACCAAGGTAAATGGCTTGAACCAAGTTCCATTGGAAAGCTTCAATCGCTGTTTCGTCCTCCTTGGCATAGCTGACAAGGCCCGAAGTACGAATGACCAGATCCTGATCGACGATCCCCGCCAAAAGCTGGTTAATTGCGGAACCAATTCTGTCTCCGGAAAGATCTTGTTCGGTTTCACCTCTCAAGATGAAAGACAAACTTGCTTTCGGACCGGTTTCCCAGAAATTGACATTGCCAACACTGATATTCATTGTCGGAGTGTCCGTCAAAGAAGCAATGTGAATCGGCGCGCTGTCACATCCAATTAACAAATCAGATCCTTTGATGACTGCAAACAAATCTGAAATTTGTGTGCGCCCGACAAGGTCGAAAATGCGAAGACCTGAACACTGCGAAATAATCTCTCGAGCGTAAATTTGCTCTGCCCCCGCACCGATCAACACAACTGCCGCATTAGGATGAGCATCTGCAATTTGCTGCAAAGCGGTCGCCCAGGTTGTCGAAGACAAAGCTTTGTGTTTTTCACTCGCGCCCACATGCAGGACCATGTAGTTCTCTGGCAGATTGAAGTTATGAGCTTTGATTTCTGGCGCAGCCCAATCCTCCTCAATGTATTCGATATCCAGCATGGCAGCGAAAATATCCGCAAGATGCACACGGTTTGGCTTGTTAATACCCACCTGTGCATAAAAATAGGCGCTCATATCATCAGCGGGACGGAAATAACCGTCATCAAAGCGCGTATAGCCACTCACCCTCGTTGTTTCAGAGGAAAGCGCGTGGGTCAGATAGCTCGAGAAAGGTGAAAAAGTCAGATTGATAATCCAATCATACTTTTCAGCCTGCAAGGGCGCTGTGAAATCACTCATTCTTTGCAGAGCTTCATTGAGGTCGGCATTCTCTTGAACAAGTGGCGCCAGGATGTTGCCACTTGATAATGACAAATGCTTATCAATCGCCGTCAACCCTTCCACCGCTCCTTCAAAACGGGGGCGAGTCAGGAAATGAATCTCTGCATCAGGATGCAAACGGCGTACGGCCCGCACAGCAGGCCAGCTCATATAAATATCACCCAGTCTAGCGAGCTGAAGTATTAGAATTTTCATCTTTAACCTGTTCCTTTGCTAGTTCACTCAAAAGTTTCAAGTTCTCGGCTTCTGCGTTGTAGGACTGACTGTTCGTCAGTTCGTTGTAGGCCTGCTCGAGTTTCTTCAAAGCCACCGATAGATAATTGTCCAATTCCTGTTGCATAGTAGGCTCCTTCCGTGGAGAGGAATTCTAAGTAGCGAGTTAAGTTATTTCTAATTTCAATAAGCTCTCGCACTTCTTCGAGAGCTTGATGAACGCGGTCATAGATCTGCACCGGGTGCGAGAATCTTCCAACCAGGCTTTCCAAGAAATTTTGGAAATAGCCCGCGTCATCTTGTTTTGAGCGCAGGATGTCCTGCCCCACCATAATCAGTTCCGCCAGTTCACTGGATTGAACCGCCTTCTTGGCCAGAAGACTTTCACGCGAAGGCAAAGCTCTTTCTGCGCGCTCCAACCAAGAATTCAATTGCTGAGCCTTCTTCTTAGACTCCACAAGGATCTCAGGGAGGTTCGAGGTCTCCTGATTAAATTTTTGCGCTGCTTGCAGATACAAAGGTTCAATTTCCTGATGTCCTCTGTTCAGATAAAGACTCCACACGGCGCGTTCGAAATCGCGAACCTGTGAAGCTTTCTTTGGCTTCTCCCCGCCAAGTTGGTCCCACACCGCCGCAAAAACCTGATCTACACTTAGATCATCCGCACAAAGATGTGATTTTTGTGTGCAAGCTTGAGAGTGGTTGCACGGGGCGCAAGGCACCGCACTTGTCAGAATTCGACTCGCATCTGTAAAGGCGGAGGTCTTTGAAGGGTCACTGCTGCCAATGGCAATTTCCACCACCGGAGTTCCGATCTGAGCCGCCAAATGTTTAATACTGGTATCACCAGTCACTAAAAGCGCCGCATTTTGCAAATGAGCTTTGGCTTCCACCAAATCACAAATCACCAAATCATCGTCAGCAAAGACCTTCGACAACTGCTCGCGTTCGAAAGAAGCCCCCAAAATACTGACTTTGTAATCAACAAGTCCATTTTCAATTGTTCTTTTCAGTTGCTGGAAATTGTCCAAGCCCCAGTTCTTCTTCACATCGCTGGTAAGGCATTGAAACAAAACCACCTTGGACTTCTTTTTACTCTCGGTCTGAACAAGAGCTTTTTTGGGAGTTGGGATGTCGAAGGAATTACCCAACAACTCAATATAATGAAAGAGGGATTTTTGCGTTCCAGAAAAGCGATCGTTAAAATAACGAAGCCAACGGTTTTCCAAACCTTGGAACTTTCCATTGTCCTGGTACAATCCGCGTTTATCCGGAGAGGTCACAGCCCCTATCAAATAAGCACTGAGTTTATTGTGAGTGAAGTTAAGAACTTGATCATAGTTCTGCCCATTCAATTGGTTTACCAAAGCTTCCAATTGATTATAGGACCAAAGAATATTGAATTCAGCTTCACCCAAGCCTCTTTGGAGAGATTCCCGATCAAAGGTGAAATAACGATCCACCACACCCGAAAGCAATCTTTCGATGCTCGCAAACTGTTTATTGAGCAGGACATGAATCTCAGCATCGGGATGTTTCTCGCGAAGACCACGCAACAGGGGTTCCTGCTGAATGATGTCACCCAAACGCAATAAAGAGACGACCAATATTTTCATCTATTTAACTCCAAAGCCCAAACGCCTATTTCACCAGCTCGCCAAGAGCTCTAAAAATTTGTTTTTTATTTTCGGGCATGACTGAGGCCTCCACGACAGGAAGCACATCTTTAATTGAAAGAAGATTATTGCTTTGGAAATACAAAGCTTTCATATTGATTCCAAATTCAGCAAAATGAAACTTTACTGATTCCGTCGTTCTGCCGGTCAAATGGGCGAAGAACTCTGAATACAGATTCACCTGGCTGCCCCAGCACTCACGGAATGAAATCACATAAGCACGATCACGCACAACATCCGCATAAAGATCTGACTTCATCAAATCCTGTACATTTTCCGCAATTAGAATGTTCACGCGACCTTCGAGCTCAGGGAATTGAGATCTAAAAACCGGGATCAAAGACTCACGAGAGTCCACCACCGTGATTTGCACCGTAGGATCCAAATCTGCCAAAGCAGAAATATGAAAACCTGAACCAAGACCTACGATCACCACATGATTTGAAGGAAATGCCCCCAAAGAGTAAACCCATTTTAAAGCTTCACCGCGAGGATCACGCAAAGAAGCCAGAGCTTGGCCTTCTTCGAAAGAAATAAGTGAAGATTCATGATTTTCTGAGAAAGTAATCATAGACATAATTATGCTGCCCTTTGCGATGAAGTGATTTTCTTTTTAAGCGCGCGAACTTCTTTATGATCCGGATTCCACAAGAGCACTCTTTCCATTTCCAGGAGGGCCTTGTCGATCTGACCGGTGGTGCAGAAAAGATTGATCAGAACCAAAGACATATCTTCGTCCTCTTCAACCTCACCAAGATAGTTTTGCAAAGCTTCAATGGCTTTCAACGTCTTGCCATCACGCAATCCCCAGTTCGCCGCCAGATGTGCAGCCGTTCTGTTTTGAGGCTTGATATCCAGCGCAGTTTCAAGGTTTGCCCAAGCGAGTTCACTGTCACCAAACTGGTTGTGAACCATTGCCAAACCGACCCACGCTTTATCATTTTCGGGATTAATTTCGACAGCTTTACGGAAGCAATACAAAGATTTGTCGAAGTCATTTCTTTGCACTTCCAAAGTTCCGAAATTCACCAATAACACGTCGGACTGAGTGTTCACGGTGTAAGCTTTATTGTAGTACTCTTCAGCACCATCAAAGTCGCCTTGGCGAACAAAGATATTGCCCATGTTTTTGTAAAGTTCGAAGAGATTGTCATCTTCCTCTGTTAATACAGAAAGAGCTTCAAAATATTTATCTAGAGCTTCTTGATCGCGTCCCACTTTATAGAGAGCTGTCGCCAACCCGAACAGGCTTTCAAAGCCATAGTCTACGGTGACTAAGTTCTTTCTGACGATCAAAGCTTCTTGCAGACGAGCCGTCTTGTCCAAGCAGAAGGCCAAAAGCTTCAGAGTCTCTGGATTGTTTGAATCGCGATTGCTGGCTTCACGCAAAAGATTCAATGCCAGTTTATACTCTCTGTGTTTTGCCAATATGCGAGCATTTAACAGATAGGTCGGAATTTTCGCGTCACGAGCCGGTGTTGGAAGATCTGTTTGAATTTCCGATTCGAAATCCGCGATCGCCTGTTGCGGGTCAAAATAAATTCTGCCAGCGCCTTCATTGAAATTTTCTATAGATGAGTTCTCACCTTGATTCTCGGTGATTTTGTCACTGGACTTTTGAACGAACTGATTTTCCAACATCTGCATGGATCTCCTCCGACGAAATGATGGAGCAACACAGATGCCAATGCTTCTTCTTGGATTTTATTGAATCTGAGGCAAGTTCAGCGTGGAGTCGTCATCAATATTGACTCTTTCACCGAACCCGCCGTCATATTTTTGTCGGGAAAAATTTTCCCAGACCGGTCTATTGGTCGTAAGACCTAAGCTTCTTCATTAAGGCGGTTTGTGAAAGTATTCACTTTATAACCGCTGATACCTTTGCGATTACGGCGAACTTCCTGCAATTCCTTAATGATTGAATTTTTCGCAGTTTCGATACAAGTCAGTACTTGAATGTCCTGTTCGATAATGCGAGTCACATATTCATCCTTGATGCTTAATGCTTCGCGAACCTGTGTGCGATCATTTTCCGTCAAAGTTGCATTTGGACCCATTTCGCCATGAGCCTTCTCGATTTGTGCATCCACGTATTTCAGCACATCCAGAATTCTTTCGCGAGTTTGATAAAAATGCTGCAAGTTATCGAATTGCCCTTGAGCAAAATTCGCCAACTCCACTTCATTCAAAGAGTAGAACTTTTCGAGATAATGATTTTTTTCGTTCAGCAACGTGATGATTCTTGTCATGTTCCCCTCCATGAAAATTAGCCCGCTTTCTTATCTGAGTCTTCAGTTTCTCTTTTTAGTTTTTCAACTGCCTGCACCCATCCATCATAGAGGGTCTGCAATAGCTTCAAGTTAGCTTGAAGAGGTGCCGCATCTCCGTTGATGTTGGCTTTCGTGTATTGCTCCATCATGAACATATAAAGCTGCTCCAGCTGAGAAGCGATGTCCCCTCCCACTTTGTGGTCCAGGGTATTGTTCAGCTCCATGACGATGTCAAAAGCCCGACCGATATTCATTCCACGATCAGCGATCTTCTTTTCTTCGATGGCTTTAATCGCCAACTTCGTGAACTTGATCGCCCCTTCATAGAGCATCAACAAGATCTTTTCGCGGCTCGCGCTTTGCACTGACGTCTGCTTATACTTCTGATATGCATTCTTGTTCATTGTCCCCTCTTCGTCCTTAACTTAAAAAAATCATCTTATCTATTCAGTAAGGCGGGATTAGCCGCCCTGTTTCGCCATTGCTGCAAACTTCGCCTGTTGAGCCTGCATCTCTGACATCTTTTGCTCGAGGTTTGCGAACTTCATGCGCAAACTGTCTTCTTTTCTTTCGAGCTGTCTTTCCTTCGTATCGATCCGTGAGTTGATCTGCTTAATCTGGCTTTCCAAGCCTCGTTTTCGGTTCGAGATCCCCCCGAACTGCCCGTTCGTAAGTGTTCCCACCATTCTCTTCACAGTCGCCACAAATCCTGTCGCAAATCCATCACCCCTAAAGAAAGCCGCCACCCCTTGTGGATTGGCATTCAGAACCTTGTTGAACTTGTCCTGGCTGAAATCCAAAGTACCGTTTCTGTTAAAAGTAATACCCAGCTCACTGATTCTTGTAATTGGTGACTGCACACCATTTACCGGAGCCAAGAGCGTTTGGCGCAGGGTGCTCTCTATCGAGCGAAGCAATCCATCGCCGCCCAAAGGACCCAAAGACGGATTTTTTCCGTTCGGTCCCGGCTGCAACTGATGTTGCTTCTGGATAAAGCCCAATGCTGCGTTGTAAGCATCGACAAAGCTTTTCACTTTGCCGCTGATCACTTCCAAGTTTTCTTTCACAGTCATGTTGATGGTTTTTCCAGGAGCCGCAGACTTCAAATCCAACGTCACGCCTGGAACCAAATCTGTCGATTTGTTTTCCGGAAGTTCAATTTCAAACCCGTCAACTTTTACTCTTGCGTTCTTTGAAGGACGAGATTGATCAAAGTACATATCTTGATCGCCATCCAACAGATAGATTTTTGGAAATGTGACTTGCTTGTCGTCCCCAGTTCCCAAACCCGAAACCAAAAGCTTAAACGGATTCTCCTTGTCCTTATGGTCCTCCAACACTTGGGCTTTCAATCCTACATTCGCGGCGTTGATCTGCTTAGAGACGCCCTCCAATGTAGAGTTCTTCCCATTGATATAAACTTCTTTCGTTCCATCCGGTGTTTCGAACTTGATATAGCCGACACCGATCTGAGTTTCATTTTTGTCTGGAAAACCGTTTGAAATTGCCGAAGGCTTTTCCGCCAACTGCAAAACTTCCAAAGAGTAGTTTCCTGGCACCGCGACCGCTGGATCAAGCTGTCCATCAACAACCGAGTTATCGCTCGTGATAAACTTCTTATCCGCAAAACCGCCATTACTTGTGAGCTCACCCAAGTTCTTGGTGATGTCATTCACCTTGCTCTCAAGCTCGCCGACGAGTTTAAGTTTGCTGTCCTTCTCGCCGCGCTTTTCTTCCATTTGCTTAACAGGAATACGCTCAGCATCCATCAGCTGATCGACTATATTCGGTGGTAGCCCAGAGGCCATGCCTGTTATGCGTATACCTGCCATGAATTTATCGTCTCAAATTCATACAGTGATAGTGAGTCAATTAAATGTCTGTAGAAAGGCCCAGCAGCATGGGTTTTTCGCCTCTAATGCGAATAAAGCTGCAGCGGTTTTGACAGGGGTCTTTGAAAGGATGTTTTTCAGGACGTATATATAGGAAGCAAATGCTTCTCTTAAAAACTTAAATTGCACCAGAGATATTCCACTAGCCTATTTTCTCACAAAAAATACCAGCTAGGCGGCCCGTTTCAAAAGCTGTCCTCGAGGAGAGCTGTCTGAGGGCAAGGTCCACAATTCGGCTTCAGGAATTTTGCGAATCAAAGTTCCCAGATTATCTTTCACCAATACAAAGCGCGCACCTTTTTCGTTGAAATCAAGTTCCACTGTCCAGCGGTGCTCTTTAAAAGAAGGAAGAGCACGAAGATGCTCCATCGCTTTTTCCAATTGCTCCTCAGTCATCGGCGGTTTTTCCTGCTGATTCTGACTGTAAGCCTCTTGTCCGTTACCATCGCGATCATGTGTGGAGTCGGATTGAATAGCACGGCCCGCGCGATCAATCGATCTCACTTCTGACGGCTGAATGCTGGGAATCAATCCTTTGATATTCATAACAGAATACTTATCGGCATTTCTGCCCATCACTTGAGCACACCTGTCTTAAGTCGAGATTTCAACGCTAAACTTCTTTGTCTAACTGATTAATTAGCGGCTGCAACCACTGCGCAATCGGTTCAGCATGAAACCCTTCTCTCGCAGCCTTCTCGACATTGACATACCAATCTTGTGAAATACCAAATGGGGACCAGTCTTTTTCCGATGGCTCGTTCAGCAGGTTTGCCTTCATGCCAACCGTCTCTTCGATCATCTTAATGAGATCTTTCATTTGAATTGGATCTTGAGCGGCAAAATTATATGGACCTGATTTTTTATTCTTTAAGAGCCATAGCAAAGATTTTGCGGCGTCCGCTGAGGTTATAAACGAAAAATGTGCATCGAGATTTGGATAGTAGATCGGCGTCCCTTGCTTCACGCGAATGATTTGCTCGTGCAACCTGCGAGTGTAATCATCCTCACCCAATACCACCGGAAATCTGGCAAAGCCAGCCCGGAAGGGAGCTCGAGTTGCCAAAACAGATTCAGCCGCTCTTTTTCCTTCGCCGTATTCTTCCATGGGGTTTGTCGGCACTCTGGCTTGATAAGCCCTTGGGTCTACAGCCTCTTCTTTCAAGTCAGCCCCGAAATCATAGACGGACACAGTCGATGTCATCAGGTAGTAGTCAGTTTTTCCTTTGAAAATTTGAATTGCGTCTTCAGCCTGTTGAGAAGTCATGCAGATTTGATCGACAACCGCATCGAATTGCAGGTCGCCAATGGACCGAATAACGGCCTGTTTGTCATTGCGATCTGCAATCAGACGATGGACCTTCGCTCCAAATCCATCCGCCATCAGACCGCGACTGAGTGTCCAAACCTCACTCCCCTCTTGCAACAGATTTTGAACTAGTCGCTTACCAAAATATCGCGTGCCACCCAAGACTAGAACTCTCATTCCCTGACTCCTTCATATATACAAATCAGTATGTCAGGAAATCCAGACTGAATTCCAGTGACGCTTGGAAAGTATCAAATTTTGCGCCCTATTGTCCACGCAAGGGATATCTATTCAAGCTTCAGATCCTACCGACTGCCTCGATAGAATGTGTCGAAGTCTGAGTCTTTCTTTCGTGGAGAAATGCCAGGAGTTTTCTCCTCTTTCTGCACTGGCGTCAAATCGTGGATTGCAGGGCCATTCAACACCTCTCCCATTTTACTAAAGCGCGAACCGTGACATGGACAGTCCCAAGTTTGCTCCGCTCCATTCCATTTAACCACACCACCCATGTGCGGGCAGGTGGCAGACAGACGATGAAGATCCCCATCACTGTCTCGGAACACTGCCGTTTTTGTTAAGCCATCGGAAACAACACAGCCTTGCCCCGGAAGTAAATCAGCTACATCCTTTTCATCTCGATAGATCCAATCCACATATTGAATTCCTGACTGAGCGTTGTCCTTCATGAAATGTCCAAGACTTCGCCAATTGAAGCGACTTGGGTCATAGACCGACTCCCAGCGATGGTTTTCGCCTTTGATTAAAGATGTTAAAAGGAGTGATGCAATTGCCCCATGCGTGATCCCTTGCCCCGAGTCCCCGGTTACAATGTAAACGTTTTTCTCTCCAGGATTTCTGCCGATATACGCAAGCCCATCCATAGGTTCTACGATCTGCCCTGACCAGTTGTAGACTACTTCCAAATCGGAAATTCCCAGGCGCTTCTGTGCCCAATCGCGAAGTTTTTGGAAGATCAACTCAGGATGCTCTTCTTGTCCAACGCGATGATCCTCCCCGCCTACAATCAGAACATCGAAGTCCCGCTCAGGCGCGGAATCAATGCGGATGTAGTGATAAGGGGTGCCCGTATCCCAATACAAAGCAGACGGAACACTGCCCCGGGGGATCTTCATTCCCACCACATAGGTTCGGAACGCGGCTTCCTTCAAATGAACGGACATCAGATTATTGATCGGAACGTTGGTCGCGACTACCACATGATCCGCAGAGACTCTGTAACCATGAACTGTCTCGGCAAAGGGATTCTTTCCATCTTGAACGAATTCCACTCTTGTCCGTGTATAGATTTGCCCGCCCATAGCCCGAATGCGCTCACACAATCCGTTAATAAATTTCAGAGGATGAAACTGCGCCTGATGAGCAAATCTCAAACAGGTCCCAGTGTCAAAGAACGCCTTCAGAGGTTGAGTCAGAAGCTGAACATCCACGACCCCGCAATCCTGCGCCGCCTTCATCTCATCCTGTAAATAAACGCGGTCATGCTCGGGCGCCAGAAATAGATAACCTTCAAGCCGGCGAAAATCACAATCGATCTTCTCGTCGTGAATAATTCGCTCAATGGTATCAATGGCCTCCATATGACTTTGATAAGCCAAACGTGCCCGGTCCAAGCCATTCTTTTTTAATATCTCTTTGAAATGATCATCAAATACATCTGAGAGATGTGCACTCGACAAAGCTGTTTCTCCATAACCAAGATCATCTTTTTCTAAGATGACTACTTTGAATTCGTTCTTCAAAAGTTGATAGGCCGTTAGCAAACCGGATATGCCTGCTCCGACGATACAAACATCTGTCGTCAAGGAACGATTCAGCATCGGCATGTCTGACAAAATCACATCTTCCTGCCACAAGGATAAATTATTTTGATGAAAGTGCATAAATCCTCCCCGATTTTTTATTTTCAGAGCAGCTTGATGACGGCACAAGAGGAAAGCCGAAGCCTGAGTTCTTACAATGGAAAACCTGTCATTGCTCAATTCCTTCGGTGGAATTTGCGCACCTTCGTTTCCTGTCTGAAGATCTAATCAGTCATGGAGGTTCTATGAAGAAATCTTTAGAGGGAAAAAGAGTTGCGATTCTTGCGGCGGACGGCTTCGAGCAATCGGAGCTCTTTGAACCAAGAAAAGCCTTAGAAGAAGCTGGAGCAAAGGTCGATATTATTTCTTTAAAGTCTGGAACCATTAAGGGTTGGGAGAAAAAGAACTGGGGCGACACAATCCTGGTCGATGCAACTGTCGAATCCGCGCACGCTGATGATTATGATGCTTTGCTGTTACCTGGTGGAGTTATGAGTCCCGACAAACTTCGCGGTAATGAATCAGCGGTTCATTTTGTTCAGGATTTTGTAGACTCCGGCAAACCGATTGCAGCAATTTGCCATGGCCCGCAGACTCTGATTGAAACCGGAGCGCTTCGAGGTCGCAACATGACGAGCTATAGTTCATTAAGGACTGATATGATTAATGCGGGAGCAAACTGGTCGGATGCAGAAGTGGTCGTGGATAATGGTCTGGTGACAAGTCGCATGCCCAGCGATATTCCGGCATTCAACAAAAAGATGATCGAAATATTTGCAGAAGGTCCGCATGATATTTCGCTGTTCGGTTCTTATTCTGCCAAGAAAACTGAGGCTGCAAAACAACCGAATGATCGTTGGCGACAAGAGACTGGAACTTAGACTTCACAAAAAACAAAAAGGACAGAAGTTTCGCTGCTGCCCACACCTTAAGTACCCCAGGAGACCTGTCTACGCTTTGAAAATTTCAAAACAAGCCTAGATTTCCTGGGTAGGTTGGTACCGAGAGGACACGGAGGCGTCCTCTCAGATCAAACTTTATTTTCTATTCTAAATTAACCGATCAATTTCAATGCCGCTTGTGGCATTTGATTCGCTTGCGCAAGAACACTCGTGTTAGCTTGCAACAACACTGTGTTACGAGCTGACTCAGCAGACGCTGCTGCGACGTCAGTATCACGGATACGTGAGTTCGCTGCAGAGATGTTCTCGTTTTGTACACCCAAGTTATCCACTGTAGATGTCAAACGATTTTGAAGGGCACCGAGACCAGCGCGGAAACCATTCACTTGCGTTTGCGCTTTATCGATCATTTCTAGCGCATCTTGTGCACCGGCTTTAGACGAGAAGTCGAAACCAGCGATACCCAAGTTGTCGATAGATGCATTTGTTTCAGATGCGTTATAAGTGATTCTATCCGCTTCGTTATCGTTACCGATACCAACTTGGAAATCGAATTTATCACCAGAACCATCGATCAGTTTCGCATTACCGAAACGAGTTGTTTGTGTAATACGTTGTGATTCTGCTTTAAGTTGTTGAACCTCTTTATTCAAGAAACCGCGCTCTGTATCACCGATCGTGTCAGAAGAAGCTTGGATACCCAGTTCTCTCATACGAGTGAGGATGTTGGACACTTCATTCAAACCGCCCTCAGCTGTTTGAACCATCGAGATACCATCGTTCGCATTTCGTTGAGCTTGACCTAGAGATCTGATTTGGGATTTCATTCCCTCACTGATCGCCAAGCCGGCAGCGTCGTCAGCTGCTTTGTTGATGCGTGAACCAGAAGCCAATTGCTCCATTGATTTACCGATTGAACGTTGTGATTGCACCAAAGTTCTTTGTGCGTTCACTGCTGAAATATTTGTTGATACTCTCATTCCCATTTGGGACCCCCATTATTAGCGGCAAGCCTTATACCTACTTAGACTCACCTGTTGTACACGTTGTGACTTCACTTTCGTCTGGGCTCTCTAGTAGCGATCCTTATCGGGCAGTCACACCTTTTAAGTCTCTCGAGCGCTTTCGACTTCAGATCCATCGTTGCTTCTGACATACCTTTCGGCGAGGTCCGTGAAGGCTTTAGTCTCGTCCTGCAGAACTAGACCAACATCCTGGATTTTCCAGACCATAGTCCTGAAAACCAGCCCATCTTCCAGCAAATTCCCAGACCAAAGCCCAGCCCAAGACCATCCGCCATCAGACCAAAACCCAAAAGGGTGCCTGCCATCTTCTCGGAAAAGGTGCCTGCCATCTTTTTGGGCCTACAACGCGTTAATTTCCGGCGAATGCGGATATCAATGGGTGCACGGGCAAAACCTTTGCACTTATAGATTTCTCTGGAATTTGCTGGGTTGAGTGAACATGCCTAGAACAAAGTTTGTTAGACAGTCCGAACTTCCATATCACGTCACTGCAAGATGCATTAACAAAGAGTGGTTCGCCATAGAGATGCCCGTGATCTGGGAGATCATGACGCGAAATCTATATTTTCTTTCTCATGCCTTCAACTTGCGCATTCATGCATTCATCTTAATGAGCAATCACTTTCATATGATTGTACGAACGCCGAACGAAAATCTTAGTGAAGCTATGGGATTTTTTATGACTCAAACAAGTAAGGAGATCGCGAAGGTAAGTAAGAGAATCAACCATGCCTACGGCGGGAGATATCACCGAACAATGATTTCATCTCCACTCTACTATTTACATGCATATAAATATTTGTATCGAAATCCGGTCACTGCCGGCATTTGCGAGAAGGTCGAAGATTATCCCTATAGCTCATTGAAAGGGCTTATCGGGGAAACATGGCTTGAAGTTCCGGTAACCGAGGATGAGCATTGGGGGAATCTTGCAGATAGGGAGGAAACTTTGGCTTGGTTAAATTCGGCTCCACCGCCTGAACATTGGGAATTGGTGAGACTTGCCCTTCGGAAGAAAGAGTTCATCCTGGCGAAAGTTAACAAGAAACCTTCAACCCTTGAGACTAACGCGTTGTAGACCCAAAAAGATGGCAGGCACCTTTTCCGAGAAGATGGCAGGCACTCTCGAAAAATCCCCAGGGGGCGGGTGCCCTCTGGGGTGGGCTTAACACGAGTAGTTTTGTGGGCGACTACTCATTGAGAGGGGTCTATCCCAAGATACCCTCTCGAAGCTTGTATAAAATGTGGTTTAATCGATTCTTCGCATCACTTCGGCGTTGCTGAGGTTTCAGCATGCCGAAGTTTGCTTTTTGCTTATATTCTCAGGACTTTTTTCTGAGAGATTAACCTACGAGTTTCATTGCTACGTTTGGCAACTGATTTGCCTGTGCGAGCACTGACACCGCCGTGTTTTGTAAGATATTGGCTGAGGCCATCTCTGAAGTTTCTTTTGCGATATCGGTGTCGCGGATTCGAGAATTCGCGGCCGATAGATTTTCATAAGACACGTCGAGATTGTTCACCGTTGATTCCAAGCGCGATTGAGTCGCACCGAAACCTGCGCGCATGGCGCTGACCTTTTCCAGGGCTTCGTCGACCGCTTTCAGCGAATCACGAGCATCCCCTTTATCTGCCATTGATATTCCGTTGATCCCCAGATTACTTGCCGAGGCATCCGCATCGTAAGTAACTTTAATCATATTATCATCACCGGCATTCGGTCCCACTTGGAACTGCAGCTCTCCGCCGGATCCATCGAGAAGTTTGCGGTTACCGAAAGTCGTTGTTTTGGCAATACGATCCGACTCTTGAAGAAGTTGTTGAGTCTCTTTGTCGAGGAAGCCGCGCTCTGTTTCACCGATGGTGTCAGATGCTGCTTGAACTCCGAGCTCTCTGAGGCGGACCAAGATGTTGGAGATCTCTGAAAGACCACCCTCACCCACTTGCGCAAATGAAATCGCATTGTTCGCATTACTACGCGCTTGCGAGATCCCTTTTAATTGTCCTTTGAAGTTTTCCGAGATTGCCAGACCTGCGGCATCGTCGGCGGCATGGACGATTCTACTACCAGAAGCGAGAGCCTGCGCAGAGTGCTCCGTTCTTTTTTGCTGAGTCGAGAGCACACGTTGTGCAGCGATCGAAGCAGTGTTCGTTGCGATTCTTAAGCCCATAGTAATCCTCCTTGGGATTTTTTGAGACCTAGTTCGCTGTTTTTCTAGGGAATCAGAGCAGATCTGCGGTCGCACCACTTACCTTCAGAAAACTCCGGTATCCAACAACGTCCTGGGGTCTACGTTTAAATTTTACTAACTCAAAAAAATTAAATTGTTGCCTGCAACTCCAGTGGGAGACTGGAGTGCAGACGGAGGCTGGAGCAGGTTCCTCGGGATGGTGGTGACTGACACCATCTTCGAGGAACATGTCCGGAGGGGGGTCTACTTAGACGAAGCCAGAGTAGAGGTCCTTTCGGATTGCGCCAACGTGTACGAGGATACTGTTCGGACCAAGGTCCAGAAAACTTTAGCCCTTGGTCTAGTTTTTTTTGAAGGGTTTTGCTTAGTGCCTGATTTTATTGAAATTTGGTTTTGAAAAAAATCGAGATGAAGGTCTAGGAGGACCCAGACGAAGGAATTGAAGGCGATATTTTATCCAGCAAAAGTAAGAACTCTTCGCCGACTTATGTTACGGAAAAATGTGAATTAAGAATTATTAGCCCGAAATTAGTTCACAGAAATGGAACCTTTGACGTCATCAGCTTCGGAAGTGGGCCCGCCCGGAGACACAATAATCACCTTCTTCAAACCAGGATAACCGCGGCGCTCACGCACCAATACCGCCTCGTCTTCTGTGGCCAAGCGAAACTCAAAGGCATTTGTTTTGTCACCAAAACCCAGCTGGGCCATGGTATTTTCTCTCGCCAAATGATTATAAAAACCTGTGAAAAAATCGAAGCGATTCGCCCCCGAAATACCACCACCCGCATCGCGAATAATCAAAAATCCATCATGCGTTTCGCCATCAGGCATAGCTGCGCCGACCAGACGAGGCACAAAGATCACGTCGCCCACTTTATAAATTTTCAAATCAGCCGCAACCGTAAAGTAAGGATCCAAGCAAGTATTGCGAACACCGTATCCATAAGGGCAGCGTTTTAAATCCACTTCAACAAAACGAGGAATCGTATCCGCGCCGCGAGCGTAATAGTTAAATGAGCGAAGGCGCTCCCCACTGACTGCCACAAAACACGACCCCTGCATCACGCAGTTATTGAAGTCTTTCAAACACATTGTAGCCAGAACTTTGTCTTGAGGTGACTTCATCTCCGTCATCTCGGAGCTCTCACACCTTACTTGGTCCGTGCGAATAGTCGGCTTGTAGTAGATTGTAGGATTCAGCATTCCCGCATCAGAGGCTTTGGAGGCGGCACAGGACACCAGTTGCAGCGCAAAGAAAATCAGCGTCAGTGCAGATCTAATTGTTTTCATTTGCGCCTCCCATCGACCCTATTAATAACAAACAATGGGGATAATTTCAGTGACGGCGTCAAAAAGACAAGGTCGACCTGCAATGGTTACCAGAGTGTAAAAACCTTGATCACTGCGGCAGTCCGAGGACAACGAAAATACCGCAGAGTTTCATTACAAGGTATTAAGAGCCCATGCACAATGGCCTGTTTTACCCCTCAATCGCAAGTACTCGTTGCCTCTCAGAGGGGCTGTAAGATATCAATAAAACTGCAGGAATACTCAATAAGCATGACTTTACGCCTCAGGATCTTTTTATTTAATCTCATCTCGGTCTTTCTTGCGACCTTCGTTGTTGCCATTATTGGCCTCAAGATCGTTGAATCGACCGTGGTTGATAGTACTTACGAGCGCTTAACTCAGATCCGTATTGCTAAAACCACTGCCATTGAAAACTACTTCCGTGACCTGCAAATGGCGATCAATCTTATTGCCTCTCACGAACTGACCGACGATCTTTTGGGTTCCAACAAACCAGATGGCCAACCGGAGTTCCGCCGCCTTCTCGACAACTATGTTTTGGATTTTAATATCTACGACATGGCCTTGATCAATCCGACGGGAAGAATACTCTACACCACCCGCAAAGACATTGAAGACGGCGTTTCCATTTACAAGGGAATCAATCCGGCAAGTAAACTGAAAGACCTCTTCACCTGGGCCAACAAAGCACAAGAGGGCTCCACCCTCTTTTTGGATTTCGACAAAGATATCATCAATCCGAAGATCACAACCGGGTTTGTCGCCTCACCTATTTACCGTCACGGAAAATTTCTTGGCGCTGTCGTTTTAAAAATTTCGATCTCAGAAATCGACCGCATCACCAGCGACAACTTTGCCTGGGCCACCCACGGCATGGGGCAAACCGGTGAGACCCTGATCTACGGCGAAGACTGGAGCTTGCGCAATACCGGTCGTTTCAGAGTTGAAAGTGGAATGAGCAATGGCTCTGAAAAAGAACCCGATGTCCTTTCCAGCAATCGTGGTGACGAAGATATCAAAAAAATTGAAAACCTCAGCGAGGTTCGCGAACTCGGAGTCGACTATCGCGGGCAAAAAGTCATTCGTTCGATCGGCAAGATCTATCTACCGAACGGAGAGCTTTGGTACATCCAAAGTAAAATTGATGAAAGCGAAGCATTTGCGGTTCTGGATCGCATCGCCATCGCTTCCAGCGCTGCTGCGGTCCTGATCTTTATCCTGTTCTTCTTCGCGACCTTCGCGGCCACGGGCAAAGTGGTTGAGCCGATCCAATTGCTGACAGATCGTCTTGAAAAACTGGGTACCAGCAATCTGACTCAGAAAATCAATTATCAATCGAAAGACGAAATTGGCTTGCTGGTCACTAAATACAATCAGCTTGCCGACCGCTTGGAAACCACGACAGTTTCCAAAGAGTTCCTGGACAGCGTCATCCAATCCATCAAAGCGTTCCTCTTCATCGTCAAAGTCAGCCACCATGACGATTGGAGACAAGCTTCGTATATGATTTCCCAGGCCAATGAAGCGGCCCTCAAGCTTCTGGGTCTGACTTCTCAGCAAGTGGCTAAAATCGATCTAAAGACATTGATCCATTCTCAAGAAGATTTCAGAAATTACACTTGGCTTCTACAAACCCGCCACAGTATTGAAGCTGAAATCGTCAATCACGAAGGTCATCGCGTCCCGATTTTGATGAATTGGGCGGCGTTACCAAACCGCACCAGCAAAGATTTGACCTTCGTTTTTGTCTGCACAGATATCACGGATCGCATCCAGGCCGAGAACGCCTTGATTGAAGCCCGCGAACAGGCGGTAAAAGCCTCGCAGGCAAAATCAGAATTCCTGGCTCGCATGAGTCATGAGATCAGAACTCCGCTGAATGCCATCATCGGTATTACGGATATTCTGGGAGAATCAGATTTGAAAGAGGATCAGGCTCAGCTCGTAAAAGTATGCGCCAATGCCGGTGAAAATCTTCTTTCTCTTATCAATGATATTTTGGATATTTCAAAAATTGAAGCGCGTGAAGTTCGACTTGAGAAAATTGCTTTTGACCTCGAAGCGACGACAAAAAATATTTGCGATATCCTAAAACAAAAAGCGAATGAGAAAAATCTCAACTTCTCGTTAAAAGTAAATCTGGGCAGTACGGCTTCTCACATGGTGATCGGTGATCCGACTCGCCTTCGTCAGATTCTTTTCAACCTTATCGGTAATGCGATCAAATTTACCCAAGTGGGAGAAATTTCCATCACCGTGGATTTTGAAAATGGTGACGGCAAATTTGTCCGTTTCGCCATTCATGATACCGGAACAGGCATCCCCGAAGACAAACAGCACTTGTTGTTTCAAAATTTCGTCCAAGCAGACAGTTCTATCACCCGCAAATTTGGCGGCAGCGGCTTAGGACTGACCATTTCCAAGAATCTCGTGGAACTGATGGGCGGCCGCATCTGGTTCACCAGCAAAGAGAACAAAGGAAGCACCTTCTTCTTCACGATTCCCTATGTGGCGACCGAAGCCGCTGAAGTGGCACGCATCTACGAAGCACCTCCGGAGCCGACAGTTTCCGAAAAAGAAATTGGCCGAAATGCACGCATCCTTGTGGTGGACGACACTGAAGACAATCGCTTTTTGCTCCTCACTTACCTTAAGAAATATCCGTTTGATGTCGTCCAGGCAGAAAATGGACAAATTGCCGTGGATCGAGCTACACAAGAAAATTTTGACCTTATCCTCATGGACATTCAAATGCCGGTGATGGATGGCTACGTCGCAACTCAAATGATTCGCGCATGGGAAAAGAAGCACAATAAGAAAAGCATTCCTATTATAGCGGTCAGCGCAAATGCGATGGCAGAAGATGTTCAAAAATCTTTGGAAGCTGGCTGCACTGAGCACCTCACAAAACCGGTTAAAAAAACGGCTTTGTTAGAAATGGTGCAACGTTATACGATCTAGTTTGCACTTTAATAAACCTCCACTTGTTGATACAAGACTGAGTTCTCGGTAGAATAAAGTAAACCTCGAGGATTTTAATGCTTACATTCTGGCGCAATTTATCTGTAGCAAAAAAACTCTATACGGTGGTTGGAGTTATGGCCTTTTTGGTCGCTCTGGAACTTCTCACTTTGTTGTTCGCAATGAGCACACTCTCAACTTTGCGAGCCTTCGCCAGTGGAGAAAGCACCTGGTCCAAAGCTCAAAAAAGCTCTATTCACAGTTTGCATCTTTATATCCTCACCCAAGATGAAAAATACTATCAGGCCTTCAAAAGCTATTTAATACCGGTGATGGGAGATCGAAGATCTCGCCAAGAGCTCATGAAGCCAAATTTTAATCGCGATGTGGTCGTCCAAGGGTTTCGCGAAGGGGGTGTTGCAGAGACTGACATCCCTCGTGTCATTACCTTGATAACACGCTTTCACAATGCACCTTACTTGCGCGATGCCATTCAATACTGGAACGAGTCTGACGCCAAGATCGACACACTCATTGCGAGCGCCGAGAAGGTTCGCGAAAAAGTCAATTCTGGCGGAATCTCTCGCCAGGAAGCTGACCGCTTTCTTGCAGAAACTTCCGAGATCAACAATCAGGCCACGGTGTTGGCGGAGGCTTTCTCGCGGGTCCTCGGCGAAGGCTCCCGCTGGCTAGAGAACATGTTAATGATGGGTTTATTTTTCGCGGTTCTCACCGTTGAATCCACTGGTTTAATCCTCACTATCGCGTTCAACAGAAATCTCAGCCGAAGCCTTGGTGAAATCAATCAAGCGGCCAAAAATCTCGGAGAAGGCAATCTTTCCACGTCCCCCCTGATTCCAGTCCGTTCCAACGATGAGCTGGGGCAACTGGCAATGACCTTAAATAAGATGAGTATGGATCTGGAAAAAAACATTGGCCAGCGCGTGCGCGCGGAAAATGCCAGCCAGGTGAAAACTTTATTCTTAGCCAACATGAGCCATGAGATCCGAACTCCTCTGGGGGTTATCATTGGCATGACCGAAATTATCAAAGACCCCAATCTTCCCGAGTCAGAGCGAATGAAGTACATCAAGATCATTGAAAGTACTGGCAAGAACCTCACGGGAATCATTAACGACATTCTCGACATCACCAAAGTGGAATCAGGTCATTTGCAAATTCAAAGAAGTAACTTCGATCTTGATGAATTACTTACTGAAGTTGCTGATATGATGAAGATGAAGGCCGATGAGCAGAGAAACCGCTTCGAAGTCATCAAAGATTCGAATCTGTCTGCCGAGGTTTTCACAGATCGAAACCGCCTTCAGCAGATTCTAATTAACCTGGTCAACAATGCGATCAAGTTCACTCAAGATGGCGTCGTGCAAGTTCGCTATGGCAAACAGAACAATTCAATCTACTTTGATGTTATTGATTCTGGCATTGGCATCCCTGAAGAATCAAAAAAGGACTTGTTCCAGGCCTTTGCCCAAATCGACTCTTCTACCACTCGAAAATATGAGGGGACTGGTTTGGGACTGGTTCTTTCGAAAAAAATCGCCCAGGCCATGAATGGGGATGTCATTCTTCTTTCCAGCACGCTGGGCAAGGGCTCGACGTTCCGAGTGGTTCTTTCCGCAGCTTCGAATGGCACTATTGAATCCACTTCTATGGCATCAAAAAGCGCGGCCGGCCTGCCCTCCGGTTTCGCCGGAGCAAGTACTCCATCAAATTCTGCCGATCAGAAGCAAATTGAAGGGAAAAGAATTCTGATCGTCGACGATTCCAGCGACAATCGCCTCCTGATCGAATTGTATCTCAAGAAAAAAGGCGTGATTTCTGACTTTGCAGACAATGGTGCCGTGGCTGTGGAAAAGGCCCTGGCAAATTCCTATGACATCATTCTGATGGATATGCAGATGCCCGTCATGGACGGCTATACAGCGACAAAAACTTTGCGAGAAAAAGGTTTTACAAAACCCATCATTGCATTGACCGCTCATGCCATGGCTGAGGATCGCAATCGCTGTCTGGAAGCGGGCTGCAACGACTATCTCACAAAACCAGTTGATTCCTTAAAACTGTACTCGACTGTGCATAGTTATGTTGTGAGTTAGCTCAGCCGCACTTCTTCAACGATCTTACCATTACGTATAGTGCTGACTTTATTCGCCAACATATCCACATCTTTTTGATCATGGGTCACCAGCAAAGTCGGAATTTTCTCCACTTCGATGACTTGTTTGAGCAAACGACGACTTTCCTCCCGCAGTTCCTGATCTAACGCCGAAAAGGGCTCATCCAGAAGCAACAAACGCGGCTCACCCATAATCGCCCGGGCAATAGCCACACGCTGTCTTTCACCACCTGAAAGAACGCTGGCGGGTCTTTCCAGAAAAGATTCCATTTTCAAGATCGATGCGAGCTCTTTAAGACGATTGCGAGATTTCTCTTCACTCACTTTGCGCGCGCGGGCGGCAAATAGGATGTTCTCTTTCGCGGTCATATGTGGGAAAAGATCCAAAGTTTGAAAGACCACTCCCAATTTTTTCTGTGGGGTCTTCAACTTCGCAAGGTCCACCCCTTGAAATGACCACTTCATAGAAGGGCAGGCTTCCAATCCCAAAAGAACTCTGAATACTGAAGTTTTCCCGGAGCCTGACGGCCCCCACAGAACGGTCACTCCCTCATCGAGAATTTCCCATTGAGGAATTTCAACTTTGAAGTCTCCATAATCACGGCGCAAATTTTCGACGTAGGACACGACTTCCCCCCACACAAGCGGCAAAACAAATTAAACCAGCAATAACAATTAATAAACTCAGCACGGTAGCCTGATTCAGGCGATAGCTCGACATCAAGGTCTCAGTCATCATTGCGATGCTCAAATCACGATGAGCTAGAATTCTTGAAACGGCAAAATCGCCGCAAGCCCATATCGATGCGATTCCCGCAAGAATCCCGGCACGGGCGGACAACTGTGGAAAAAGAATTTCCTTAAAGATCTGCTTCGAAGAGGCCCCCATGGAGTAAGCCACAGTCATTTGCGATTGCAAAGAATGAAGCTCTCCATCCCAGCCCATACGGAACAATCCATTCAGACTTAAAATTGTCAGGGCAATGGGGATTTTGAAAAACGGAAAAAGACCCTCATTCGGTCCCAAAATTAAAAGCGCAAAGCAAGCCAAAGACGTCGAAGGTGCAACATAGCCATTCAAAAACTTTTCAAACCACTGTTTGGGCCACAGGAAGGCAATCAGCATTAAGCCTCCATAACAAAGAGCCCCCACACTCAAACCCACCAATAGACTTCCGAGGAAGTTCCAAAGGATTGCCGACTGCACATCATAGAAAGTCGAAATCATTCCAAGACCCGCGATAAAGCCCTGCACATAACCCAGCAAATACAAAAGCGAGATGCCGATGATAATTGCCATCCCTGTCGGCATTCGAATGAGATTTAGATTGGCCACCCGAGTCCGATTTGTCCCTTTGCCTTTTCCCGCCACATAGGACAGCAGAAAAATAAAACTCGATTGCAAGAAAGCTAAGAATACGGCATCTCCCCAATCACTGGACAGGCGGATCTTTTCGTAAATCAAAACTTCTACGGTGGTTCCCTTCCCGCCTCCGACTATCAGAGGAACTGAGAAGCTTCCAAAGCACACCACAAAAATAAACAGCGCCAAAAGCCAAAGATCTTTTTTAATCATTGGCAAAAGTCCCTTGAACAAGAAGGTTGAGCGAGAGGCTCCTTCGACATAAGCCAATTCAACGACACCACCCACTTTATTTTCAATCAACCCGGCCAACAATACGGCGACCAGGCCGAAATTCATAATCGTGTGAATGATAACGATCCCCGCAATTCCCATCGGAAAGGGATCAATAACATTTAGGGTGGCCAAAAGAATGAAAATCGGAGGCAGAAAATTCGGCAGCAAACACAGGATCTCAAGAATCATGCGCCAGTGGCGACGATTGTGGTTGGTAAAACTCAACAACCCCAGAGCCGCCCAAAAGCCAAATATCATGGAAACCAAGGCCGAGAAGAAAGCCTGCAAGAGACTGTTTTTAAATGCCCAGCGCAGTTCTCCCCAGTCCGGCATCCCATGGAAACGAAATTGCGTAACCAGGAAAATGAAAGGAAACAGCAAAAACAGAACTAAGCCAATGCGAAGAAGATTTCGGCTATTCAATTGAGCTCGCCTCGGCGAATTTCCGTCCAACGCTTCAACAGACGATCTACTTCTGTCGTTGAAAGGATCTCAAACTTGTCCATTGTTTTCATCGGTGGAAGATTCGCAAATACTGAATTCTCGCGAACGCCTTTCATGACCGGCAACATATAGTTCTTTTCCATGATGATCTTTTGACCTTCATTGGAAAGCATCAGATTCACAAACTGTTCAGCCAAGTCACAGTGACGACAAAATTCAGGAATCCCCACAAATTCAAACTGCACCGGCAACGGTTCAGTGAATGAGATCGCGAAGTAGTCTTTCTTTTTCTCCTCAATTTCATGATACAGCGGCGAAGTCACATACGAGTAAGCAATCTTGGCTTGCTTGTTGGTGAAAAGACCATAAGCCGTCGACCAGGTTGGTGAAAAGCTGTGGACTTGCCCCATCATTTTCTCTAAGAACTTAAAGCCTTCTTCTTCACCTTTAGAACGCACGACCCAGTAAAGGAACTGCATGCCCGGCGAACTGGTCCGTGGATCTTGAAGGGCAATTTTTTTACTCAATTCAGAAGAAAGCAAATCGTCCAAAGTAACTGGCACATGATTCAGCTCGCCTCGACGGGCCACAAAGGTCAAAGCTCCCCAGTCATAGGGAACAAAGAAGTTGTTTGAAAGGGCGGGCTTCACGGTTTCATAAACATCAAGCTTGCCAAGACTGAGGCTGCGCCATTTTTGTTCATCCATGGCCTTGGAAAGATCGAATTGATCCAAGCCGACAACGAGATCCGCCCCCAGGCTTTCACCTTCAATGCGCAGTCTTTGCAAAAGAATTCCAGAGTCACTGCCTTCAATGAACTCCACTTTGCATTTACAATTTTTCTCAAAGGCTTCTTTTAACAAAGGCCCCGGTCCCCAGCGACCGGTAAAAGAAGAATATCCAAAGACACGCAAAGTCGGCTGTCCGCCAATAACTTTGCCTTGTTCTGTTCTATTTAAAACCGCAAGAAAAAGACCCAAGAAGATCACTGCGATGAAAAGTATAAAATGTCTCATAGATGTCTACCACCAGATGCCGCGACGACGTTTAAAGAAATAGTAGTCAAGGCCCAAGCAGCGACCCGCTCCTACCCACGCCAAGATCAAATGAATCGCCAAAAATGTCTTATAAAGATCTTCATGACCAGGCCCAGAAATAAAGAGCATCGTCACACAAAGAAGAACCCCCAAGAGCGCCACCGGACGCACAACGTAGCCGATGATATAGGAAATCGCGACTGCAAACTCAATTCCCAAAATAATAAAAGCCACTGTTTGCCAATTCGGAATCATTTGTGAGCTTGCAAAAATCTTGAACCAGTTCGGTGCATGACTTGCTGGCAGCCACTCGGCGATTTGATCCGCAACTCTTGGACGAGTTAAGAAATCGCCACGGAATTTTTGCAATGCTTGTTCAAGATAGTAATAGCCCAAGAAAATTCTTAAGAAAGAAATCGGAAGAAGATGGCCTACGTATTTAACGCTCTCAAAGAATGAAATAAACATGTGCTCATTGTGAACTAGACACCCTTCTTAGGGCAAGTCTCCTCTAGAAAGCAATGACTGCAATCAGGTTTTCTCGCCTTACAGACAGCTCGACCATGAGAGATCAAATAATGCGATAGCATGATCCAATCTTCCTTGGGAACTTCTTCCATCAACTCGCGTTCAATCAGGACAGGGTTTTCTGTGTCCACCCAGCCCAAACGATATGACAAGCGACCGACATGGGTGTCGACAACTACCCCGCTTGGAATACCGAAGGCGTTGCCAAGCACCACATTCGCCGTCTTTCTGCCTACGCCCCCCAGCTCGACCAAAGCCTCGAGATTTTGAGGGACTTCGCCTTGATATTTTTCCACCAAAGCCGCCGCACAGGATTTCAAATTCTTCGCTTTATTTTTATAGAACCCACAGGAGTGAATCAGTTTTTCAATCTCTTCAACAGGAGTCTTCACCATTGCCTGCGGTGTCGGGCATCGTTTGAAAAGAGCCGGTGTCGTCAAATTCACGCGTTCATCCGTGCACTGCGCAGACAGTGCTGTGGCCACTAAAAGCTCCCACGGATTGGTGAAGTTCAAGGCGCAATGAGCATCAGGATAATATCGTTTTAAGAGTGCCAAAGTCGGAAGAATCGGTGCTTTTTTGGGGGCCATCTTCAGGCTCGACTTCTTGGGACCAGATTTTTTTGTGATTTTCGGCGCGACTTTTACGGCCTTCTTGGCTGACGTCTTTTTTACGGGCGTCTTCTTAACAGCAGCCTTCTGAGGGGCTGCCTTGCTTTTTTTGAGGGGCGTTTTTTTAGCTGTCGCCATCGTTGCCGATAGCTTCTACTGGACAACCTTCCATCGCCTCTTTGCAAAGAGCTTCCTCTTCAGGAGTGGATGGTTGTTGAGATACGTAGGCGTGGCCGTCTTCCTCATGCATAGCAAAATTCTTAGGAGCCGTTAGCACGCAGGCATCGCAAGCAATGCAAGATTGATCGACAAATACTTTACCTGGTTTATTTTCTTTCCAGCTCTGACTTTTCTCAGCCATGGGGATCTCCTAAATATGCGCCCAATATAGTCTTTTTGGCCTTGAAGTCAAACCCGGAGTGGGGTCAAACACCCCCTCTGACCCGACTTGGGTCGCATTTTTCATAGGGCTCTTTGCTGTTTGCTGTGGGTCTGGCCCGTTTAAAGCTAAACTAGAGGGTATTGTAAGGAGGGTTCATGGAAGGACCTCGTTCGCCGCGGGAAGCTGAGTTGCCGCATGTTTTGGATTTTCTCACAAAAAATTTAAGATCAGAAGCTCCGTGGTCCATTGCCGCCGAGTACCCGACAGCCCTCACCTCAAATAATATCCATAATATGCGTATCATCGCCGACGAAGACCGCGTGGTTTCGCATGCAGTGATGAAGCCGCTTATTATTAAATCACCTCATGTTATTTACAAAGTTGGCGCCATCGGGTCGGTCGTCACTGACGACAAACACCGTGGTCAGGGTTTGAGCACACAGATTATCAATGACTGCTTAAAATCCGCGACCGAGCAATCCTGCGACATTGCGATTTTATGGACTGATCTTTTCGATTTCTATCGTCGTATGGGTTTTGAACTTGCGGGCAGCGAAATCAGCTTTGTCATCGAAGAAAACTTCGACGTCCCACCGATCAATTTGCGCTTCTCTACGGATCCCAAAGTCTCTCCAGATGCAATCTATCGCCTCTACTCATCACACTCCGTAAACTCAGTTCGCACCATTGAAGAAACCAGAAAATTTCTGGCGATTCCTGAAACGAAGGTTTACACCGCGTGGGAACCGAATGGCCAACTGGCAGCTTATGCGATTGAAGGCAAAGGTATTGATTTGGGAGGCTACATCCATGAATGGGGTGGCTCTGTTTCCAAATTGATGGCTCTTTTCAGTTTTATTCGCGTACAGAAAAATCAACCTTTCACAGTAATCTGCCCTCGTCATGCGACGAATTTAATCGAGCAAATGCAAAGAAAGCCTGTGACCATGAATCAAGGCTTCCTGGGCATGATCAAGCTGGTAAACTTTGATCAATTGGCTGCGAAAATCAAAAGAGCTTTCCGCGCCGAAGGTGTAAGCGATATCGTTTTGGAAAAACATCCAGATCACTTCTTGTTCGGAATTGGTCAGGATCTTTACACCATCAACAATGAAACAGATATGGTTCGCCTGTTATTTGGCCCTATCGACTATCGTGCGATCGGAATCTTTAAAGAAGAAACTGTGCAAAAGTTTGAAAAAATCTTTCCACTCGCCCTATGGATTTGGGGATGGGATTCAATATGAGATCTTTGTTTCCTCGACTTTTGATTCTTGCCCTTGCGGCGGGATCACTTTCTTGTATGAAGCAGCCGGAAATGGATGAAAAATCCACCCCGGCTTCACTGGCAGAAGTGCAAAATGCAATGGTCGACGGCTGGGGGCAGACTTCACCACTTACGATGAAAGTGAATGATTTTGTCTACACAGAAACGGACCAGCGCCTTGAGCAACAAGATGCCAAATTGGTTCTGCAGGAAGGCATTACTGTTTCCAAAAAAGAGGAAACTGCCAAAGACGTTAACTACACTTATCTTTATCAAGTCGCCGTTGTGACTGGGGACCAGGCTCAACAATCGACCCGCGAAGATCATCGCTGTGTCGCAAAGACAGATGATGGATGCCCCGAAACTGCTGCGGCTCCTCCGACACCTGATGCCGCGGTTCCTGCTGCACTCAAAAACTTAGTGAACCTGCAAGAAAAGGCCAAAGTTCAAGCGGCTGGCGGAGTGATCAAACCATTCGCTGAGGACTATCAAATGTCCTTGGGATTCGAAAAGTTTTTAAGCCTGGCCTACGCTTGCCAGAAAACAACCGCTGTCGATACTTATTGCAAACAGCAAATGAAGGTCGATAGCTGTGACATCAAATGTACTAATTTAAAATCAGTAACCGAGTTAATCGACGCGCCCGCTGGTATAAAGCAACAACCCAACTGTGGTGGCTTCAAAGATTGCAAAATCAACTTAAAGCGAGTCTCATTTGATTGGTCGTTTGTAACCAAAACCGGGACAGAAACTCATACGCAAAAGATCAATTACTCAATTGCCCTCAGTCCAGACATGCCGTTCCTGGCTAGAATGATGGAGTATTGTTCGCGAGGTCTTCTCGATATCGGGACAACTGGCAACAAAGTCCTCGTGACTGTTTGCAATCGCACGAAAAATTATAAAGCAGCGCCTTAAAATAAGTTCTTAAATTTAGCACACGACTAAATCAACCTTTCTTGCCAGCCCACATCCCCTCCTGTAGAGTAATGCCTTCAGGAGGATCCGATGAAAAAAATTGCTGTTGTACTCTCTGGCTGTGGCTTCCTCGACGGAAGTGAAATCACTGAATCTGTGAGCCTTCTAATTGCTTTGAACCAAGCAGGAGCAAAAGTTTCTTGCTTCGCCCCAGATATTGAATTTTCTGCAACCAATCATTTGAATGGCAATGTCACAACTGAAAAGCGTCAGCTTCTTTCTGAAGCGGCTCGCATTGCCCGCGGTGATATCAAAGCGCTTAGCACTTTGAAAACCAGTGACTTCGATGCGGTGGCGTTCCCTGGCGGATTCGGCGCTGCTAAAAATCTTTGTAACTGGGCAGAAAAAGGCGCAGCTTGCGAAGTGAATCCAGATGTAAAACGTGTTGTTCTTGAGTTCCATGCAGCAAGCAAACCCATCGGTGCTATTTGCATTGCACCTGTGATTATTGCAAAAGTTTTGGGCGAGCATAAAGTGACTGTGACTGTCGGCGATGATCAAGCGACGATTGCGGAAATCCTGAAAACTGGTGCTCAGCATGAAGAGTGTCCCGTGGACGACTACATCACTGATCGTGAAACAAAAGTTGTTTCGACACCTGCTTACATGTATGGAAACGCGAAGCCGAATGAAGTCTTTGCTGGAATCTTTGGTCTTGCTCATGAATTAGTAGAATGGGCTTAAGGGAATAAAAATGAAAAAAGTAATTGCGCTTATTTTTGGTGGTAAATCGGCAGAGCATGAAGTGTCACTTCGTTCAGCGAAAAATGTTGCCGATGCTTTGGATAAAGATCAATACACTCCAATTTTGATTGGTATTAGCAAAGAAGGCAGCTGGTATCGCTTTCCAGATATGACTGTTTTCAACAATAAAGCCATCGAAGACAAAGCACTTCCGGCGCAGGCCGAATCAGTCGCTTTGATCGCTTTGCAAGGCAGACCGGTTCTTTACTCTTTGAAGGACCATAGCAAAACTTCTTTGGACGTGGCGTTTCCGATCATGCATGGAACAATGGGTGAAGATGGCACCATCCAAGGCCTTTTCAAAATGGTGCAATTGCCATTCGTAGGCTGCGGTGTCTGGTCTTCTGCGGCAGGCATGGACAAAGAAGTGATGAAACGACTTTTAGCAGAAGCAAGAATTCCAAATGCTCGCTATATGTTGCTCACTCCGTTTAAAAATAATTCTTATGAAGAGATCGCGGCAAAACTAGGTTCGCCTTTCTTCATTAAACCTGCCAATGCAGGTTCATCTGTCGGCGTTCATAAAATCAAATCAGCCGCTGATTTTGGTCCTAAACTTAAAGACGCCTTCCAGTTTGACAACAAAGTTCTTGCAGAAGAGTTCATTCAAGGTCGCGAGATCGAGTGCTCTGTGATGGGTCATAACCACGCACCGAAAGCCTCTTTGCCTGGCGAAGTGATTCCTCAGCACGAGTTTTATTCTTACGAGGCGAAATACGTGGACGACAACGGCGCTTTGCTTGAGATCCCGGCCAAGCTCGATTCCGAAGTCACCAAACGATTGCAAGCCATGGCGGAGCAGACCTTCCATGTTATGGGCTGTGACGGACTGACTCGAGTCGACTTCTTCCTTAAGCCAAACGGTGAGCTCTATATCAACGAGATCAATACGATCCCTGGCTTCACGAAGATTTCAATGTATCCAAAAATGTGGGAAGCTACCGGTCTTTCTTACAAGGATTTGATCTCCAATCTGATCACCTTGGCCTTCGAAAAATACGAAGCAGAACAAAAACTAAAAACCAGCTATCTCGAATAGCAGGCTGGTCAAAAAGGTTCAGGTGCGAGGCGGAGAGTCTCATCTGCAGCGCAGGCGTACTGTAGGTACGCCGAAGAGAAGGATGAGGCTCGACAACGAAGCAGATGAGCCTTTTTCACCGGCCTGAGGTTTCAGGACTTGTTGAGTTAAGCCGCAATGTTACCATGGAGACAGGAGTCTTCATGGCAAAAAAAATGGGTTTGGTTCTCTCCGGCGGCGGGGCTCGCGGAGCCTACCAAGTTGGAATTCTCGCAGCAGTTAAAGACATCGCACAACAATCAGGACTCCCACCCCGCTTCGACTACCTTTCCGGAGTCAGCGCTGGAGCCATAAATGCCAGCTCTCTCGCCTCCAACGCTCACGACTTCAATGCTTCGGTAGATAACTTAGTCAAGTTGTGGAGCAATCTTACCATCGATCAAGTGTTCTCCACAAATCCACTGACGATGGGACGAATTGGTTTCCAGTGGATGAAGGATCTCTCGCTAGGCTCTTTGACTGGAACAACTCCCGGTGGTTCGCTTTTGGATACCACGCCACTTCGTCAAATGATTCATCAAAACATGGATTACGCGAAGGTCGAACAAAATATCAAAGACGGCCACCTCACAGCTTTGGCGGTCACTTCTGTCGACTATGCAAACTCGACAACCGTAACCTTCGTACAAGGACATGAAAGCCTGCCGACCTGGGATAAGGGAAGAAAGCGCAGCGAAAAAGCGGCAATCTCCACTGAACACATCATGGCCTCTTCGGCGATCCCTTTGTTATTCCCACCCATTCAGGTGAATGATCGCTTTCACGGTGACGGTTCGGTCAGAAATCACGCTCCCTGCAGCCCGGTGATTTATTTAGGTGCGGAAAAACTATTGGTGATTGGCGTACGAAAGCAATCGACAACGGCTCATGAGCGACGTGCCGTCGAAAACCAAATCTCTCCCAGCGTTGCCAGAGTCATGAATACGATTCTGAATGGTGTTCTCTTGGATGCCATCGAACAAGACATCGATCGTCTGAAAAGACTGAACGAGTACGCCATGGCCATCCCACCCGAGCAACATCATAAGGTGGCACTAAGACCCTTGGATTACTTGTTCATCTCCCCATCTGCCGACATTGGTGAAATGGCGATCCATAAGGCCCACAAGCTGCCAAGAATTATACGATATCTTTTAAAAGGATTGGGTTCTTTAGAAGATGCCAGCGAGATCATCAGCTATCTTCTTTTCGAGCCAAGCTTCTGCTCAGACCTCATCGAGATCGGCTACCAAGATGGCCTTGCCCACAAGGAACAAATAGCACAACTCCTCAGCAAATAGCTGAGGAGTAAAAACGAACTTATTGGAGAGAGTTTTTAATTCCAAGGCCCTGCAAATTCAGATCAGTGCCACGGCTTACGAGCTCTTGAAATAAAGGTTTGAATTCTTCAGAGATCTTCTCTGACTTCATTTTATTGAAAGCCGCACAGCTTTTCAAAACCGGAACCGCCAGTTGATCCGGAGTAAGTGTCGAAGTGGCTTCAATTTTTTTAGTCGCCACATTCCAAAGCTCTGAACGCATTAGAAAATAGGCCATTGATTCACTTTCTTTGCTTGGGCTGTTCACACAGTGAATACCGTATCCCGCCTTGTATTGCTTGTAAGTGTTGTTCGCGACAGGATGAACAATGATCAGGTACTTTGCCCCCTGTTTACTGGCTTCACTCAACACGTACTGAGTCAAAATCTGCCAGCGGTCGCCCAGATAGATGTCTTTCAAATTGCGCGCTTCCGTCTTAAGATCACTAACGGTTTTCGCATCTAAATTGATGCGTAAACCATTGCGATATTGCTCTCGCAGCTGGTTATCGTATTCGTTGATAAACACGTCATTAAGAGCCCAAGATGTTGTGCTAATTGTTCTTTCTTTGCCTTTTGAGTTTGCCTCAGAGCTGATAGGAAGTTGATCATCAAATAACGACACCAACCCGACGATATCAGGAGGTGGTCTTTGTTCAGCAGGTTTTGTCGCACAAGATACTAACGAGAATAAAGAAAGTAATAGAATTAATCGAGACATGACAATCCTCCGAAAGAAAGCATAAGCATTTTGTGCTGCAGAGGCAAAAATAAAGGCGGCCCCCCGACCGCCTTTCAAATTCATCGAATTGAGGACATATTCCATTAGTAACAAGTCAAAACACTATTCTTGTCGATGCAGACAGTTTGTGAAATCCCATCAACTCCTGGTTGTCCTTTGTCACCAGGCTCTCCCTCGGGCCCACGGTTTTTTTCGTTCCCCAAACTCAAGACAAAACCTCCGCAACTGAAGGAAGCACTGCCTGAGCGTCCATTTTCACCGCCCTCGCCGCCTTGACCACCCTCACCCCGCTCTCCACCACGACCGGGTTTGCGTTGAATGGAATATGTAAAGCCTTGATCATTTTTTATTTTCAACTCAAGAGTTCCAGAATCACCACCGTTTTTTCCATCTTGACCGGGATGACCTTTTTTCCCTTGGCCACCAATGCCACCCCCCGTTGCTCTTCTATTGCAAATTCCATTCGAACCAAAAGCATCACCATCTGTTCCTGGAGAACCTTCGCTTCCCTTCATTGAAGGATCCGGATTGGCTCCCTTCAAACCCTTTCCCCCTCTTTCCCCACGAAGGACAAGATTCAATACCCCCTCAGCTCGTTCGACATCAATAAGGATATGACCGCCGGCCCGTCCCACCTTATTCGGTTCAGCTGTTTGATCTTCAGAAAATGTCGTGATCAATCCCGCAGAGCTGAGATCCGCAACATGCAGCCTGATATTATTGCCTAAAGTATAAAGCACACCCCGTTCTGTGATCGTGAGTCGATCAAATTGAAATTCAAAATCTTGCTTGGTCAGACTTTCATTTTTTGCCAAAGACTCCTTCAGAGGCTCTTTACCGGACTCCTTTTGTGCAGCTGCAAGATCTTGAGCGTTGAGGATCTGCCCCGCATAGACATACATAGGTTCATCAATCACCAGGTCCCCGAATTTTTGTACGGCCACCATCGGCGCGGGCTCCTCTGTTTTTTTGTTATCCCGAACTTCCACGCAGGCGCACAGTTGGGTCATTGCGAACAATATAGATAGGGTCCATTTTGCTTTCATTGAGATCTCCTTTTTAATTTGAATGAACGGGAGATCGTCTTACAAAACGGGCACCGAACCGCCCGCAATCATGGCCTAGGAGATGTCCGGCGTACGGACTTTGGCCTGTGAACAGCTTTTGCATAAGCTCTATTTTGCTCTCCCTGCAGGATGTAGGGATACAGCAACTCAAGGATGAGAAAATGGAATACAGCAAGATTAACTACTTTGAAAAAGCAGACACTCCGAAACACCGCGAGTTCATCATTTCCCAAAACAATTGCATACTTTGCGGCACCGTGCTGGAACTAAAACACATTGCCGATCGCGACAGTGATGAAGTGAAAGAAGAAGCTTTCTGCACTCATTGTGATGTCAAAACTCGTGCGAAAACGCATATCTTGAACTAGTAAACGTCAAAAATTTAGCACTGCTTTTCGTCAGGGAGTTGACGCTCTTAGAAGCCCGTCAACTTCTTAACATCAGAATAGAACGACCCGTTCCAGGCCATATCGATATTTCCAAAGCTCGACTGCTTGTGACCAAAAATTATGTTGCTTAGAACGCCATCCTGGCCGCTCAGCCAAGAATTTTCCCAAACCCGGGCACATTCCAATTTCGACGCCACTTTTTGAACTTTCTCTTCCGGACCCCAGACAATTCCCGAGTGTCCCAGGTAAGATGTGTTCGCCCATTTAAAAGTTTCATGCTGGTATTTGACTGGAGTCACCAAAATCAACGGACCATGAAGTTCGTCTTGTTGCATGACCGAGCAATTAGGAAGATCAATCATCACCGTGGGCTTTACAAAAAATCCCGGATGATCAAGGCGTTTTTCATTTGGCTTGATCCCCCAGAAAGACTTTCCGTGCTCTGAGATTCCGAATTGAGTTCTTTCGGAAATCATAGCCATGCGATCTTCGGCAATCAGCGGTGTCCACACGGATTCTCCATCTGGCGAAGAAAGCGGTGTGAGCGTTTCCATATAGGTATGCAAGGCTTCCATGAATTCTTTTTGGAAGGACTCCAACACAAACAATCTGGAAGAGTTCCAGCACATCTGTCCTTGGCCCAACAAAAAAGGCTTCATAACTTCAGACATGCGACCTTTAAAATCAAAATCAGAAAGTACAATCGATGAGTTTTTGGCGCCGCCACTTAATTGAAGTTTCTTAAACTCCGCAAGGCCCGCTTTGGCAATCGCCGCCATGGAAGAACCGCGTCCCACTGCCGTCACCGCTCGAATACTAGGATGACCCGCGATGATTTGCGCGACATCGGAACCGCCTTGAATAATCTGCACCAGACCAGGCAGAGCTTGAATGGCCTGAAGAGCCTCACCAATAATCTGCCCCGTGACCGGAGAAAGCTCTGACACCTTTAAGATCACAACATTTCCCGCAGCCAAGGCTGGCGCCATACGCTCCATCACTAAGCGCAAAGATAAACTCCACGGAGTGATGATTCCCACGATCCCCACCGGGCGCGGTTGCAGATGTCCATCTTGAGTGACTAGCAGACTTTGTGACAAATTCTGTGAATTATATCTTAAGTGAGAAATCGCAACCTTGATGCTATTTTCCAAAACAAAACTTTTTGGCAAACCTTGATGGAGCGCTTCTAGACAGGCATAGCGATCCGCATGGGTTTCCAGGTGATTTGCGAAATCCGCTAAAAGTTGCGCCCGATCATCAGCGGTTTGATTTTCAATCTGCTGCAATGCTTTTTTTGAACCCTGGATGGCTTTAATAACATCCATCGCATCCGATTGCGCGACTGAAGAAAGATCCGACCCATCGAAGGGAGATTTCTTTATGAAAGTCTTTGCACTTTCGGAGGCGACAAAGGCACCTCCGATAAAATTGAGCAGATTTAAATTGAGATCCAAAATCACGTCCTACAAAAAGAAAACTTAGTACAAGTTTTGGTTTCGGTACTGCATAAGATACGCAGAAAGCATATCTGCTTTAAGTACCTCATCTGCCACACCAATTTCAATTGCTTTTTGTGGACCGAATGGAAACTGAGCTTCTTCGGGATGCTGCACGACAGTGGCTCCTCCCATTTTTTGCACATCGATCAAACCGTCCACCCCATCAGAACCGAATCCACCCAATAACACTGCAAAAACTCCCTTATTAAAAGAAGCCGCCGCCGACTGAAAGAGGACATTGCTGGAAGGAAGCTGCGAAGCCACGGGCGTTCCTTTGGCGATCTTCAAAACCGGTCCCTGAGGCCCGACAGCGACACGACCATGATGTTCGGCCGGAATAAAATAGACATGACCCATACGTAAAAAATCACCATCTTTAGCAACCACTGGGGTCACTTTCGAAGATGTTTTCAATTTACCAATGTATGCGGTCACGAAATTGGCAACCGTACTGCACGAAACTACAACCGGTGGAGTATCCGCAGCCAAGCCTTTTACAAGCTTCTCTAAAGCGTCGGCACTGCCCGCATTACCACCGACCACCACCACTTTCAGTTCCGCAGCTCTTTTACCTGCGGGTTTGGCTGGTAATGCAGATTTAATTTCCATGACAGCGGGTGCTTCTTTAATTTTTTTAAGGATATTCACAGAAGCAGCCGCACGCACTTTATCAACGAGCATGCCTGCAAGGTCTTTTAAAACCGCTGGGTCAAACTGAGAAGGCTTATGCACAAATTCGACCGCCCCCAGCTCCAAAGATTTCAAGGCGGCATCGCCCGTACTTGCAAGAGATGAAACCATCACCACTGGAATCGGATGATGCTTCATAATCTTTTCCAAGAACATCACACCTGACATCTTTGGCATCTCAATATCCAAGGTCATTACATCAGGTTTCTTATTCAAAATAAGTTCGCGGGCCTGGTAAGCGTCGGCAGCAGCACCGACAACCTCAAGTCCACTCTTGGTAAAAATATTGGTAAAAAGAGTTCTGACCGTCGCAGAGTCATCCACGACCAACACTTTAATATTTTTTGCGACATTGAGGGGCTTGAATCCCGAAACGTCCACTGGCCGCTGTTCAGAGCCCGCATTGTCTTTAGAAGAATTATGTAAAACTTCGAAAGTGGCTGTATTTAATTTGATAGTGCGTGCATGCTCGCCCGCCAAATTCTTTTCAATGATTGGTATATTGAGTTCGCGCAGCATTTTTTCCGCAAGTTCAATATTGCGAACACCGACACCATTTCCCAAAGAAGAAACGCTGATAACATTCGCACCACCGTAGATTTTCGCTTGAAGCTTGCTGCGATTGGCACCCAGACGAACACATTCATCCACTAGTGCCGGAATGGCAAAGGCCCCATAACGAGTATTCAAAACTTCGTTGCCCATGCCCTCTGCCAACAGGTAATGATTCAAACCACCAATGCGAGTTGTAGGGTCATAAATTGCCACTGCAACACAGGAGCCCAACAGAGTTGAGATGATCGTTTCCTCTTTAAAGGCTGCCATCTTACCAGGAAACAAATAATGGGAGTTCACGCCGCCACCAATCTTTCGATATCCAAGACCATGACACTGCGCTGGTCTTTAATGAAAAAGTTACGAATGAAAGGTACTGAAATTATCACTGAACTGGATTCAATACTTTGCAAATCTTTATCACAAACACTCATAAGTTCATCTGTCTCTGCAACCTGCAACGAAAAGCGCGTCCCCTCAAATTCACAGATCACATAGAGGAACTGAGTCTTCTCATTCTTTTGAAAGCCATAGTCCTGCAAACTAACTACAGGAAGAGCATCTCCTCTGAATGGAATAACCCCAAGCAAGCCTTCGCGCTTTTCAGGCAAAGGATACAACGGGAGTGCACCGCTAATCTCGACGACATATTTAATGGGAACCACAAATTCCTGGCCTGCCACCTTACAACGAAGATAGAGACTTTCCCCCTGCAACTCGGCAGTTAAAGCAAACTGCACCCCATATTCAGGAGAATCTTTTTTTGTCTCTTGGAGGTTATCCACATACTTCTTCGCAGTACGAAGAGCCTGAACAAGATCCTCTGGCGTGGCAAAAACATCGAGCTTATCTAAAAAGCCCTGAAACCATGCCGACAGATATTCAAATTCATTACTTTTTGCATCGACAATCCAATTTTGACACTGCTCGCGGATTTCAGCGCGAACTCGTTTCAATGTGGAGTCATCCAGAAGATCAGCAAACTTTTCCAGCTCTGCATTCAAGCTGGTTAAATAATAACCCTTGAGTTCCGCCGTAAAGTCATCACCGAAGAAATCGCTCATGCCGCCTCCGCCTGATGATTCGCAGCTATCACCGCAAGTAGAAGTTCTGGGTCAACAATATAGGTGACCTTCTCATCTGCAAGGATGGAAATTCCCTTAAAACCTTTTTGTTGATTGATAATTTTTCCGAAGCTTTTAACAACCAAATCCGTCTGCCCGTCGATTTTATCGACCAGCAAAGCAAAGGTAGCCTCTTTACAGCGGACAAAAACTGCTGATGAAGATTTCACTTTTTCGTCTTGCTCATAAACTGACAGATTTAACATCTCATGATAGTTCAGAAGTGGAACCGTCATTCCGCCGTACTGACAATAACGTAAATGATTAACGGTCGTAACATGCAGCTGATCACAAGAGGTGATATGGGAAACTGACATCAAAGGCACAGCCAATTGATAGTCACTCCAGGTGCATAAAAGTGCAGACTCCACCATGATATGCTGAGGAACTGGAATTTCCAGATGGAAAGAGGTCCCCTGCCCCAAGGTGGTTTCGATATGAATCTTACCTTCATAAGAGTCCACAGTATTTTGTACGACATCCATCCCCACGCCTCGGCCAGAGATGGTTGTAATTTTATCTTTCGTCGAAAAGCCTGCGTTGAAGATGAACCGATAGACTTGCTCATCCGTTAAAGGCACCGCTTCCTCTTCGGTCAACAGGCCGGTGCTTAAAGCGCGCTGAAGAATGCGCTCTCGATTCAGACCAACACCGTCATCTTTAAATATTAAATGAATGATTCCATTTTTATCGCTGATTTCAAGGCTGAGTTGTCCAATCGAAGGTTTCCCTGAAACTGTTCTTTCAAATTGATCCTCGATACCATGATCAATGGAATTTCGCGCCAAATGCACCACGCAGTCAGATAGTTCTTTAGCCAAAGATTTATCCAACATCAGATCCATACCATGCATTTCAAAGTGAACTTGCTTGTTAAGCTCTGTCGCTGCTTGACGAATTAAAACCGGAATACCCTGGAAGCTCTCTTCAGCGCGTTCCTTACGAACGCCTTGAATTTGACCTTGAAATTGATCGCAAATCTTCGTCAGGTTGTGAGAGAAATCATTTTGACGACGTTCAAACAATTCCGGCTGGGTACGGAAGTTCACTGTTTGATTCATCATATTGAAGAAATTTTTTAGAACCAAAAGCTCGCCAGAAATTTTCAGCATCTCATTGAGCTGCTTCATCGAAAGCCAAACACCTTGCTCATCATCAGAATGCGAAGCAGCCCTCTTAGGCGGCGCAGCTTTGCGTGGCGTGGGTCTTTGTCCGGAGAATTGAAAGCTTCCATAACGAGTGATGGTCTCAATCGCCTCACTCAACTCTTCCGGATACACTTCGCGTTTTTCACGAAGGGCTTCCGCCAGAACTTTAAGAAGACGGGAACTTTGCAAAAACAGATCTACACATTCACGAGTGACGGATCTTTGCTCTTGCTTGATGCGATTTAAAAGCGCTTCAAATTCATGCGACAAGGAACCAAGTAGCTGTCCCCCGGGGACAGCCCCGACACTGCCCTTGAGAGTGTGGACTTTTCTAAAGATCAGATTAATTTGGTCCACGTCATCAGGATTTTCCTCAAGCTTGAGAATCTGCTCTTCAAGGTTTTCCAAAATCTCTTTGGACTCTTCAAAAAAGACAGCAGAGACCTGTTCGACTTGTTCAAAGTCGATCAGAAACATCTCATCGAGCTGCGCTTGAGAATTGTTGTTTTGCTCGTCTGACATATTCTTGAAGATCTCGCTTTTCAATGACGTGAAGGTTCAAGAATTTATCGGATTTTCGCGGATTTAAGTTAATTCCTTAGGAGCCAATAAGGACTAGATTTTTATGAGAAAATTACTATTTGAAAGAAAAGGAAAGGCGGCTCGATTGGATCCGTTTCCGGTGCTCATCGGCCGCCTTTTAGTAACAAGATTCTAGTAGCTAGAATCCTCGGCGAAGGTCGAGACAGCTAAGAAGCTGTCACCTCCGCCTTGGTTATGTCACAGTGTTGAACCATAAGCACCACCCCCTTCCCAGCCCTGAGGCTTTCCTTGATTCTACAGATTCACGCTAAAACTCGCCACTTTTTCTGGGGCCAGATGAAATTCTCAGCCCAAGGTAGTAGACCAAAATGAGAAATGTCTCGTTGGGTTACGGAAAAAATAAATTACTCGTAGAGCGGGGGATTTATTGAAGAGTGAGTTAAGGGCTGACGCTTCGGTCGGCACAGCATCGTGCTTCGTCAGCGCCGGCTTCGCCGGTTCGGGCCGTCCGGGCCCCGCTGAAGGCCTCTCTTCGGTCATCCCTTAACTCACTCTTCAATAAATCTTACTTCGATATTTTATTTTTCGTAATCAACTTCTTCTGGTGTTCTTTCTATGGAGTTGGTGGTTGTGGTGTTTGGACTTCTATGTGGTGCCAGACGTCTCCGATTCCGTTGCCCATGTCGTCGCCTTGTTCACGGTCGAAGCCGTAGGTGTAGACGGGGCGACCTTCATAGGTGAGTTGGATTTTTTTGCTGGTGCGCTCGATGGAACCGAGTGGTGGTTGGAGTTCGGCGACTTCGTCTTCTGTTAGAATGTAGGGTGGCCATAATTCGGCGCAATTGCCGTTGCAGACTGGATTTGGCTTGTCCTTGTCGAGATCGAAGACGTAGAGGGTGCGACTGAAACTGTCTGCCAAAAGCATTTCGCCTTTATCGGTTTGCACAACCTTTGTGAGCTCAGGTTTTGGAAGTGGTTCTTGAGGCGGCGTTGGTGGATCATCCGCGAGCGCTGCGATTGCAACAAGTGACACAAAAACTGGGATAACTATTCTGCTTAGAATACTCATGGGTCTCTCCTCTTTATTAGTGAGATCATCCTGAGACCTGAAAAAAAATTCGTCGAAGTTTTTCCAACTCCCCTGCAACCAATCAAGACATAAAGATCATTTTCTGATACCCAACAAAAAACTGAAGATGCAGTTCAACACCAGCGACGGTGTTGAATTGCTTCCACCTTAGAGACCTACAAAGACCGAACGAATTGGATCAAAGCCATTCTATCTTCTTTAGGGAGCGAGACAAACTTCTTCTTGGAGTAATCACCTTCACCACCGTGCCACAAGATCGCTTCTTCCAAAGTTCTTGCCCGACCGTCATGAAGGAACCCACCACGTGGATTGACGGTTTGTGACTGGCCAATGCCCCATAAAGGACGGGTCTTCCATTGTTTACCCGTCGCCTCAAAATCTTGTCTGCCATCGGCTAAACCATCCCCCATGTCATGTAAAAGCATATCAGTGAATGGATAGATTTTCTGATTTGAAAATGCGCTGATTTGATGTGGGCCCGTTGTGAAACTTGGCTGGTGACAGCTCGTGCAGTTTACCTGATGAAAAATTTCCGCGCCGCGAACGACGACCGGGTTGTCCACGTTACGACGTGATGGAACTGCCAACGTTTGAGAGTAAAATACCAGATCATCCGCGACTTGATTTGAAGCTTCCAAAGCCGTTGGCAATGGCCCATGACTTTGTTCAAACATTTTCCAAAGGTCCGTCTCAAAAATGCTTTCTTTCGGGAATGCATAGTTTGTCACACCGATATCGCCACGCAAAGCCCCCAACGATTGATGGAAGACTGATGGTGTGTTGTTTTTCAAACCGAAGCGGCCCATAGATACTGGGTACGGATCGTTGGCCATGCTTTTTTGAATATCAAAAACGTAGTTGGCTTTTCCATGCACACCCTCGGCAGAAAGATCACGAGCAGCCAGAGCCATGATGTCGGATTCCTTGATGGCCTCCAACAATCCCAAGCCAATCATCGGAGTCCCCATACGAGGACCCATTTTTACATCTTTTTCAAAAAGCCGACTGCGTGTTTGGCCTGACACAGAATCGAAATACTCATCATAGGGTGCTGTCACTTTGAAAATCGGTTTGCGAAGTTCAACAGAATTTCCATCAGGATAAGTGAATGTGCTTTTTTCGTATTTCATCCAGACTTGGGCCTGCCCTGCACCTGGAAGATCTTCACGAACTCCCCATGAACCCAAATGGAAAAGTTGATCAGAAAAACCTGGAACAGGCACAGGAGCGCCCCAGTTATTTTCCTTCGTCTTAGGATGTTGCAAACCATCTTCGATGCTAATACGAAGAAAAACAGCTTCATTTTGTTTAAGCTGAACCCACTCTGTTCCCACCGGAACCACCGGCAAAGCGCCGCGCCCATCTTTAGAATGGCAGGCGTTGCAGTTGGTATTGTTAAAGACCGGTCCCAAACCCTTATCAAATCTGGAAGCTTCGTCGGAAAAATTTCTTTCAAATAGCGCATCGCCAGTCAAATGCTGGCGAATTTGCTCTTCGGTTAAGTTGGCCGCTGGATTGCGGTAAGCTTGAATCGATTCTCCCTTAAAATGCACCGTTGTATCGCCACCGGATTTGATAGCTGATACATAGTCCATGTTGATATCAGAAGCAGCTACAGCCGCTGTTCCAAAACTCATGTATAGGGCAAAAAGAAGAATCGATTTTTTCATAGTTTATTTATCCGCCAAAGGTAGAATCTGAGATTCCAGAGTTGCATGAAGCGCATTCAAAGCCTCGATCGCTCTTTGAGTACGAGCACGGCCGTCAGCTGTGAAAATAGCCTGACCGAAATCACCACCGCCGGCTGGACGAATAGCTTCAATCAAGTTGATGCAATTGATGATATCCGCTTCAATTTTTGCGGCCAAAGAAGGATTAAAACGAGCGACCATGGCTTGCACTCCTGGGCCCTTCACCTGACCGTAAGTACCCGTGTAGACACTGTAGATCGAGCGGATGTTCATTTTGAAGTCGTTGAGTGAATTCCAAGAAAATGGAGACTCAACCAGCGCCATGTTGGCAGAGTTGATATCGCCACCCATAGGATCTGCGATTTTCCCGTTCGCCACTTCATCAGCAATTCCCATCATACCTTTGATGAGCTCTTCCATCACCGCGCCTTCAGACGAGTAGAATGGATTTTCATAAGAAGGAGCGCTGATCACAGTCACATAACCTGGAGCACCCGAGTTTTCCGGGTCATAGTTTGTCGTCCAAGCATAGGCCAAGTAAGCCGCATGTTCAGCAAGCACAGTCGCAGTTGCATTCAAATAGTCAAACTGTCTTGACGTGAATGCCGAAACTGGTTTGGTGTTTGAGTTCACACCATTGCCAAAAAGAAGATATTCAATGGTGTGGAAGCCTTGAAGATTTGTTCCCAACGAATGTACCAAATCAACAGTGATCGGTGACTTGCCGTTCAAGACACCGTCCAAGTCTGATCTGTTCAAAGGCCAAGTGTCCAACATCGGATCTACGCCCAAAGAATCCACCGGTCCAAATAAGAATGCTTCAGAGGCTTCCCAAGGGACACGAGTATAACGCCATTGCTGTTGCGCGAGGGCCAGGTTTTCAGGAGTTGGGTTGCTCACGAAATTAGAAACTGCCACTTTAAGATTTGCAGTTGCACTGGCTAAATCCACATAAGTTTGCATGATTACATTGTAGCTGACGTGTTGGATAATTTCTTGGTTGGTAGCAGCAGTTGCCTGGACGCCCACTGCGAGAGACAAAGCCGCAACCATCATTTTAAGAGCATTCATTTAGATTCTCCTGTCTACACTCCGACTTTGTCGGAGTAGGTTATTAAAGAACGATTTATTAATTAAATTTCGCAATATCAAAACCAAACGCCAGATCCGCCTGGTAAGTTTCCGGCAAATCATCAAGTCCTGTTTTGGTGAGTGTGTACTGAGCTTTCATAAAAGCTCCTTTGTCGTAGTTCCACATAAAGCCCGATGATCTTTTGCTCACATCATAGCGAGGCAACTTTTGAACCGAACCCTCGACATCAGCAAACGAATCGACATGTTCTGTTTTAAGGTAGAATACAAAGTCATCCGTAAAGTCATAAGAAACCTGCAGGCTTTGCAAAACGGCTTTTGAACCCAATGCGACGAATGATTTGGGTTTCGCCAAACCACCCAAAGTGGCATTGGCTTTCACAACCTCACTGGAGTTTTGCAAAGTCCCCGTGATGGCCTCGCCAGAAACTCCAAATCGGCCGAATTTATAATTTAAAAGAAGGGACCAGATTTCGACATTCGAATCAACCGTGAGCTTATCCTTCTTCCAACGGTTATCCGTGGTATTTCCGGTGTAATAAGCCAGAGCGACGCCCGTGCCTTTTTTCAAGGAACCGTACTCAAGACTGACAACCGTTGCCATATCATCCGCATTGATGGTTTCAAACTGGCGTTGGTAACCGCCACCAACCCAGCTGTAAGAGCGGAAGAATTCCGAGTTCAAACCGCTCACCAGACCCAAGCGACCTGTCAATTCCCAGTACTTCTGTTCAACTTGAACACCGGTTTCATTCCACTCTGGAGGAAGCATATAAGCCTCAACACCCGAAGCAAAAACTGTTGGATAACGACGTGGTTTCTCCAGGATCGTACCCAAAGTCATAAAAATCGGAAATTTACCAATCTTCAGCAAAGTGTTCGTTTGTTTGAAGTTCTTCATATAGACGAATTCTGGCAGAACAACTTCCCCGCCCTTTTCAACTTCCGTTTCAAACTCTCCAAATTCTTCAAACGGATCGAACTCCATAGCGGTGCCTGTTCCACCGTGTTCAACCTCCACCTCGAATTCGATCAAAGAAGAATCCGTCAGAATATAGCTGCCTTCGAAGGCGATAGCCGCCAAATCGATAGAACGTTTGACGTAAGGTTTGTTGTAATTAGGGTCTGTTTTTGTATTGGTCTTGAAGGTCTCACCTTGGCCAAACACAAAGTAGCCGTAAGAAACCAGGCTAATATAAGGATATTCACGCTGAACTTTGGGTGCTGTCGTGACCATTTGAGTCTCTGGTTGAATCTCTGGTTGAATCTCTGGCGCAGCCACTTCGATGGGTGCAGCGGTGGTCATTGATGTCACACCGACATCAGCAGGTTTCGTCGCCTCTTGAGCGAACGCGGTCGATGACATGCAAATAGATAGGGCAATTAAACTCTTCATGAACTCAGATCTCCAGGACTCTATGAGATGCGGTTCTAAAGGGCGGACCGTGAAAAATCAAAAAGCTCCCAGCAATTGTCCTTTGTTGAGAAGCCCTTGAGAGCTAGTTGAAAGTCTAATGATAAGCTCTCTTGAGCCTATGAATTCCTTTCAATCTTTTGTGAATTTACGTGGAACGCTTAAGGCCTCAATTTGAGGTCTTGGTGACTTACAAAGCGTAGACAGCCCCCATTGACGATGCCACGCTTAAAGCATGGAGGAACCATGAAGTTTTTAGGTGCAACGATCTTGGTATTACTGACTAGCTTTTCTGCTTTAGCTCAAGACAACGAAGTCACTTGCAAAGTGAAAGTGAACAGCGAAATTCAATTTGATTTTATTCTTGCCTCTCCAGAGGGTCAAAAAATCAAAATTGGAGATTTTGAAGCCTTCAGAGTTTTCCTTAATCACACAGCAAACAACCAGTTCTCTTTGGAAGTTTTCGATGGTGATTTAGCTATGCGTACTTATTCCGATGCTCCTCTTCGCACATTGAATGACGAGATTACGCATACGATTTGGAAGCGCGATGTTCTTTTTGAAACTACCTGCCAACTTCATAAATAAGTTGAGTCTTAAAATGAAAAATAAAAAAGCTCTCGGGAACTCCGAGAGCTTTTTTTTATTTTAATTGAACAAGAATTTAAACCGAGGAACCATTTCCCCATTAACTTCAACCAGCTCTGCCCACATCCCCAGGGGACGACTCCAAAGACGTCCGAGAGAATTTTCGTACAAAGCCTCGTACAGAACGACTTCTTCCAAAGTCTCACTGTGACGGCCGACTCCAATGACACGGTACTGTTTGCCTTTGTAGTGCTGATAAATGGCGCCAGCGATAGGTTTGGTTTCGTTCATTATTTTTCCAAGTGCTTAATGATCAACGCTTGAATCTCTTTCATCTCGGCATCAGAACGTCTTTGCGCTTTCTTAAAATCCAAATCCGGAATCGACCAAGCTGGGATAAGATGCAAATGATAATGCGGAACTTCGAACCCCGCCACCATTTGTCCAACACGTGGTGAACCAGAGGCCTTCAAAATCGCTTTACCAATATTTTGTGACACTTTATGAAGATGCGCATAGGTTTCAGGAGGAACTTCAGTCCAATGATTGATCTCTTCTTTGCAGATCACCAATGTGTGACCAAGATTCACCTGATCCAAAGCCAAGAATGAAAGGACTTGCTCGTCTTCATAGATTTTATAACAAGGAAGTTCACCACTGATAATTTTTGTAAAAACAGACATTTTAGATCCTCTTATGATCAAAGAGTATAGGCAGATCCCTTCCTTTTCGGCAAATTAGAATTGAGAAGTCCGCCCTGTAAATGGCGGACTTCCTTGAACTGCGTTGATCTAAAATGGACCAGAAATATATCTTTGAATTGTCGTGTTCTGACCGTAAAGATCGTCAGCAAAGCGAATGATTCCGTCAGAACTCATCTGCGACGTCAAATAAGCCAAATACACCGGTATATATCGGTCTTTTTTCAGCGGCACTATGGTTGGTTTTGCAACGATTTCCCCAGGCTTCGCGACAACGGCATCGATGGCCGCACGATTCCAAGGGGTGCCTTGCAAAATATATTCAGCCAAATCAAAAGGTTTTTCCAGACGAATGCAGCCGGAACTTAGCTGACGCATGGGCTCGACGAACAGTTCTCGCTGATTGGTATCATGCATATAGACCGAGAATGAATTTGTTAACTCGAACTTCACGCCACCCAAAGCATTTCCCAAATGGGGCTTTTGACGAATATAAATATCTGGCGCGACGGTCCCTTCGCTGATGCCCCACCAATCGATAGTCGAAGGGTCAATACGTTTGGTAAACGATTTATTCCAAACTTCATAGTTGTGGGAATTAAAGTAGTTATTGATTTCCCAAGGCGGAAGATTTTTTATCTCCTCCACTTTGTCCTGCATGAAGATTGTCGGAGGTACGACCCAATAAGGATTGAAGATAACCGTCACGACCTCATCACGCATTGTGGGAGACTTCCTTGCCGGACGTCCATTAATTGTTCTAAATGACATCGTCACATTTTGATTAGGGGTTCTGTCCACCAAAGCAAAATAGGTCATAGCCAGATTTATGAAAATATAGCGCGGTTCGAACTGCTGCGGAAGCCAGCGCATTTTCTCCATATCAGCTTGCAACTGGCGGACACGATCCATGCAACTGACATTCAAGAAGGTCCACGTTCGGCCCCCTGGAGAAATCACCCCGTCGGGTTTCGCACGTAAATTCCACTGAATGTCATTGATCGCAGCCAAAACTTCGCCATCAAACAGATCATCCATAGAGGAAATTCGATAGCCCAGAAAACTCAGACGTTTTTTTATATCAATCAGAACTTTATTGCGCGTATTCAGCTTCAAATCTTTTTTGACTGGGACAATTGGCGTCCAAGCCCCATTCGTGCAGGCAGGATAAACCTTGCGCATGGCCTCCTTCACTGAAAGATAAGGAGGATTTTGGGGCGCCACTCCTTCGATCACCGAATCTGCACGTTTTCCAGAGGCCAACACCAAAGCTTGCAGCTGCTGCACTGAAATAAAGTTCTTCTTGATGAACTTCACATCAAAACCCAAGAGCTGGGGATCGACGCTTCCGGAATAGAGATCCTGCAAGAGCTGCAAGAAGCTCTGATTGGCACGATATTTCAAATCTTTGCTGAAGCTGCCACCACGCTGGTAGGCCCACTCCATATCGTCCGTCCAGTAAGTTTTTGGATTCAGTCCGTGTCCCCAAATTTTGAGCATCGCACTTCGCATATCATCAAGATACAGTTGATCAATTGTCGAATAGTAATCCGGTTGAGCGGCGTTTTGAGAGGCCGCTTGCTCTTCACTGGACTGCATTTGTGCGAAGGACGTTGTCTGGAAGATGACCGGTAGCATGAGAGACAGAACAGTTGTTGCTCGAAAAACACCCATGGCATTCCCCTCCTTCACTACTAAGATTTTCCTGCGATTTTCTTAGCGGCGTAAGAAGATTCTGGGCTGGGGGACTGAAGATTTCGAAAAGAAAATGACCATTCCTGTTTAAAGTCAGCGAAAAATAGTTTGCCCGACATAGGACTCGACCCATGCTCGACAAAAACAAAAAGGGAGCGAAAGCTCCCTTTTTTATGCGAAACAAAAATTACTTAAGGTTGGTCAAAAAGGTCCAGATGCAAGGCGGAGGGCCTTTCACGAAACGCAGGCGTGGCAGCGCCACGTCGGAGAGAAGTGAAATGCCCGACAACGCTGTCAGATGGGCCTTTTTCACCGACCGACTAGCGTTGGCTAGCGGGTGTCCACTTCAAACCCTCTTTACCAGCCCATTTTCCACGAGGACGGTAGATACGGTTGTTCGCGTACTGCTCGAACGCATGAGCGCACCAGCCAGAGATACGAGAAGCCGCGAAGATTGGAGTGAACAAATCAGTTGGGATACCCATTGAGAAGTACACAGTCGCAGAATAGAAATCCACGTTCGGCATCAAGCCTTTTTCTTTGTACATAGTATCGTCGATCAAAGTCGACATTTCGTACATGTGGTGCATTCCTGCGTCTTTAGTCAATTTGTCAGACATACCGCGAAGGATGCGAGCACGTGGATCGCCGTTTTTGTAAACGCGGTGACCGATACCCATTACTTTTTCTTTCGCTTGCAAAGCGTCTTTTACAAATTGTTGAGCTTTGTCCATGTTGCCGATTTTTTGCAACATCAAGATCACTTGCTCATTCGCTCCGCCGTGCAAAGGACCCTTCAAGGCGCCAATTGCAGACACAACTGCAGAGTGAAGATCAGACAAAGAAGAAGCTGTTACGCGAGTCGCGAATGCAGAGCAGTTCAATTCATGGTCAGCATGAAGGATCAAGCAAGTATCCATTACTTTAACGTGTTCAGCGTTAGGCTCTTTACCACCGCCCAACATGTACATCATGTTCCAAGCGATAGATTTATCAGTCTTAGGAGCCACTGGCTCTTGACCTTTGCGGATTGCATCGAATGCGCAAAGAAGAGTTGTCATTTGTGCAGTCAAACGAACTGATTTGCGCAAGTTTGCAGCTTCGCTGTTGTCGTTAGCATCAGCATCCCAGTGCGCCATCAAAGACACAGCTGTACGCAACCAACCCATTGGATGAACGTTTGTTGGAATGCCTTTTAGAACTTTGATAAACTCAGGGCTCAAAGCCATTTGGTTATGAAGCTCTGTAGAGAATTTTTGAAGTTCAGCAGCTGTTGGAAGTTTGTCGTTCCAAAGAAGATAAACAACTTCTTCATAAGTTGAGTTCGCAGCCAAATCATCAATCGTGTAGCCACGGAAATTAAGATTATCGCCAACGATAAATGATACTTTCGTTGTACAAGCAACTACGCCTTCAAGACCTTTATCCAAAGCGCCTTCATAGATATTAACCTCAGCCATTTGAGTTTCCTTTCTGAGTTTTAAAAAAGAACAAACCAGTTTTATTAAAAGCTTTCAATAATGTCACGCACTGTCTACGGGCCGGTCTACACTCTGACTCCGTCGGGCCGGCCTCCACTCCGGCTAGTTCTTAGCCAGCTTAATCACTCGATCTTTTACTTCGGTGACAATTAGAGTTTGATCTCTAACCGGGTCCTCTTTGCCAGTGTACTTTTGGTTGGCGTAAAGGATTTCATTGCGAAGTTCATGGACCCCTTGACGTGGGGCTTTCGAAATCGCCTCCGACAAGCCGTGTCCTCCCCAGGCAACACCCAAGGAATTCTGGGAATTCTTAAGACCTTCTGTGGCAAGGATGAGTCTATCACGGGGGTTGAGTTGCACCGTGCGACTTTGAGGCTCTGTGTTAAAATCTCTTCCAAGGCTCGGTCCAGTCGCAAGAAGCTCCTGTAAGGAGTCCTTACCATAGACGGCCAGAAAGCCATCAATGATACCCACCGAACAATACTGAAACTCATAACTTCGGCGATCCACGATTCCATAAAAAATATTGGCCTTGTCGTCGTTCGCGATATTCGGAACCACTTCCTTGGCAAGCAGCGCCACAACTTTGTGGGCCTCAAGACCGCGACGAGCCTCGATCTGAGATGAAATCTTAATGATAACGGACAAGAGCAAAGACGAAAGAGAATAGCCGCTGGCGCTGGAAATCAATATTCCGAATTTCAATTTGTCTTCATGCTCAAAGATATCGAAATAATCTCCGCCCGATCTGGTTCCCGCCAAAAACTTGGTGCTGAACTCAAAGCCTTGAACGTTCGGCAATTCAGTCGGCGACAAAAATTTTTGCAGAGACTGCGCCATCTTCAACTCTTGATTGGTTTGCGCGATAAGCTTCTCCAACGCGACATTGGCCTTTGATAGCTCGAGACGATAACGATGCAGTTCGGCCTCTTTCACGGCGAGCTCGTGTTCCAAATCTGAAATGCGTTCCTTTAAAGAGTCTTGATCATTTGCCATGCTACATCCTGCGTCCGCGCAAATTCAGCCGGGAAAATCCCGGCGCACAGGACTGTTATTTTAGAGTTTTTTTTTAGACGAGTCGCGCAGTTATCGCAGAACAGGTAGTTCTTCAGCCTTAAGTCGAGACGGTTCAAAACAGATCACCTACATGGGGGATTCTATTTAATTGCTAAAAACCAGAGAATTTAGATTCACTTATCGGGAGTCTAAATGAAGAAATGCATTTATACGGGAGCCACCGGACTGACTGTCTTGATCTCCATGCTAATGGGTTGTTCCAACACAGTTAAAAATTTAGTCGTTGCCTCAACAGAGCCTGAAACTTCGATTTTCAATCCCGAAGGCACACTTGAATTTTTCAAAGAGATCAACCCAGGATCAAGTGCTGCTGATCCCGCCTCTTTCGCGATGTTGGGAAGCAACAAGTTTCTTTTTTATGCCAATGATGGCACCAACGGCGTTGAGCTGTGGGCTTCCGATGGAACTGCGGCGGGGACTGCCTTGGTCAAAGATATTTTCACGGGCCCATCCAGTTCCTATCCAGCCGGCTACACCATCCTTCAAGGAGTCAGCCCCGCAACGGCAGTCTTTAATGCCACCTCTGCCACATCTGATTCGTCTCTTTGGAAAACTGATGGCACGACAAGTGGGACCGTTCAGATCAAAAATATCAGAACAGGTGCCACTGACGGCTTAATGAACTTTTTTTCTACGGCCAACGGTAAAGTTCTCTTTCAGGCCAATGATGGCAGTACTGGTGCTGAGCCCTGGGTCACAGATGGCACACTTGCGGGAACCACACAGTTAGCAGACATCAATTCCGGGGCACTCGACTCAACCCCCTTTGGGCATCGTTCTATTGGAAACAATGAATATATGTTCTTGGGCAACACGGGAAGTCCGGCAATTCGTCAGGTTTTTAAAACCGACGGAGTCACTGTCTCAGATGTAAGGTCAGACTTTACCAAAAGCTGTACAATTCTGGGGGTTCCTGCCTTTGGATCGCTCGGCTCAGGAAAAAAAGTCTTTGCACAATGTGATGATGCCAACGGGAATGAACTATGGATCACTGACGGAACCTACGTGGGAACTCAGCTGCTAAAGGATATCAATCCAGGGACGTCAGGTTCAACTCCACAAGGATTCCAGGCTCTGCCCGATGGACGTGTTATATTTTTTGCGATCACACCGAGTACAGGCAGTGAGCTCTGGGTGACTGACGGCACGGAATCAGGAACGACTCTTCTGAAGGACATTCTGCCTGGCACAGGGTCAGGTGGCGGCAACGGCTTCACTGATCTCAAAGACGGTCGATTTATTTTCCATGCGGCCGACGCAACCGGAAACTATGAACCGTGGATAACTGACGGAACTTTAGCGGGAACTCGCAAGGTCAAGGAAATCAATCCAGGGACCGCGGCTTCAAGTGCGGGGGGTGGATTTGCCCTTCTCAAGCCAGGAGTCGTGGTATTCTGGGCCAACGATGGTGTTCATGGCAATGAACCCTGGATCTCAGATGGAACCGAGCAAGGCACAAAACTTTTGTTAGACACGATCGCCGGTGCAAGCACCGCTGTTTGGAATACAGGAAGTCCGCCCTTTGTATTTTCGTCGACCAAAATTTTCTTCAATGGTTGCGAAGGCACTGTTGCTTCGAATCCACCTCACTGCAAAGAGCTTTATTCTATCAATGTAAAGTATTGAACCAGGTCTCTCACAGAAAAAATCGGGCTTGATAAAACAAGCCCGAGCTATCTATCACCAGTTATAGAACTACTTAGGCACGAGCTTCCCAATCGTTTCTGCGATCCAAGGCTTGTAAACATCAAGACGCGTGTAGATTGAAGTTCCATTGCAATCATGATTCGCGCCTTTGTAATGACTGACTCGGTTTGCAACGCCAAATACTTTCAATCGATTTCCCACTTTCACAATCGCCGGCCCTCCAGAATCACCGAAGCAAATTCCGCGGCCGAGATCACGCTGACCGAATATCACCGTGCCCATCGACCAGGTTGTATCTGCCACCTTCAAGTTGATTCTTCGCAAAGTTCCACTCCCCCATTTCAAGCGGGGCATACTGATTCCATAGCCGGCGACGACGATCGAAGTTCCCACTTGAAAGGCCGCATAATCATCCAAGAACTCAGCCGGGCGATAACCCTTTGGCAGTGCCTCGGAAATTTTTAAAATCGCAAGATCATGCATGTCTCGATACATGACGTCCGGAATATACTTTGGATTCACTTCGATCCGCACCACCTTGCGAGAAGCCTCCCCACCGCGAACACCAAAAAGAACTGTCACCGCCGAGGCCGGCGCCTTGTACACGCAATGAGCAGCCGTTAGAATCGTGCGAGGTCCCAAGATAGATGCCGAGCAGGTCGAATTGTTGTATCTGTTCTTTAAGAACACGGTCGTTGCCGCAATCGGATCCGAATCAGAAACGGTGTCACCACCATATATTCCTGGATTATTTTGAAGGTCGTTTGATGCATTCTGATTATTAGAAATATCGGAGGGATCAGCACAAGCGGATAGTAAGAATAAGGTCAATGCGCCAACTAAGAACTGGTGAAGCTTCATGGTCATCTCCTGAAAGATTGCTGTGGCCCTTATAGCAATCCCTCAGAATTTATCAAATGACGAGAACGCAACTTTGCCGACGGATCTTTCGTTTCACACTTTTAACGAAAAAAAATAGAAGCGTGCTAGAACAGCTTCTCTATGACCGTCAGCTGCTCTTCTTCAGCCTTCAAGCGCGCTTGAATATGTTCCGGCACTTGGCCTTCCTTGAGAGTTCCCAAGCCTGCCACGTGATAACGAATTTCACTCAAGCGCTTATGCACTTTTCCCTTGGCCCAGGCCATGCTGGTAGTAGAGAAGAATTCCGGACGGAACCATGATTTTGAAATGTACTTGGGCTCTTGCATCTCATCAACTTTGAACTGAACTGCAAAATGACCCCAGATCATCTGAGCAATGAATTGGAAAAGCAAAATCACGATGAACAACATCATGAACTGCAAACTCTTGTCTTGGAATGAAGCCATGCCGGTTGAGTATCCCAAATTCACAGTCTCTCTGACCACTCCCGCCATTACCAAGCCAACAAAGGCTCCCAGTGAAGAGACCACAGCGAACTGTGTCCCCAAACGGCGACAATCTTGATTCAATGAACGAGTGTGCCACCAAAATAAAAGCATGCGCCCGATACGTTCCCCAGCAAGCAGCCCGATTGCACCGTTCAATGACAGGACATTCGTGAACAACAAACTGAGACCCAAAGCCAAAGTCCAAAATTCAATTTGTACAATCAAACTTAAAACAATTCCGGCAAGCAGCAGTCCCAGCATTGCGGGGAATCTTCCGTCTGCCAAAAAGAAGACCAAATCACTCTCGCCCAGTGTTGATTGCAAAATGCTGGAGTTGCGCAACATGATTTCGCCCCCCAACAAAAACAAACCTGTGAAGAAAATCCACTTCAGCACTTTATCAACTTTCACAGAAACAAAAGGGCTTAGGAACATCAACGAGCACAGTCCCATCAGGAAAAGTCCGTTAAAGCTCATAAATAAAAATCCCAAAATCAAAACCCACCAGGCTCCGAGGGTGCTGAGACACATGACCAAAGTGCTCGGTCGCAGCGCCAATACACGCAGATTATAAAGTCCCATACCGGCATATAAAGATTTTTGAGGGGAAGTTTCTAACAGCACGACATCAGCCGCACGAATAAACATAGTACCCAGATTCGTATCGAGACCTTTATCGAAAAACTTTTTTTGTAAGCCTGCGAAGAATTCCGCCGCATATTTCTGCGAAGTGGAAAGACCAAACATCATCAGGACAAAACTACCCAACCACATAAGAATCATAGCGAACCACCTTTCCTTCAAACGAGTGAATCACTCCAGGCAACAATTCTTCCGCCTTCATAGGACGTTTCACCACTACACGGCGCACAGGCCAAGTAAGGGCCTCTTTCAAAACCTCGGCGGCATCGGCATCATGTCCGACAAGATCCCGGAAGACCACCATCTCTTGTTTCGGCAATGCGGACTTCTTCTTGTGCGGATACATTGGATCAAAATAAATCGCATCAACATCCAACTTTCCTTTATTTTCACGCAAGAAAGTCAGAGCATCCGCAAAGTGCAGCTGATAGGATTTCAAATATTGTTTTTCTGTACGAGCAAAAGCCTCTTTAAGAAGAGCATACAAAACGGGGGATCTCTCCACTCCGATCACCTGAAAATTCAACTGCATTAAGAAAACGCTGTCGATCCCCATGCCCACGGACAGATCCAAAACCTTGCGGCAACCCTTGGCGTACCCCAAGGCCTTGGCAATCAACTCATTCTTACCTTGATGACCGCGACGTTCGTAATCGAGATGGTTTTTATCAAAATCAATTTCCAGCAACCGCTTTTCAGCATCGCGGACATAGACACGATCACCCTCGACATGAAAACGAAAGAAATAGTCATCGATAGAGGACGGATTCACGGGGCATTGAAAGAACTCCGCCCATTGAGCGGCCCTCACCAGGCCGGCCTCATCGGAAAGAATACAGATCTTTTTTGAATTTAAGCTATCAGATACCACAGACATTCAAATACCCAAAGGCCTATGGTGATGAGGAATAATGACAATCCATATTTAAAGACCTGGCGAAGTTCACTTCCCACCGGACTGGAAATACTTTTCAATTTCGATATAAAGCTGCCGGATACGAACAGAACCGCCACTGAAAGATAGAATCCCCAATAGGTTCCCGCAAAGATATAGTGGTACGCCAAGTTCATGCCGATAAATGCCAACCACCAGAAGGCCAATAAACGACGGGCATTATCAAAACCCAGCCAGTTCACGGTGTTTTTAAATCCTGCCTGGCTGCTCGGAAGGATGTTCGTGAAGTTTTTCAGGTGCACGATGAACAGCACTCCCCAGCCCCACAAGCAACCCAACCAGAAAATTTCCTGATCAAGGCGTGCACCCATCGAAAGCTGGTAACCGACGGTTAAAAGAGGTCCCAACAACAGAAACAGGGCAAACTCTCCACCAATTTGGTATTTGAATGAGTTCTGTCTTTTAAACTGCGCCCACAATCCGACGGCAAATGAGATTGCGATGACGATGGCAACCTCTGGAAAAGCGAAAACCACCGGAATGGCACAGATTCCTGCTAACAATAAAAACAAAGAAGAAAAGTTTTTGACTTGAATCGCCGTCAACCAGCCATTTTGGATAGAACGACTTCCACTGTTGGCAATAATTCGATCAACGCCTTTGATGTGATCCATAAAATCATTGCGCAGATTCACGGAAATCAGAGTGAAGATCAGACCGATCGTGGCGATGATTGTCGTAAAGGGATCACGTCCTGTTTTATCGACGATATTCTTGGTCAAAACCAAAAACAATGGAACTAAAAGCAAAAGAAAGCTGCGCACCTTAACAGACTTCAAGGCTACCACGAACCATGACGGGCGATTGAGTTCACTTACGGGAACAATTTTAAAGGTGACCGTCTCTGACGCCGAATTGACGTTCAAAGATTGCACCGGCAAGGCGCGCTTATCAGAGGCAAAAGTGCCCAGCAAATAAGATTCAAACTCTGGAGAGTCTTTAGAAAGCGTGACCAAGTGACTCACTAAGGTTTCCTTCTCCAGTACAAGATCTCCGTCAGCGGACGAAGCTGTTCAATGAGATTTTCCTCACCAGGCTGCAAATGTTTTCTGAGTCTTTCAAGATGATGATCGTACATTTTGATCAAGCCTTTGTTCATTTCATCGAACTCAGCAAGTTTCTGGTCGAATTGATCTTTGCCACCAATGCTCGCGTAGTACTCTTCCAGATTTTTACTTTTCACAATTTGATCGATCTCTTGACGACTGCGACCGCGACAAACGAAAGCGCCGAAGGAATTCAGATAGCCCGATTTCAAATCACCCAAGATGGCTTTGCCTTCGTCGTTACGAATATCGTAATCCAAAAGGTCATCACTTCGCTGGAACAACTGTCCAAGCAAAGTGCCCATCTCTTCCAAAGTTTGATGCAACTCTTCGTTGTATCTTTCTTTGGCGATGAACGGAGCGCGAATACACCATTTAAACAAACTGGCGGTTTTGAGATTGTGAATGCGGTCCAATTGCTCAAGAGTCACGAAGAAGTCGCCAACAACAGAGTCCTGCAACCACTCGCCTTCAAGCAAATCAGAAATCACTTCAGCTGTGTATTGAACTAGCTTGATATTTCCGTGACCAGAAAGATTGACCATCACGCGAGCGAGCAAATAGTCGCCAGCCAACACCGCGTACTCTGGAGTGTACTTCAACCAAGCCGCTGTTTTACCACGACGAAGATTTGAACGGTCGATCAAATCATCATGCAACAAAGAGGCGTTGTGAATGAACTCGATAGTCTGAGCCAAAAGATGTTCCGCTTTGGCATCCAGGGACAGGTTCGAGCCCATCATTCGAATTAATTTCGCACGAAATCCTTTACCACCTGCAAAGAGGTCATCATAAAGCTTATTCAGCTTTGGTAAATAGGCAGGGAAATCCCTGGAATCATAGACTTTAAGATCAATGACATTGCGCGACAATGGTAACTCCTAATATGGAGTCAAAATGGCGAGATATCTTCTTGCTGTCAAGGGACTACAGGCCTTAAAGTCCCCGGAATGGAAGAATTTAAATTCACTGGTAAAGAATGGTGGCGCGAAGGTGTTCGCTTTGAATGCACAGGCTCTGGCAAGTGCTGCACTTCGCATGGCGAATATGGCTTCGTTTATCTCAACTTGGAAGACCGCCAGCGTTTTGCCAAGCATTTGGGAATCCGCACCTCTGAGTTCACCAAGAACTACTGCGAGAAAACCGGCGGGATCTGGCATCTGAAAGAAGATCCTAAAAATCCTGATTGTATGTTTTTAAAAGGCAAAGGCTGTGGCGTCTATGAAGCTCGCCCCACGCAGTGCCGTACTTGGCCGTTCTGGCCTGAAGTGATGAACGCAAAATCTTGGGCAAAAGACGTCAAGGCTTTCTGTCCCGGAGTGGGACGTGGCCCCGTTATTTCTGCTGAGAAAATCGAGGAGCAACTTCGCGATCAACTAAAAAGCGAGCAAGGCTGGGGTAAATAGCTTGGAAAGAGACGGCTACATTACAGCCGTCATAATTCCGTCAAAATTCTCATTCTGAGTCTTAAGCCCCCCCGATGAACTGTCGAAAAGTACTGCATGAAGTACGTTAATGCGAAGTTCACCACCCTTATGTGCGTCTTGGCCTTGTCGGCATCAGCTCTTACTGGCTGTGAAGATCCCGCTGTTGAAGTGGGCGTCTTGGGTAAAAAACTATCTGCACCCGCTCTTAAAGGGACAAGTCCTTTTGATCAAAGCTTCAGTTCTCAGAATTATGTTCATATCACTGGATCTTGTGACACTCGCGTCGGTGATGTTTCTGTCAGCTTTAAAATCGGGAGCAAAACCGGATCTGGCAGCGCAGGCACCAGCCCCACTTCAACCGAAATTGCCAACGCGGCAATGTACCATACTCCATCAAGCAGTCCGGATTTAACAGGCACCTCATTGACCGGCCCTATCGTCAACGATGTGAATTGTGCCGACGGAGTGTTTGATTTTTACTTAACGAAAAATGACTTGCTCTCTGTGTGGGGGTTTGACGGCACTTCAACCAATATAGATGTGACTGTCATCTATATCAAAGGATCAACACTGATCGGTGACACGCAAGTCTTGACCCTCACTGATCCAAAGGGCAGCAACGGTTCCGGCGGCAATGTCGCGACCAAGATCGCGGTTGAGAAGCAGTGGCCACATGGCTTTGCCGGTTCTGGGCGCTGTGAAGGCTTCAATGTTTTTCTGACTGATGCCAATAACAATTGGGCGTCGTCTTCGGCCCCTGTCACATTCAGTCTTTCCCAAGCAAAGGGCGGCAGTGCTGCTACGACAGTGTTTGGTTATTCATCTTGGGAAACCTGCAACAGTTCTTTGATAAATCCGATTGCGGGCGTCAGTTCATTCACTATTCCCGCAGGACAAAACAGCATTCAAATCATGATACCAATGCCATCAGATGTGGGTTCACTCGATCAAACATTCAGCATTAGCGCCATCAGTTCTGGCCTGAACTCTGCAACCGCTGATTCTTATATCCTTCGCAACTCAGCCTCCAGTCGTCGCTGGTTAACGGCGGATTCCCCAGGCAATAACCGCATTTATAAAGACATTTGCTATCCGACCAAGTTCTCTCGTTACAACTATACAGGTTCTTATGAAACGACTGATGCGGCGATTGACGTCACACCTATCAGTGCCAATGCGAAGTTGAAATACTTTAACGATGCAAGCTGTACGAATCAAACTACGACGTTTTCCATCCCGGCGAGCATTGCTTCAGTCAGCGGATACGTGAAGTATGTTTCCGATGCCAACGACACGGCATCTTCACTACGAATTCCTATAACTTTCGCCAACACGAATGCCAATTACGACTTTGCATCTTACAGAGTGGATGTGGATCTCAGCGCCTCTGCCACAGTGACAAGAGTTGATTTTTGGGGTCCCAACTACATCCAGCGTGGCTACTGCAGTTCCTATAGAGTGGTTCGCGCCAACAACTACATGACGCCTATTCCAGATCCAGGCTCAAGCCTGACAGTTTCCTTAAGTTCAACGGCCTCTGGAACTTTCTATCCTTATTCGGGCTGCACAGGAACACCACTCAGTCAGGTGACGATTGGTTACGGCTCTGCCGATACTGAAGTTTACTTCAAGCCAGATGGAGTGCTCACTCCAGGAACCTACACCGTCACAGCGTCAGCCCCTGGGCTGACAAGTATGGTTCGAGATATGAAAGTTACTGCAGCATCTGCAACAAATTATACTCTCAACCAGCTCTTTGGTTCTGTTTTGGCCCAAGACACTTGTAGCGCTATGAAAATTTATACTTATGACTCGAACTCGAATCCGTCGTCGGACGTTCCGATTAGCATCCTTTATTACTCTTCTGGCTTGTCTATTGCCACGGATGTTCAACTGTATCGGGACCCAAGTTGTAGCACTGCAATCACTCAAAATACTGCGACAACTTTGACGTCTTCAGGATCACAGTACTATATGGTCTATATAAAATCGACGGCACTTACAGGATCCAGCTTCAGCCTGAACCTGCAAGTCAACTTTGAAACTATGTCACAGAGCCAAGCCTACAACATCTACTTGTCTCACTAGTTATCTAACCTGCGAAGTTGTTGAAATTTAGATCTTAGATTTCAACAACTTCAAAAGCTCTTCACGGTCCTTCTCGGGATGGACTGTGAAAGTTTCGGTTTTACCGTCTGTTGATGCAAAAGTAACAGCTTGAGTATCGTCAATGCAAACGTCCAAACAGCTGGAAGTGACAACTCTGATCTTAGAAAGATCACCGCTCTCTTTAAAGCTTTTCTTCAAAAAAGTTTTAAGATTCTCTCCCGCATTGCCTTCCTCTTTCAAAGAGGAAGCTGAAATAGACTTGTGACATTTCGTACAAACAAGAACCACTCCCTCAGACCAAGGTGTCTCTTCTTTTTTTAACATAGTATTCTCCTTAGTGCGCTCCACTGAATCTTGCCCAGATCTGTGCGCGGGATCTCGGTTACAAAATGGATCTTTCTTATTTTTTCATAGGGCAAAACTTTTTCGCCATACAAGTTCGCAATCTTTTCGGCTGCACTCGAATTTAAAGTCGTGACCATATGAATCTCCGCCCCTAAACGTTCAGACGGCATATCCAATAAGCTTATATGTAATGGCCAGAGTGGATTGAGTTCAAGCGCCGATTGCTCAAGCACCGCCCGAAGTCTTGCGACGTTCGTGCCTTCTCCCCCAATTTTGACATAGTCCTTGCTGCGTCCTGAAATTTTCAAAGCCATCCCCTGAACCTCACCACGATCTTCAGAGACAAACCAACCCTGAATCTTTGGATCCCAATGACGGGCTCCTTCCGCGGTGTTCTGGGCGTAGCAGGTAAATAGAGACAAAGCTTTCACTTCCAAAAAGCCCTCCTCATTGCTGCGAGCGTCGGCATGACTCAGAAGTTCAATCTCAGGATAGTCCTGGGCTTGGAGCGACTGCAGAGAGGCGGTGGCAATTTGCGAAGCTGTTTCGGTCATGCCATAACTTGGCAGAACCGGCCACCCCAATGCCCGAGCTTGCTCATACAATGGGGCATCAAACACACCTCCTCCGACAACGATGGCACGCATTGTTTCCGGAGCACGAAGATTGTGTGCAACCAAATCATAAACTTGAGTGGGCACCAGTGCAGACAAGGTGCACTTCTCTTTAAGAATTGTTTGATAGAAATGCTGAGCGTCCCATTTGCCCTCTTTCAACGCAGGGACAACTCGCGATCCCGCGAGTTCAGACCGAATCTCTATGCCCAGCCCACCCACATGAAAATGCGGAAGAACTTGTGTCCAGATATCTTCTGCGGTGGCTTGAAGATGTTTGTTCACGGATACGGCAGAAGCGATCAGTGCCTTTTTAGAAAGTGCCACCAGCTTGGTTGATCCAATGGAGTCAGCCGTGGAACCCGATGTGGCAATCCACACATGAGCTTGCAATCCAAGTTCATGCTGAACGCTTTCCGCTAAAGAATATAATTTATCGAAATCCGCCTTGGGAAAACGCGGATTTATCAATATCACATTGTCATCCGTAGAAAGATCTAACGGAGTTTGATGTGATACCATGGCAGGGCCTCCAAAAGTTTGTCAAAGCCGACACCGGTACCACGAACTCGGCGAAGAAACGGGCCCTTCGTATCCAACTCTGCAGCGAACACATCCATTTTATAGTGACGATGAGTGAGACAACCTGATTCTATAATCAATTCGCCATATTTTTTCTTAAGCTCCATCGCAATCGTCATGGCGTGCGCGACGCCCACCGGATGATCCATGTAACTGGTCACCGCAGCTTTCAAATTCCATTTTTGACAATGTCCAATTGCCATATCGACATCCATCTTCGCCGGCTTAATCACAATCACGTCAAAAGGAGCTTCGGCCTCTAACTGGTCCCAACGAACTTTGTTGTATTGATTATCAATAGCCAATTTCACAAGCTTTTTAGCTTCCATCCATGAATGAGCATCATAAGGAAATGGATCTTCCACATATTCAATGAGGGCGCGCACTTTCGGATCGAGATTTTTCATAAAGCGCTCGAAGATCTGCCAATTTGCCAGAGCATTGAAATCAAGACGCATTTTAAAGCCCGCACCAGCAATATGCACCAGAGCTTCGGCTTCCTCTTGAAGGTCTCGGCCAATTTTTACTTTGATGGTATCAAAACCTTCTCTTTTAACTTCATCCAATAGACCTGGTTTGACGTCTTCGGCGTGAGTCAGCAGGTAGTTATTCTTAACCGGAGTTCCTATATCAAAAAGATTTCGCTTCTTTGAACGTGCTTCGGCATCACGACGAGCCAACCAAATAGTTTGCTCGATTTGCGCACTGATTTTTCCCGCACGCAGACCCGCCAATTGTTCTTCCAAAGACGGATCACCCAGCTCTGGCCACGGCTGAAGATCTCCATAACCTGTCAGACCGTCATTCCACTCAACTTTAAATAGTACGCCCTCACGATGAGTATCCAAACTCACCGCATTGAGCGATGCTACAGGCTTGAGTGTATACGGGCTGTAACTAAGTTTGATCAAAAAATAAATCCTAACGTCAGCAAGAGTCCAAAGACCAAATGAAGACCGGCAGCTTGTCCTAAAAACTTATTATAGACTGGGCTGGGTTCGGTCGTAAAAACATTTTTGGTCAACTTCACTGCCAAAGGCAATGCGAACAAAGATACCACGGCTGCAATCTTGTAACCCTCAAACCACCAGTAGAGATTCATCACAAACGGCAAGAAACACATCGCTGCAATTTCCCAGCGTGCGAACTTGACGCCGAAACGCACGGCCAAGGTCTTTTTATTCACCAGCTTATCACCTTCGCGGTCACGCAAGTTATTCACACACAGCAAAGCCGTCGCATGGAAACCAATTTGCAAACCCAGCACCAAGGCTTCAACCATCCACTCGCCCGTATTCAAAAAGACGATTCCCATGACCGCCAAGACCCCAAAGAATGCGATGACAAAAAGATCCGCAATTCCAAGATAAGCCAAGGGGAAAGGGCCTGCCGTATAACAATAAGCCAGCAAAACAGAAGCCAAGCCAATCGCTATGATTGTCATGCCACCTTTCATGACCAAAGGAATACCACATAGAACTGCCAAGAAAAGCAAGAAGGTCGCAAGTCCCATGACTTGATTTGCGGTCAGAATCCCCGCCTGAGTAATACGTTGAGGACCAATGCGCTTTTCGGTGTCTGCACCTTTTTTGAAATCCACCGCATCGTTCACGAGATTCGTTCCTATTTGAATAAGAAAAGAAGCTGCGAGTGCATAAAATAAAACATGGCCATCCCAAGACAGCCCAATGGCTTTTACCAAAGCGGTTCCAGCTAAACAGGGAACCAAAGCGGCCGTTAATGTTTTCGGGCGAAACGCGAGAATAATACTCTTAATTTGACTCATTCGCGCATCATACACTGTTTTTCGCGTGACCTGAAGCACTTCTAAAGGCAAAAAAAAGGCTGCTCTGCCAAAACTCGGAGTCTCTAAAAATACGGAGGATGCCATGACTATCATAAACTTCGTTGCCTTTATCGCCGGCGCATTAATTTCTGGATTAATCATCTTCTTCAAGGCGAAAGCGCAATCCGCGGCAGAAAAAGCCAACTTGCAGGCAGAACTCCAAACTTTGCAAATGAAGAATGAACTTCTCGCCAGCAGCCTTTCAGAACAAAAAAGCCTGATGATCGAAGCACGCAAACAGCAGGAAGCCCTGGCTGAGCGTATGAATGTTCAATTTGAAGTCGTTGCACAAAAAATATTCGAAGAGAAATCTGTTAAGTTCACCGAATCAAATCATAAAAACATCTCTGCTGTTCTTGAACCCCTGAAAGAGCGCATTAAGGACTTCGAAAAGAAAGTTGAAGAAACCTACTCCACTGAAAGATCAGAACGCGGAATGCTGCGCGGAGAGCTTGCGAAGCTGATGGAACTGAACAAAGTGATGTCGACCGATGCGCAAAACCTCACCAAAGCTTTGAAGGGTGAAGTCAAAACCCAGGGCAATTGGGGCGAACTTATTCTTGAGAATATCCTGGAACGTTCAGGCCTGCGCAAAGGGGAAGAGTACACTGTCCAGGGAACCGACATGGACTTGCGTGGTGACGACGGACAAATCCTGCGCCCCGACGTGATCGTGAATCTTCCAGACAGCAAGCATATTGTCGTCGACTCAAAAATGACTTTACTGGCCTACGAGCAGTACTCTTCGTCTGAGCACGCTGAAGATCAGGAACGCTTCGGCAAACTGCATATCGAATCTTTAAAGAAGCATATCGATGGTCTTTCTGAAAAGAAATACCATGCGGCCGACAAACTGGTGTCTCCAGACTTCGTGATCCTCTTCATGCCGTTGGAACCTGCATTTGCCTTGGCCTTCCGTTTAAAACCAGATCTCTTCCAGTACGCCTGGGAAAAGAATGTGGCCATCGTCAGCCCAACGACCCTGCTGGCAACGCTTAGAACAGTTTCAGCTTTATGGAAACAAGATCGCCAGGAAAAAAATGCTTTGGAAATTGCAAAGCGTGGCGGCCTGCTTTACGAAAAGTTCGCAAATCTTCTAAAGGACCTTCAAAACCTTGGTGAGAAATTGGGCGCGGCTCAAAAAGCTCACGAAGAGGTCATCAAGAAAGTTTCAGATGGCCGTGGCAACTTGATGGATCAGGTTGAAGATTTGAAGCGTTTGGGAGCAAAGACGGAAAAATCTTTGCCTCAGCTAGAGCCCATTTCTTAGTCAGGCTTCTTAGCCCGGCTTTTTAATTCACGCCACTCGTACCGTCGGAGTCCTTCACATGCGAAGGACTTCCCTGCACAGCCTTTATCGACTTGATCTTTCCGCTATTCATGGCGTCCTGAATACGGCGAGAAGACGTATTGAACTTTTCAAGCTCCAAGGGATTTGCACACAAGCTTTTCATGGCCATCAGTTTTTTATTTAACTCAACCGCATCCGCAGTCCGCAGATCATTGACCAGAGCATTGCCATTGGTGATCGCGTAGCTGTCTTTACCGCGCAGAGTGATTTTTTCAAGCTCCCCCTGGAGCTCTTTCTTTCCACCCACTTCACTGAAAAATATTTGATTGCCGCCGGGCTGAAGTTCAATCGTCAGACGATCCTTACCCTTGCTTTGAATGATCTTGTTCGCACCACACTCCATCTTCAAAGGCTCTGTGGAGTTCTTATACCACTTATAGCCGAAGTATCCCGCGACGGTCACACCCGTCACCGCCAGAGCTGCTGTGACGCCAACAAAGGTAAAGAGCATCGCATACAGAGGGCCGACATCCGCATAAGCAGAATTCATGAAGGGATTAAACTGCGCCACTGGAAAGTTCAGTTCTTTGAACTGCCCCCAAGACTTTTTCATCTCTACAAAATTGGCTTTGACTGATTTCTTTGGATTGTAGTTGTAAGTGATACCCTTATAGGTGAACTCATATGGAGACGCCCCCACAATCACGGGATCCACCAAACCTTCGAAGCGGATCTTATTACCATCGAATTCCATGCCGATGAAAGGTCCCGATAGATCGAGTTTATAATGTCTAAACAGTTCGCGGCTGTCGCGCTCGAAACGGTCGCTCCCGGTGGCAGCTGTGACCAAATTCAGAGCGGAATCCAAGGAGTTCACTTCATAAAAAACAGGTGCAGGAAAGTTTGGCGCTGCCAGCACTGGCTGCACCATAAACTGAACGCTCAAAGGTAATAACAGAAAGGTAACTAAGAACTTTCTAAGCACATATCCCTCGCACTGTTTGAAAATCGTATCAACACCGGGAACATATGCCTAGTAAAGGTTTACACAAGAAAGGAACGGGGCCAGAAAGCAAAAAGCCACTCATTTTGTGAGTGGCTTTAGTAGTTTGCTTCGATTTGAATTTTGGAGCGAATCCCTACTAGAGTTCAGCATCCTTCACGACATGCAACTTCGTCGCAACATCAATTCCAGTGGTTTGATTTTTAATCGCCACCGCTGGGTTTTGAACCACGCGCTGTTGAAGTTTTGTAAAGATTGGCTCACGAATAGCTAGATTATTGTCCTGAAGCACACATTGACGAGCGATCTTTTGTGCGACATTCACAACAACAGGAGCTTTCAAGTTCGCTGTCATTTGCGTTGGATCGTCAGGAATTGTCACGATAGAGAAGTAGCGAGCTTTGTCTTGACCAGAAAGCTTCAAAGCTTCCATGTCACTTTTCGTTAGGCTGGCTTTATATTGAGGAGCAAAAAGTTCTGGCTCAAGAACTGGGAAAGCAATTTGAGGAGCTTCACAGCTTTGCAACCAAGCGAAGATCTCATCATTCGGATCGTCAAGAAGAGCAAACTTTCTCAAATCGGCGAAGCCCAACATTCCCTCTGGAAAAGTCAGAACATCTTCTTCTTTCAGCTCAATTTGGCCGAATCGCGATGTAGAAATGATCATTCGTTCCCCCTCCGGAAAGCAGGATACACACTTAAAGTTTCCAATAGTTTAGACACGCAGAGGCGCAAAACCGGTGTATCCATATATAAATCTGGACCTAAATCTAGGGAGACTCAATTAAAATTTAGCGTATTTGACGGAGCGCTTCAGGCTTAAGAGAGGAAGGGAGCGTCACTCTGGACGCGAAAAGGGGCCCTAAGACCCCTTTATACCTACTCCGACATCGTCGGAGTGAATCAAAAAACATTACGGTTTTAAGAGTTTTGCCACACTACGTGATTTATCAGCAGAAACATCAGCAGACTGAACGTTTTGCTCTTGAATCGCGACGTAAACTTCTTCGCGGTGAATTTTAGTATCTTTGGGCGCTTCGATGCCAAGACGGACCTGTTTGCCCTTTATTTGGACTACTCTGATCTTAATGTGGTCATCGATAGCGATGCTTTCACCCAACTTCCGTGTGAGAACCAGCATGACAACTCCTTTTGCTGCAGTCGTTATCGGTAGAATTTAGCGGAACTGTAGGTATTATTTTTATTTGATAAAGTCAAGGAGGCTTGGCTGAATAAGCTTGCCCGACGTTTCAAGCGCCGCTTTGAGCGTGCTTTCTGTCTTGTTGATATCAGAAATCACCTGGAAAGCATCGGCATCTTCAAGCTGCGATGCTGTTGTTTTATTATCAACCACGGCCTTTTGCAGGGAATCCATGGTGTTATTTACTGCCATAATTCTGGACCCAACCTCGGAACGAGCTAGAACCACTTGGGAAATAGCCAAATCGAGAGTGTCCAAGGCCTCTTGCACGCCTTCTTTATCATTCGCACGCAAAGAGATTTCCAAGCCCTTCAAGGTGCTGAAAAGATTCACACCCGCACCACCCGTTACCGGATCGCGCTTATCAGTGGGTTTTTGACGCAACTCTGACGCCGGCCCGCGAGTCGGAAGGAAATTCTCTTCCAATTCCTGATTCGATTGCTGACGGCGAGCTTCTTCATTTTGGAAGTCCTTCAAAGACTCTACATCTGTAGGACTCTCGTAACGAGGGCGAACCACACCGTCACCGCCCAAGCCTCTGCCCAGGAAGACCTTGTTGCCAGAAATATTCATGGCAACAAACGAATCCTTCTGAGTCTGGATCTTCATGTCGCCGTCATTACCGCGGTATTCACCGGCATTATTGAAAGGCGCAGATTGAGTTTTAGATCCGGCGAAAACATAACGTTCACCGAGCTTGCGATTTCCGATTTGAACCGATTGATTATAGATCTGCTCGATCTCTGCCGCAGTGACATTGCGGGTTTCCGCATTTCCACTGGCATCATTCGACTGACTGACCGCAAGCTCTTTGGCGCGAACGAGAATGTCCGAGAGCTCCCCTAAAGATTGATCAGAGAACTCCAGGAAAGATTTCGCATTATTGATATTCTTAATAAACTGAGAATTGCTGTGCTCTTCGGTACGAGCAGCCAACACACGGGCCGCCGAAAGTGGATCATCCGAAGGCTTATTGATACGCTTCTGGGTCGCAGCTTGGTTCTGCAATTCAGTCATATCTGAGCGGTTCTTGCCCAGATTCTGATTCACTTGATTGAAACCCATTTTATCTGCGATTCTCATTTTCTCTTTCTATTCCCTTTAGTGCAGCCCACTAAACTTTTTTAATTCTCATTTTAGACAGCCCCTACTCAGACGAAGTCAGAGTGCAAGCAGGTCTACATTCGTTTCAGATTCAAAACTGTATCGAACATCTCATCCGCAGTTTTGATAAGTCTTGCGGAAGCATCGTAAGTTTTTTGGAACTCGATCATTTTCGTCGTCTCTTCATCCAAGCTCACACCGCTGACACTTTCACGGATATTCGAAAGTTGGTTGATCACATTTTTCTGAGACTCTTGAGCTTTCACCGCTCTTTGTGCCATCGCACCGACTTGACCAACTTGAGTGTTGTAGTAGTCGTCCATCGTCGATGTTCCGCCATCCATTACCTGACGGTATTGAAGGGCTGAGATGACGTTGGCGACCGTATTGTCACCCGGAGCATCCGGCTGCGCTGCCGCCGCAATTCTAGAAACGTCGTTGAAGATCGTTTTGTTCAAGCCAATTGCCGCTGCGGCACCTTTTTCAGAATCCGGCTGTTCAAAGAACAAAACACCTGGCTTACCCGTTTTATCGTAACCTTCGATATGGGCTTTATTAACCTCTGTCGCCAAGGTGTAAGCAAGCTTATCCACGTGGCCTAAAAGATCTTCGATGACATGGTCACGAACATCCAGGGCACCACCAATACGTCCACCCGTGATTTGGCTGGTAATATTAGAAGGAGTTCCCGTTCCTACAAAGAAGACTTCCATACGATCCGTAGTATCAGTCTGTTGAGCCTTCAACTCTGAAGAGCCCGTTCCAGAAACCAGAACCGCAGTTCTACCCGCAGTTACGCTAACCAGGCCGTCTTTTCCTTCAGCCCAAGTGATATCAATCTTTTCGCCGAGCTTTTTAAGCAAAAGATCGCGACGATCTCGCTCGTCATTGGCCGGAGTTTTCTGAACTTCAACCATTTGAATTTTTTCATTCAAAGAGGCAATTTCTTTAGTGATCTGATTGATCTCACCCACAGTCGTCTTGATTTGGCCGTCCAAGTCTTCTTGAACACCACGCAGTTGGCTGGTAACGCGTGCGAAGTCTTTCACCATACCTGTTGCAGATTCACGCACCATCGTACGTGAAGCCAAGCTTTCTGGATTATTGGAAAGCTCACGGAAGCCATTGAAGAAATCCGTTACGTATTGATTCAGACCTTTATTGTTTTGTTCATTATAAATTTGTTCAACGCGACCCATAGCATCGGCACGAGAGTCCTCAAACCCCATGCTCATGCCTTCTTTTTGGATCTGTTTTTCAAGCCATGGATTATTAACGCGAGTCACGACACCGGCACGGGCACCCATACCGATTTGCAAGCCACCCTCACCAATAGGAGTGTTCGAAAGAAGTTCTACTCTTTGACGAGAGTACCCTTCTGTGGATTTATTGGCGATGTTGTGTCCAACAGTTTGCAAAGACGTCTGAGAATTCATCAGAGATCTTTTTCCTGTGTCCATCATTGCCGAAATCTTCGACATTCTGTCTCCTCAAGATGAGCCGTCCTGGTTCACCTTCTGGTTCGTTAAATGACTTAGGCTTCTTTGCTGACAAAGTTCCCGGAAACTTGCGGGCCTTGTTTGTATTTGCCTTTGCTTTCGTAGGTTTTTTTGCCGCTCAAGGCTTCTTTGATATTATCCAAAGCGCCGTTCAAAGTTTTAAGAGCTGACATAGTGTACTCTTCATTTTCCTTGTTGATCGTTGTGATACGTTTGATCAACAAATCAAGAGCCGCATGTTGAGTGCGCAGACG